>DATMSY010000218.1:0-40860 GCA_035565135.1 Devosia sp.
CCCTTGAGGGGAGGGATAGGGTGGGGGTGTCGAGGCCGCCACGGACTCGATGTTCCTGGATGGTCCGACACCCCCACCCTCGATCCCTCCCCTCAAGGGGGAGGGAGGCGAAGAGCCGAGGAGGCGGGTGTAGACTGCGGCCTACCTCAGTTGATCGCGTTCACGCTGATCAGCTGGCCGGTGAAGCCGCAGGAGGCGCCGTGATAGGCGATGCAGCCGCCGCGTTCTTCGAGGTTGAGGAAGCCGTCCTCGTCGAAATTCACCCCGATCTCGCAATAGCGCTCGTTGGTGAGCGGGCTGGTCGAGCCCTGTTCGTAATCCTCGTTCTCGACAAAGAAATTGCCGCCCGTTTCGGTCATGATCATTTCGCCATCGATGCCGCCGCCGCAGCCGGGAATGTCGTTTTCCATCGGCACCGTGGTGGTGATGGAAATGGCGTAGACGTCGTTTTGCAGATGGGTGATCTCCGCGCTCAGCTCGCCTTCACCGGAGCCGACAAATTCGCCGACCTTGTCGCCCAGGGGGCCAGCGTCGTTCTGGGCAAAGGCGGGGCTGGCGATGAGCGCCAGAGTTGCGGCAAGAACAGTCAGTCGGATCATCAGGTCACCGGGTAATCGAGTTGGACATTATCGTTAGACGCCACAGCGCCATCAAACCTTTGGCAGAAATCTGCGAAAATCGTACTTTCACGGCCTGATCGAGATGCATTGTCGCGCGCGTGGCAATTGTCTAGAACCTGCGCACATGAAACAAGTCACTTTCACCCTTTCCGCCACCGATGGCATGGCCCGGCGCGGCCGTATCGACATGCCGCGCGGCGATATCCAGACGCCCGCCTTCATGCCCGTGGGCACCGCCGGCACGGTCAAGGCCATGTATCCCGAACAGGTGCGCGCCACCGGCGCCGATATCCTGCTGGGCAATACCTATCACCTGATGCTGCGCCCCGGTGCCGAGCGCGTCGCTTCGCTGGGCGGGCTGCACACATTCATGGATTGGGAGCGGCCCATCCTCACCGATAGCGGCGGCTTCCAGGTCATGTCGCTGGCCCAGCTGCGCAAGCTCACCGAGCGCGGCGTGACGTTTAAATCGCATATCGACGGCTCCTCGCACGAGCTGACACCCGAACGGTCGATCGAAATCCAGACCCTGCTCGATAGCGACATCATCATGCAGCTCGATGAGTGCATCGCACTGCCGGCCGAGCGCAAGGAGATGGAGCGGGCCATGGAGCTGTCGCTCCGCTGGGCCGACCGCTCCAAGACCGCGTTCAACAACCAGCTCAACCGGGCCCTGTTCGGCATCGTACAGGGCGGCGACGACGCCGAATTGCGCGGCCGCTCGGCGGCCGGGCTGCGCTCGATCGGCTTCGATGGCTATGCCGTGGGTGGGCTGGCCGTGGGCGAACCGCAGGAGGTGATGTTCCGCGTCATCGAGGACATCACGCCCGAATTGCCGGCCGACCGGCCGCGCTACCTGATGGGCGTCGGCAAGCCCGACGACATTCTAGGGGCTATCGGGCGGGGTATCGACATGTTCGATTGCGTCCATCCCACCCGGGCCGGGCGGCATGGGCATGTCTATACGCGCTTCGGCGTCATCAACCTGAAAAATGCCCGGCATAAGGATGATCATCGTCCGATCGACGAGGCTTCGCCCAATCCAAATTGCCGCCGCTTTTCGCGCGCCTATCTCCATCACCTTGTTAAGACTGAAGAGATTTTGGGCGCGATGGTCCTTTCCCAGATCAACCTGCACTACTATCAAGAGCTGGTGCAGGGCTGCCGGACCGCAATTGAGGGCGGCCGGTTCACCGATTTCGCGGCAGAGACGCGCGCGGCATGGGCCGCGGGCGACCTGCCGGTTCTTTAACGTTCAGAAAAGGGTTCAACGTCATGGCGAAATCCGGGCGCAAAGCGGGCTTCGAGGCCCTGGGCAAGCTCAAGAAGCGCCTGGCTGACCAGCCCATGCGCGTGCAGTTTGCCGTCGATCCCAACCGCTTCAAGCGCTATTCGGCGACGGGCGCGGGCATCCTGCTGGATTATTCCAAGAACCGCATCGACGAAGAGGTGATGGCTGCGCTGTTCGACCTGGCCCGCGCGGCCGGGGTCGAGGAACGCCGCACCCAGATGTGCGAGGGCGAGCATATCAATATCACCGAGGATCGCGCGGTGATGCATATGGCCCTGCGCTATCAGGGCGATCGTCCGGTGCCGGTCGATGGCAAGGATGTCATGCCCGATATCCGCGCCGTGCTGGGGCGGATCGAGGCTTTCAGCAATGCCGTGCGCAATGGCGAAATCCGCGGGCAGACCGGCGAGCAGTTCACCGACATCGTCAATATCGGCATTGGTGGCTCCGATCTCGGCCCGGCCATGGTGACGCTGGCGCTCGAGCCCTATACGCGGCCCGACCTGCGCGCCCATTACGTGTCCAATGTCGATGGCGCCCATATCCACGATATTCTCAAGCGCCTCGATCCGCGCAAGACGCTATTTATCGTTGCGTCCAAGACCTTTACCACCGACGAGACGATGACCAATGCGGGCTCTGCGCGCAAATGGATCGCCGATGCGCTGGGTGATGCTGCAGTGGCGGATCATTTCGCTGCGGTCTCGACCAATATCCCCGCCTGCCAGAAATTCGGCATTCGCGAAGACCGCATTTTCGGTTTCTGGGACTGGGTCGGCGGCCGCTATTCGGTCTGGTCGGCCATCGGCCTGCCGATCGCTCTGGCCGTCGGCTACGACAATTTCGCCGCCTTCCTCAAAGGCGCCGACACTATGGACCAGCACTTCCTCAGCACGCCGCTGGAGGAAAACCTGCCGGTTATCATGGGCCTGCTGGGCGTGTGGTACCGCAATGTCTGGGGCTTTTCGACCCATGCCGTGCTGCCCTATGACCAGCGGCTTTCCCGCTTTGCTGCTTATCTGCAGCAGCAGGACATGGAATCGAACGGCAAGTCGGTGACGCTGGCGGGCAAGCCGGTCGCCTGGTCGACCGGCCCCATCGTCTGGGGCGAGCCGGGCACCAATGGGCAGCATGCCTTCTACCAGTTGATCCATCAGGGCACGGACGTGATTCCGGCCGATTTCCTGATCGCGGCCCGGCCGCATGAAAGCCTGCCGCCGCATCACGACAAGCTGGTGGCCAATGTGCTGGCGCAGTCCGAAGCGCTGATGCTGGGCAAGACCGAGGAAGAGGTCGTTGCCGAGCTCAAGGCGCAGGGGCTGAACAAGGCGCAGATCAAGGAACTGACCCCGCACAAGGTTTTCCCCGGCAACCGGCCGTCCAATACGATCTTCTACCAGCAGCTGACGCCGGAAACGCTGGGATCGCTGGTGGCGCTCTACGAGCACAAGGTGTTCACCCAGGGCGTGATCTGGAACGTCAATTCCTACGACCAATGGGGCGTCGAACTTGGCAAGCAGCTCGCCAAGGCGCTGCTGCCCAAGGTCGAGGGCAAGCAGAGCGGGGAGGGGCATGATAGCTCCACCCAGGGCCTGCTGGCCTATTACCTCGCTAACAAGGGTTGAACGCGTGACCATCACCACTGAAGAGCAGCTCGAAAAGCTCAGGGAAATCGGCCGCATCTGCGCCATTACACGCGACGCCATGGCCGCCGCCATGCGGCCCGGCATGACCACGGCCGAACTCAACGAGATCGGCGCAAGGCTGCTGGCCGAGCATGGTGCGCGTTCGGCGCCGATCATCACCTATGATTTTCCCGGCGAAACCTGCATTTCGGTGAACGAGGAAATCGCCCATGGCATTCCCGGCGATCGGGTGCTGCACGAGGGCGATCTGGTCAATATCGACGTCTCGGCCGAAAAGAACGGTGTCTTTGCCGATACCGGCGCCTCCTATGTGCTGGGCACTGGCGACAAGCGGCTCGATGCGCTGTGCCGCGACGGCAAGAAGGCCATGTGGACCGGCATCCGGGCGGTCAAGGCGGGCGCGCCGCTGGCCGATATCGGCGAGGCCATCGGCAAGTTCGCCAAGAAGGGCGGCTATACGCTGATCCGCAATCTCGCCAGCCACGGCGTGGGCGATAGCCTGCATGACGAGCCCGGCGAAATCGCTACCTGGCCGGACAGGACCGAGCGGCGGCGGATGACCAATGGTCTGGTCTTCACCATCGAGCCTTTCCTGTCGCTGGGCGGCCGCATGGCCGATCAGAAGTCGGATGATGACGAATGGACGCTGGTCGCCACGCCATCGGCGCCCTGCGTGCAATATGAGCATACGGTGGTGGCCACACCCCGCGGCGCGGTCGTGGTGACGCTGGCGGCTTAGCTCGTCGCATTCCTGCAGCAGGCCATTGTTCTCACGTCCCCACAGTGTCATTCCCGCGAAAGCGGGAACCTCTGTTCCTCTTCTTTCCGCCGGCAAACGGAGGTTCCCGCTTTCGCGGGAATGACACCGTGGAGGTGGAAGCAGTCGAGGGGAAATAGCCTAAAGCAGCGCCAGCACCAGCGGCCCCGCCAGCACCATGGCAATGGCCACGAGGAAGCGCAGATTGCCCAATTGGCGCAATGTCGGCACGCTGAGCACGGTGGACAGCACCCAGAAGCCGACCAGCACGATCAGCACCGGCGTGAGCGGGGACAAAGCGAAGACATGGCCTTCGGTGATCTGGAGATAGGCCATGTGGCCGCCTACGATCCCCAATAGCGCGGTGATCACCACCGTTACCGCCTTGGACAGGATCAACAGGCCCATATCAATCGTGTTGCTGGCAATCAGCAAGGCGAGGCCGCTGGCCGTGATATGCACGGCGGCCAGTGTCGTGAACAGGCGATTGTCGGCCAACAACGGCACTATATCCGGTGGCGTGCGCAGCGGCAGCGCGCCGATCAGCGGCAGGCCGGCGCCATAGCGCGACAGCAGCAGGGTGACATAGAGCATGACCAGCGTGCCGACGGCGAAAGTCAGCGCCGTCACGGCCAGCACCTTGAGCAGATCAAGACTACCTTGGGACACGGGCACGATCCGGATGATGAAGGGAGATGGTATGCCGGGAGGGGGTCGAACCCTCGACCATTCGATTAAAAGTCGAATGCTCTACCACTGAGCTACCGGCACAGACCGAAACGGCCAACGCCATCGGCGTTGCGGCGGAACATAGCCAGACGGCTTGCGCTGTCAACCGCAATTGCGCCTCCTGCTTGCCTCAGTTGGGGAGAGGGATGCCGGTAAAGGGCATGGGCGCGCAGGAAATCGCCACCGATTCCAGCCGCGTACAGAGCGCCCGGGCCTCCGAAATATCGGAAACCGGGCCCACGACGATGCGCTTGTCATTGCTGTTCAACTGATCGGCGAGGCGCGGCGCGAGGCCGAGCAGCAGGGGTCCGACCTTGGTCGATATGTCGTTCCAGGCCAGGCCGGCATCGCCTGCCGGGATTTCCGGCCCGACGGCGACGCCGAAAGCCAGCACTGCTGGATTGTCGATGCTGGCGGTTTCGACGGGGTCGGGTAGGGCCTGTGCGGGTGGCAATGCCTGCGGCATGGGCTGCTGGCTCACCTTCACCGAACCGCCCTCCGCCGCAAAAACCACAGATTCGCCGTCGCCAATGGAGGATGTCAGAATGCTGCGGTCGATTTCGGCGCTGTCGGGAACCGCTTCGAGCAGGCGCGGAATGCTGACCTCGAGCGCCCCGACCCGGCGCGTGACCTCGCCGCCCGACTGTTCCTGCAGGGCGAAACGGGTCAGGAGCGTCGCATTCTCGGTCTTGAGGCGGAGCGTTTCATTGCGGAGCTGGGCGACATCGTTGCGCAATTGCTCGACCGACGCGCCTTCAAGGCGGGTCTTGTGCAGGCCCGAGAGAACGCTGGACGGGACGACGGCGGAGACATTGGCGCTGAAAACGGCAATACCGCCCATGATCAGCGCCACGAGTCCCCAGAAGGTGACGTCCGATTGCCGGAATTGTTCCGATGCGTTAGCCAATGGCGCCACCCCGCGGCGCAGTCGAATCAAGTCTTGCGCCGAACAATACAATGCCGCCGCTGTTATCGGTTCGCCAACTCTTGCGTGCCATAAATTTGTGAAAATCGGCGACGAGAAGATCGCCGCTCGGAGAACGCCTCATGACTGAATTGCTGTCGATCATTCTTGCCGCGGGCGAAGGCACCCGCATGCGATCGACAACGCCAAAAGTCCTGCACCCGGTGGGCGGCATGCCCATTGTCGGCCATGTGGCGCGCGCTGCCCGCGAGGCGGGCTCGACCCGTATTGCGCTGGTCACCGGCCCGCGGCATGAGCAGATTCGCAAAACCGTGTCGGCAATGGACCCGGCCATCGAGCATTTCGAGCAGACGATCGCCAAGGGCACGGCCCATGCCGCCTCGATGGCGCGGGCGGCTTTCGAGACGGCCAAAGGCTATATTGCCGTGGTCTATGGCGACCACCCGCTGCTGCGTGGCGGCAATTTCCGTGCGGTGCTGGACCGGCTGGATGCCGGGCTGGACGTCGCCATCCTCGGCTTCGAACCGGAAGACCCGACCGGCTATGGCCGCTTCATCACCGATGGCGAGCGCCTGCTGGCCATCCGCGAGCACAAGGACGCGACCGAGGAAGAGCGGCGTATCGGGCTGTGCAATGCCTGCATCCTGGCGTTCCGCGCCGAAGTGTTCCGCGACCTGATCGACCAGGTTGGTAACAATAACGCGCAGGGCGAATACTATCTGGGCGACCTGGTTGAACTGGCCAATGCTGCCGGCAAGAAGGTCGGCTATGGCGTGGCGCCGGAAAATGACGTCATGGGGGTCAATGATCGCAGCCAGCTGGCGCGGGCCGAGGGCCTGTTCCAGGATGTGCGGCGCGAGGACTTCATGAAGGCCGGCGTGACGCTCAAGGACCCCAAAAACGTCTGGTTCTCCTATGACACCGAGATTGCCAGCGACGTGACGATCGAACCCAATGTGGTGTTCGGCCCGGGCGTCGTGATCGAGCAGGGCGCGACAATTCACGCCTTCAGCCATCTCGAAGGCGCTCATGTGGGCGCCAATGCATCGGTGGGACCCTTTGCCCGGCTGCGGCCGGAAGCCGATCTGGGCGAGGGCGCCAAGGTGGGCAATTTCGTCGAGGTGAAGAAGGCCAGGATCGGCAAAGGCGCCAAGATCAGCCATTTGAGCTATATCGGTGACGCGACGATCGGCGCTGAAGTGAATATCGGTGCGGGCGTCATCACCGTGAATTACGACGGCTACAACAAGCACCAGACCATTGTCGGGGACGACGCCTTTATCGGCTCCAATTCGTCGCTGGTGGCGCCGGTCACGGTCGGCAAGGGCGCGCTGGTGGCGAGCGGCAGCGTGATCACCGAGGACGTGGCGGACGACGCTTTGGCTCTGGGCCGGGCCCGGCAGGTGGCAAAACCCGGCCGCGCAAAAGAGATTTTCGCCAAGGCTGCGGCCAAGAAGCAGTCGAAGAAGGGATAAGACCATGTGCGGCATTGTTGGTATCGTTGGCAGTGAGCCGGTCGCCGGGCGTCTCGTCGATGCGCTGAAGCGCCTCGAATATCGCGGCTATGACAGCGCTGGCGTAGCGACGCTAGAGCACGGCGCCATCAACCGCCGCCGGGCCGAGGGCAAGCTGGGCAATCTGGCGCAAAAGCTAGCTTTCGAGCCGCTCGACGGCCGGATCGGCATCGGCCATACCCGCTGGGCAACCCATGGCGCGCCGACCGAGCTGAACGCCCACCCGCACGCCACCGAGCGTGTGGCCGTAGTGCATAACGGCATTATCGAAAATTTCCGCGAAATGCTGGCCGATCTCGCCAAGGACGGCTACCTGCCCCAGACGCAGACCGATACGGAATCGGTTGTCCTCTGGGTCAGCCGCGAATTGGCCAATGGCGCCGATCCCGAACTGGCTGTGGCGCGTACGCTCAAGAAGCTCAAGGGCGCCTTTGCCCTGGCCTTCCTGTTCCGGGATCAGGAAGGCCTGCTGATCGCTGCCCGTCACGGTGCGCCGCTGGCGGTGGGCTATGGCGCGACCGAGATGTATCTGGGCTCCGACGCTATGGCGCTGGCCCCGTTCACCTCGCGCCTGACCTATCTCGAAGATGGCGACTGGGCGGTGATCACGCCCAATGGCGTCACCATTCGCGATGGCATGGACGCCATCGTGCAGCGCGAACAGCAGATTTCGCAGGCCTCGGCCCTGTTGGTGGACAAGGGCAATCACCGCCATTTCATGGCCAAGGAAATCTACGAACAGCCCGAAACCATCTCGCATACGCTCAGCCACTATGTGGATATGGGCGCCGAACGGGTCGCGCTGCGCGAAACGCTGCCCTTTGATTTCGCCGATCTGAGCCGGCTGACGATCAGCGCCTGCGGCACGGCCTATTTCGCCGGTGCGGTCGCCAAATACTGGTTCGAGCGTTATGCGCGGCTGCCGGTCGATATCGATGTGGCTTCCGAATTCCGTTATCGCGAGCCGCCGCTGGAAAAGGGCGGGCTATCGCTGTTCATCTCCCAATCGGGCGAGACGGCCGACACGCTCGCGGCGCTGCGCTATTGCGCCAGCCAGGGCCAGCATGTGGCCTCGCTGGTCAACACGCTCGAATCCACCATTGCCCGGGAATCCGGCGTGGTCTTCCCCATTCTCTGCGGCCCGGAAATTGGCGTCGCCTCCACCAAGGCGCTGACCGCCCAACTCACCGCCCTTGCCAGCCTTGCCATCGCGGCCGGGCGGGCGCGTGGGGTGCTGAGCGTCGAACAGGAAGCCGAGCTGGTGCGTTCGCTGGTCGAACTGCCGGCCGCGGTGTCGGCGGCTTTGGGGGCCGAAAGCCAGATCATGGACATCGCCAAGCGCCTGTCCAAGGCCAAGGACGTGCTCTATCTCGGCCGCGGCCCGATGTTCCCCATCGCGATGGAAGGTGCGCTGAAACTCAAGGAAATCAGCTACATCCACGCCGAAGGTTATGCAGCAGGTGAACTCAAGCATGGCCCGATCGCCCTGGTGGACGAAGCCATGCCGGTGATCGTCGTCGCGCCTTCCGACGAGTTGGTCGACAAGACGCTCTCCAACATGCAGGAAGTCGCCGCGCGCGGCGGCAAGATCATCCTGATCACCGACACTGAAGGGGCAGCGACAGTTGGGCACGGCGTGGCCGATATCATCATCATCCCGCATGTGCACAATTACGTGGCGCCGATCCTGGCGACGATCCCGGTGCAATTGCTGGCCTACCACACCGCCGTCTTCATGGGCACGGACGTGGACCAGCCGAGGAATTTGGCGAAATCGGTGACGGTGGAATAGGGGTTAGGTGATCAATTCGACATCGTAGCCAATGGCGGTTGCGCCCGCTGCGAAGCGTTGATCCAGCGTGCAAAGTGTGACGCCGTAAGACGACGCCACAGCAAGATGCAAGGCGTCTGGAGCGCGGATGGCAGCGGTATGCCGATCACAGATTTGCGCCGCCGCTGAAAAGTGCGCCGCCTCGATGGGAAAGGCGGTTAGGCTGGGCAGCAAGCCCGTATTGTATTCGATAAGCGCCTTATCGCGATCTCGTTCCGACAATCGATCCATGCGGACCTTTCGTGCCAATGCGGAACTGAGTTCAGCAGTGACCCACGAACTGAGTGCCAGAGAAGCGGGCGCTCGCATTGCAAGCCACTTGGTTGCCTGCGCCGATTGATGCTCCGGTACCAAGACGGCGACTACGATTGACGTATCGATGTAGCGCATCAGTACTTATTCTCGTCCTTCCATTCCGCCAGTTCGGTATCCGTGTTCTGAACGGGGGACGTGAGGCTCTGCTGATGACGCCGCAAACGTTCGATATCGAGTTTAGGTCGCGTCACATTGGCAGGCACCAACCGCGCCACGACTTTGCCTCGACGGGTGATTTCGATCGTTTCGCCATCTTCCGCCTGCGTGACAAGTTCACTCAGGCGCGCTTTGGCGTCCGCCAGACTAACGTGTTTCATCTCGGCCTCCTGACCAACTAACTAGTCATATAGCACGTCCAAGGGCCTGTTCCAATGTTACCCCGCCCGGATCAGCGGGATCGCCAGGTCCTTGCGGAACAGATAGAGCGCGGTGCGCGCGGCTTCCCCGTCGCGGCCGGTGAGGCCCGGATTGCGGGCCAGTAGCGCCTTGGCGTCGTCATGGGCATAGTCGAGCAGGTGGCGGTGGACATCGGCTACGGCGAGGCGATAGCCGGGCATGCCGGACTGGCGCGTGCCCAGCACATCGCCCTGGCCGCGCAGTTCGAGGTCGCGTTCGGCGATTTCAAAGCCGTCTTCGGTGGATTTGATGGTGTCGAGGCGCGCCTTGGCGGTTTCGCTGAGCGGGTCCTTGTAGAGCAAGAGACACGCCGAGCGCACCGAGCCGCGCCCGACGCGGCCGCGTAGCTGGTGCAGCTGGGCAAGGCCGAACCGCTCGGCATGTTCAATGATCATGATCGAGGCATTGGGTACGTCGACGCCCACTTCGATCACGGTGGTTGCGACCAGGAGTTTCAATTCATTGGCCGAAAAACGCTGCATCACCTCCTGCTTGGCAGCGGCGCTCATGCGGCCATGCACCAGGGCGACCTGATCCCCGAACACCTTCTGCAATTCGGCAAAGCGGTCTTCGGCGGAAACGACGTCGAGATGCTCGCTTTCCTCGACCAGTGGGCAGACCCAGAAGGCCTGAGCGCCTTCGGCGAGGCGGGCCTGGAGGCGGGCGATGACCCTGGCATAGTCGCCAATGGACAGCACGGCGGTGTCGATCGGCTGCCGCCCGCGCGGTTTTTCGCGCAGCACGCTGACAGCCATGTCGCCGAAATGGGTGAGTACGAGGGTGCGCGGAATTGGCGTGGCGGTCATCACCAAAAGGTCGGTGTGGCGGCCCTTGTCGGAGAGCGCGAGACGTTGATGCACGCCGAAGCGGTGCTGTTCATCGACCACCGTCAGACCCAGATTGTGGAAGTCGACGCCGCTTTGGAAGAGGGCGTGCGTGCCCACGACGATGGTGGTTTCGCCGCTAGCGATGCGCCCGAGAATGGCGCGGCGTTCGGCGGCCGGCATCTTGCCGGTCAGCAATTCGCAGCCCAGCCCCGCCATGTCGCAGAGCGGCTTGAGCGTCTTGAAATGCTGGGTGGCAAGGATTTCGGTGGGTGCCATCAGGGTCGATTGCGCACCGCCCTCGGCCACGGCGGCCATGGCCATGAGCGCGACGACGGTCTTGCCGGAGCCGACATCGCCCTGCAGCAGCCGCGACATGCGATCGGACGAGGCGAGGTCGGCGCGGATTTCGGTTACCGCCTGTTGCTGCCCTTCGGTCAGCGAGAAGGGCAGGGCGTGAGACACCCGTTCCGTAATCTCGCCGGTGAAAACGCGGGCAATGCCGCGCGCGGCGGTCATCGTGGAGCGGATCAACTGCAGAGTGAGCTGGCCAGCAAAATACTCGTCATAGGCCAGCCGCATGCGGGCAGGGCCCCAAAGCTCGGCCTCGGCGGGGTTTTCAGGCAGATGGACCGAGCGCATGGCTTCGGCAAAGCCGGGCCATTTGTGTTTCGCCAAACTGTCCGGGCCGATCCATTCGGGCAGTTCGGGCACGCTGTCGACGACCTGCCGCACCAGCTTGGCGAGGGCCTTGGAACTGAGGCCCTGGGTCAGCGGATAGACCGGCTCGACCAAAGGCAGGGTGGCGAATTTGTCGGGCTCCACCACATAATCGGGATGGGTGATCTGCTTTTCGCCATTGAAGAAGCCGATCTGGCCGGAGACGAAGCGCTCCTCGCCAATGGGCAGTGCCTTTTCCACCCAGCCGCCCTGGGCACGGAAAAACACCAGCTGGATCTCGCCGGTCTCGTCATGGGCGAAGACGCGATGCGGCACATGCGGCTTGCCGCGCGGCGGGGGCTGGTGGCGATCGATATGGAGGCGCAGCGTCACGATCTGGTTGAGATAGGCCTCGGCAATGCCAACCTGCCGGCGCCGATCCACGACACCGCCGGGCATATGCATCAGAATATCGAGCGCAATGGCCTCCTGGCCCTCCGGCGCGCCGAAAAAGCGCGTCAGCAGCGCAGCCAATTTGTCGCCGACACCCTTGATGGAATGCAGCGAGCGAAACAGCGGCGACAGGCTTTCAGGACGGGACACGATTCGATTGGCCTCTTTCTCGATTTCGAAACTAGCCTCCGGCGACACCCTCGTCACCCCGGGCATTGATGGCTGACAAGCCGGCTCAATCCGCGTAAACAGAGGGAACAAATCGGGAAGTTTGGAATCATGGCGCATCAAAACGCAGCCGGTGAAGACATTGCTATGCGCCGGAAGAAAATCCGCTATCGGGCCTGGCATCGTGGCACGCGGGAAATGGACCTCGTGCTGGGGCCATTTGCGGATGAGCATACCGAGGGCATGGGGGCGGCAGAGCTGGATCGGCTCGAGGCATTGATGGCGGAGGAAGATCCGCATCTGCTGAAGTGGGTCATGGGGCAGGAAGTGCCGCCGCAAACTGTCGATATCGCGCTGCTCGACCGGGTGATCGCGGAGCACAAGGCGCGCGTTTCCAAATGAATGAAATCCAGCCGCAATGGCCCACGCGCACCATTTCCAATGTGCCCGATGGCATGCAGCCCATGGTGCTGTCGCGCCTTGTCGAGCAACGCCTGAGCGCGGCACCCGATGACGCTGCCAGCGTGGTTTTTGTGGCGCGCGACGGGCGGCGGCTGCAGCGCATGGCCGATATTCTGACCGCTATGCTGCCCGGCCACACCATCCTGACGCTGCCGGCCTGGGACTGTCTGCCCTACGACCGCGTGTCGCCCAACAATGTCACCATTGCCGCGCGGATGAATACGCTGGCGGCGCTGACGTCGGGTGCGGCCAAGGGCGCCATCGTGCTGACCGCGGTCAATGCGCTGATCCAGAAAGTACCGCCCCGCGACGTGGTGGAAACCATGTCGTTCTCGGCGGCGGCCGGCCGCGTGGTTGATAGCGAAAAGCTGATCGGATGGGCCTCGCGCAATGGCTATCTGCGCGTGCCGACGGTGCGGGAATCGGGCGAATATGCCGTGCGTGGTGGGCTGGTGGATCTGTTCCCGGCCAGCGCCGAGGCGCCGCTGCGCTTCGACTTCTTCGGCAGCCAGCTCGAATCGATCCGCTTATTCGATCCCGATAGCCAGCGCACCACGGGCACGCTGAAGCGCGTCGACCTGACGCCGATGAGCGAAGTTGTGCTCAATGAGGAGACCATCCGTCGTTTCCGGCAGAACTACACCGCGGCCTTTGGCGGCAATACGGTCGATGACACGCTCTATGCCTCGGTCAGCGGCGGTTCGCGTTATTCCGGCACCGAGCATTGGCTGCCGTTTTTCTACGAGCATCTCGATAGCCTGGCCGACTATGTCGGGGACGCGCCTTTCGTGTTCGATGACCAGGCGGCCGAGGCCTATGCCGAGCGCGCCACGCAGATCAGGGATTATTACGAAGCCCGCGAAGCGGCGCGGCTCGCGCCGGTCGTGGCGGGGGCAGGGGCGCCGTATAAACCGGTAAAGCCCGAGCTGCTTTATGATGTCGAGGCGCATCCCTATGGGCTTGCGGGCGCTTCAGTGGTGCAGTTTTCGCCATTCATGGCGCCCGGCGCGAAAGCTGCCGACGATGCCGGGGGGCATATCGCGCCCAGCTTTGCGGCTGAACGGCAGGCGACGGACACCAACCTTTTTCAGGCGGTTGTGGACCGGCTGCTGGCCGAACGCCGCAATGGCCGGCGCAGCATCGTGGCCTGCTGGAGCGTGGGCACGCGTGACCGCATGGTGCAGGTGCTCAAGGACCACGGCCTGACCAATCCGCGACTGGCCGAGAACTGGCGCGATGCGGAAACGACCTCCGCCGCGACAACGTCGCTGGTGGTGCTGCCCCTCGAAACCGGGTTCGAGACCAAGGACCTGCTCGTACTCAGCGAGCAGGACATTCTCGGTGAACGCATCCTGCGGCCGCAGCGCAAGAAGAAGGCCAGCGATGCCCTGACCGAAGCGGCGAGCCTGGCTGCGGGCGATCTGGTGGTCCATGTCGACCACGGTATCGGCCGCTTCCTCGGCCTCAAGGTGATCGAAGCGGGCGGGGCGCCGCATGAATGCGTCGAGCTGGAATATGGCGGCGATACCAAGCTCTATCTGCCGGTCGAAAATATCGAGCTGCTGACCCGCTATGGCTCGGACGACGCCAATGTGACGCTCGACAAGCTGGGCGGCGTCGCCTGGCAGGCCAAGAAGGGCCGGCTCAAGAAGCGCATCCGCGAAATGGCGGAACAGCTCATCAAGATCGCGGCGGCGCGCCTGCTCACGCGGGCCGATGTGGTCGAAATCAGCCCCGGCGCCTATGACGAATTCGCCGCGCGCTTCCCCTATGAGGAAACCGAAGACCAGATGGCCGCTATCGAGGCGGTGTTCGATGATGTCACTTCGGGCCGTGTGATGGATCGGCTGGTCTGCGGCGATGTGGGCTTCGGCAAGACCGAAGTGGCCCTGCGCGCGGCCTTTGCCGTGGCACTTGCGGGCAAGCAGGTCGCCGTGGTGGTGCCGACGACGCTGCTGGCGCGCCAGCATTTCAAGACCTTCTCCGAGCGCTTTGCTGGCCTGCCGGTGCGGGTGCGCCATGCCTCGCGCATGGTCAGCGCCGCCGAACTCAAGGCTACCAAGGAAGGCCTTGCCGATGGGCAGGTCGATATCGTGGTGGGCACGCATGCCCTGCTCAGCAAGACTATCAAGTTCAAGGATCTGGGGCTGCTGATCATCGACGAAGAGCAGCACTTTGGCGTCGGTCACAAGGAGCGCCTCAAGGAGCTCAAGGCCAATGTCCATGTGCTGACGCTGACCGCGACGCCGATTCCGCGCACGCTGCAGCTGGCGTTGACCGGCGTGCGTGATCTCAGTCTGCTGGCGACGCCGCCAGTCGATCGTCTCGCCATCCGCACCTTCATTTCGCCCTTCGATCCGCTGTCGATCCGCGAAGCGCTGCTGCGCGAAAAATATCGCGGTGGCCAGAGCTTCTACGTGGTTCCTCGCATCAAGGATCAGCATGAAATCGCTGATTTCCTCAAGGCGCAGGTGCCCGAAGTGTCCTTCGTGGTCGCCAATGGCCAGATGCCGCCGGGCGAACTCGACGACATCATGAATGCCTTCTACGACAACAAGTTCGACGTGCTGGTGGCCACAACCATCGTGGAATCGGGCCTCGATATTCCCAATGCCAATACGCTGATCGTGCATCGTGCCGACCATTTCGGACTGGCACAGCTGTACCAGATCCGTGGGCGCATCGGCCGGGCCAAGGCGCGCGCCTATGCGCTGTTCACCGTGCCCGCCGACAAGAAGCTGACCGATACGGCCGAGCGCCGGCTGGGCGTGCTGCAATCGCTCGAAAGCCTGGGCGCCGGGTTCCAGTTGGCCAGCCACGATCTCGATATTCGCGGGGCAGGGAACCTCCTGGGTGACGAACAATCGGGCCATATCCGCGAGGTCGGCTACGAGCTTTACCAGGCCATGCTTGAGGAGGCCGTCGCCAATCTCAAGAATGGCGAAGAGGACTACGAGGACAAGAACGAGTGGAGCCCGCAGATTTCGCTGGGCATGCCGGTGATGATTCCCGAGCATTATGTGCCCGACCTGCAATTGCGCATGCAGCTCTACCGGCGCCTGGGCGATTTGACCGATATTCGCGATATCGATGCCGCCGGCGCCGAATTGATCGACCGGTTCGGGCCGCTGCCGGAGGAAGTCGAGGCGCTGCTCAAGGTGATCCTGGTCAAGGCCCTGTGCCGCCAGGCCAATGTCGAAAAGGTCGATGCCGGCCCCAAGGGTGCGGTTATCACCCTGCGGAACAACGAATTTCCCAATCCTGCGGCGCTGGTGCGGCTGGTTGCGGACCCGGCCAATCAGGTCCGCATCAAGCCCGATCAGAAGCTGGTATTCGCCCGCAATTGGCCGACGCCGGACGCGCGCCTCAAGGGCGCTGCGGCAATCTTGTCGCGCATGGCGAAACTGGCCGAAAATGCGGCTTGATCAAGTCCTTGTTATGAGGGGCGGCCATAATGCTTTGGCAAGGACCATCGGTCATGTTATTGCCCGATTTCAGCACTTGAAGGGCAGTTCAATTCTCGTGGTGACAGGACGTCACCGGGACCGCCAAGGAAGCCAAGGATATTCTATGAAATTCAGGAAACCCCTCGTCGCCGGTTTTGCGGTGGCCGCGCTGATGCTGTCCCCCCTGTCGGCCTTCGCCCAGGAAACCACGCCACCAGCCGCGCCTGCCGCTGAGACTTCGGCGCCGGCGCCTGCCGAAGGGGCCGCGGCTCCTGCTGCTGCGACGCCAGGCGTGGCGAGCCAGAACTGGCTCAAAGTGTGTGATCCGCTGCCCGATGGTCAGAAGGCCTGCATTATGCGTCAGGTCGTGCTGGCCAATGGCCAGTTCCTCGGTTCGTTCCTGCTGCGCGACGATCCGGGCCAGGAAAGCCGCCTGCTGGCTGTCGCCGCCGTTCCGCTCGGCGTGCTGCTGCCCTTCGGCCTGACCTGGCAGATCGACGGCGCCAAGCCGATTCGCGTGCCCTATATGCTGTGCGACCCCACCTCCTGCGCCACGCAGCTGGTGATCAACGAGCAGTATGTGAACTCGCTCAAGAAGGGCGGCACGCTCAAGCTCACCGCCAAGAACCGCCAGAACGAAGATCTCACCATCGAGATCAACCTGGCCGGCTTCACCGCCACCTATGATGGCGACGCTGCGCTGACCTTCGACCAGTTCCGTCAGGAAACCAGCGGCTCGAACGCTCTCGAGCAGGTGCTGCAGGATCGCGCTGAAGAACTGCGCAAGCAGCTCAATGGCGAGGCCGCCCCGGCAGAAGGCGCAACGCCGCCGGCCGAAGGCGCCGCTCCGGCTCCAGCTACGCCGTAACAGCTGACGCAGTTTTGAGTTTTGAAGGGCGCGGGAAACCGCGCCCTTTGTCTATTCAGCGATTGCCCATGCCGATGGTGAAGGCCTGCTTGCGCAGGCCGGGCAGCAGGCGCAGCGCCCAGAGCCCACTCGACCGCAAGCCCTGGGCCGGCAGCATATCGGCCAGCAGGGAGCGGAAGAGGGCATCGACCATGGTGCCGGTACGGGCCAGATCGCCCGCGCGCAGGCCGGCATAGCGTTCGCTGGCCTTTTCGGCCCAATCCGGCTGCGTCCGATCCGCGCCCTGCAGGACATCGGCCAGATCGGCCACGTCACGCAGGCCGAGATTGAGGCCTTGCGCGCCGATGGGCGGGAAGGCATGGGCCGCCTCGCCCACCAACACCACGCCCTGCCTGCCGGGCCGCGCGACACTCAGCGTGCTGAGCGGAAAGACATGCGTTGGCGTCACCGGCTGGATGGCGCCGAACAGCCGCTGCGACTTCTCGGCGAAGAGCTTTGTCAGCGCTTCGGGGCCATTTTCGCGCGCGGCTTCCAGCGTCGCCCGCTCATCGATCCAGACCAGATTGGCCCGCTTGTCACCGGCCGGCACCAGGGTGAAGGGGCCATTGGGATAGTGAAACTCGATCGATGTGCCGCCAATGGGGCGGCCGAGATCGAGGTCACAGACCAAAGCCGCCTGCTCGAACTGGTGTTCGTGAATGGGAAAGCCGGCGGCGGTGCGGATCAGGGACGATTTGCCATCCGCGCCGATGATCAGCGGCGCCGAGAGCGTGCTGCCATCGGCCAGCGTCAATGTTCCCCCGATCGCGTCGGGCGTAAACGCAGTAGCGCCCATATTGCGGATTTCCAGCTGCTCCAGCGTCGCCGCCACGCTATGGAAGCGCTCCAGAAGGCGAGCATTGGCAAAATTCCAGCCGAAGGCGGCCAGCCCCGCCTCTTGCGCATCGAACAGCGTCTCGGGCGCCCGGATGAGCCGGCCTGTCGCGTCGATGATGCGGATCTGGGTCAGCGGATGGCCGATATCGGCGGGATCGTCGATCAACCCGGCCGTGATCAGATAATCGACGCTGGGCATCATGAGCGCCGATGTGCGCCGGTCCGGCGGCCCCGCGGGCGCCAGATGGATGGTCTTGAGCCCGGCCTTGGCTACGGCAATGGCCGTGGCGACGCCGACCAGGCCCCCACCGACAATGATGGCATCGGCAGCATGCAGGCTCATGGCATCACCGCCTTTGTGGTCGCGAAGCGGGGCATGACCCAGCTGCCCGCCCAGGAGCCGATGGCCATGGTCAGCAGAAAAATCCAGAGATTGTCGGGCATGAAGGCGATGAGCGAAATGGCGGGGCCGGGGCAGATGCCGGACATGCCCCAGCCAAGCCCGAACAAAGCCGCGCCGCCAATGAGCGGGCCATCGATCGCCTTGGAGGCCGGCTCATGGAATTTCGTGCCGAAGAGCGGCGCCTGCCGGCGCTTGCCGATGCGGATGGCGATGAACATGACCGCAATAGCCGGCACGATGACGAAAGCCAGGCTCGGGTCCCAGCCGCCGGCGGGAATGGCGGTGACATCGAGGAAACGCAGCACTTTGAGCGGATCGACCATCTGGGAAACATAGAGCCCGGAGCCAAAGAGGGCGCCGCTGAGCGCTGCTGTCGCGAGGAACGGCAATTTGAAACCGGCCATCAGACGATCCCCGTAACGGTGACGGTGAGGATGGCGACGCCGAAGAACACGGCGACGGCGACCAGCGAGCGCAGCGACAGCCGAGCCAGCCCGCAAACGCCATGGCCCGACGTGCAGCCATTGCCAATTCTGGTGCCGAGGCCGGTCAGCAACCCTGCCGCGGCAAGCCAGACCGGAGTCGGTATGCCCCAGCTTGCCGGCGCCTCGACCAGCCGGATCGGGTCGTCGCCGCCCAGGCCGGGCAGCAGGCGGGAGACGGCGAAGGCGCCGAGGACCAGGCAAATGAGGAACACCAGCCGCCACAGGGCATTGCGCGATGCTGGCAGCAGATTGCCGAAGATGCCGGCTATTCCGGCGATGCGGCCATTGCCCAGCCAGAGCAGGGCCGCGGCCAGCCCGATGAGAGTGCCGCCAAGGGCGGCTGTAAGCGGGGTGAAAGAATCCATGCCAATGTCTCGCAAAGCTGTTGGCGGGGAGACTATCATCGTGCTCGCGGCCTATGCCAGCGCGGCGGATAGGCGTTCTGCCGCAGGCGCAAGCGATGCTGCCTTCCCCGCTGCCCGCACACCGCATAAGTATAGTGCCATCAAAGACTCGGAACGGAGCCGGAAATGCTTGAGCTATTGGCCGATCCCAATGTGTGGATCGCCTTTGCAACCCTGACGGTCATGGAGATCGTGCTGGGCATCGACAATATCGTATTCATTTCCGTGCTGGTGTCGCGCCTGCCGCGCGAACAGGCCGAATTCGCCCGCAAGCTGGGCATCGGGCTGGCGCTGGTCTTCCGCATCGTCCTGCTGCTGCTGATCAGTGTGATCGTGCAATTGCAGGACCCGGTGGTCACTTTGTTCGGGCTCGCTCTGTCCTGGAAGGACCTGATTCTCATCGGCGGTGGCGTGTTCCTGATCTACAAGGCCACCCACGAAATGCATGCGGCCATCGAAGAGCCGCATGAATTGGACCTTAAGGAGAAGGCCAAGGCCACGCTGCAGGCGATCATTCTGCAGATCGTGGTGATCGACATGGTGTTTTCGATCGATTCGATCATCACGGCCGTGGGCATGGTGCCGCCCGATCAGGTGGCCGTCATGATCGCGGCCGTGCTGGTCGCCGTCGCCGTGATGTTCCTCGCCTCCGGCCCGATCGCCAAATTCGTGGCCGATCACCCCACCACCAAGATGCTGGCGCTGGCCTTCCTCCTGCTGATCGGCGTGACGCTGGTGGCCGATGGCTTGGGCTTCCATATTCCCAAAGGCTACATCTATTCGGCCATGGCCTTCTCGGTGCTGGTTGAGGCGGTCAATATTTTCGCCAAGCAGCGCAAGCTGGGTAAAGCCGGCCATGCTCCTGCCAGGCCCGCCGCGCCCTTTACTGGGGCCATCGGCGCCGTTTCCGCCGAAGCCGGCGTGGCGGCAGCCAAGCCGCGCACCAAGACAAGCCCGACCGCCCGCGCCCAGGCCCGCCCCAAATCGGCGCCGCGCAAGCCCCGGACGCCCAAGTCATGAGCAAGGCAGTCGTCGTCCACCAGGCGGGTGGCCCCGAGGTGCTGAGCTATGAGGACTGGCCTTTGGCCGCTCCCGGCCCGGGGCAGGTCGCCGTGCGGCAAACCGCCATCGGCCTCAATTTCATCGATACCTATCAGCGCTCGGGCCTTTATCCGCAAAAGCTGCCCTTCGTGGCCGGCAATGAAGGCGCCGGTGTCGTGACGGCGCTGGGCGAGGGCGTCACCGAGTTCAAGCTGGGTGATCGCGTCGCCTATCAGGGGCAGATCGGCGCTTACGCCACTGAGCGGCTGCTCAATGCCGAGCGCATCGTCGCCATCCCCGATGGGGTGGATGACAAGGTCGCCGCAGCCATCATGCTCAAGGGCCTCACGGCCTATTACCTGCTGTTCAAAACCTGGCCGCTCGCGGCCGGCGAAACCATCCTTTGGCACGCGGCGGCCGGCGGGGTCGGCGCTATAGCCACGCAATGGGCCAAATCCCTGGGCGCAAGAGTAATCGGCACCGTGGGCAGCGACGAGAAGGCGGCCGTGGCGCTCGAAAATGGCTGCGATGCCGTCATCAATTATTCCAAGGAAGATTTCGCCGAACGGGTCAAGGAACTGACCGGGGGCAGGGGCGTCGATGTCGTCTATGACGGGGTGGGCAAGGCCACCTTCGACAAGTCGCTCGATTGCCTGCGCCCGCGCGGGCTGATGGTGAGCTTCGGCAATGCCTCGGGCGTGGTCTCCATTCCCGATCTCACAGTGCTGTCGCGCAAGGGCTCGCTCTATGTGACCCGCCCGACGACCGCCCATTACGTGGCCGAACGCTCCGCACTCGTGGCGGCGGCCGCCGCCTTGTTCGAGGCAGTGGCCATCGGCAAGATCAAGGTCGCGATCAACCAGACCTTCGCGCTCAAGGATGCCGCCGAGGCACATCGCGCGCTGGAAAGCCGGCAGACGACCGGATCGGTGGTTTTGCTGCCCTAGGGTGCGGTGTTTGGCGGGCCGGGAGCGATGAAACGGAGAACTATGTCCACGCCATAGCCCTCCGCAGCTCTCCTTGATGGTCCGGCGGCGCTGGATCCCGAGCGCTGTTTCTACCCTGCGTTCTGCAGCGCAGCGAGCAGGGCGTCATATGTAGGGCCAAGCGCCCTGAGCGTGGTAGCCGCCTCGTCATCCAGCCCGACCGTCAGGGAATATTGCAGCGACCCTACGAGTTGGGCCTGTTCCGAAGCAATCTGCGCGGCGTCGGCGTGGCCGATCCGCGCCAGGCAGGTTGCAGCATCGGCAAGCCGCCTGGCGCCGACGCGTATCGCGAAATGGATCAGGTGGCCGCGAAGATTATCGCTACACCGGCCCTCAATCATGGCTGCCAGAGCCTCGGCCGCCTCGGCATTGCCGAGCGTGCCGTCGGGCAGGTGTTGCGTGCACTGCATGGACAACAACCGGACCGCATGGGGCAATGAGGCCCTGATGATGTCTTCTTCGGCGACCTCCCGCACGCGCTGGAAACCAGTCCGCATCGTATAAGGCTGGCCGTGGTCCAGGGTTTCCGCCTGCCAAGCGGCCATGAAATCGTCGAGTGGCAGGGACGCGAAGGGGTGTCCTTCGGGATCATGCATCTTCACCCGACCATTTTCGACCGCGAGCACAACGATATAATGGTCCGCGGCCATGGGGCCGTCCTTCCCGGGCTGATGCCTCAGCCAACCCATTTCCACCGGGCCGACCCAGACCGGACCTTCGGCAAGAGCGGCCTTGAGCCGGTCCAGCGCCTCTTGCGGCGTTCCCCCATTTTCCGAGGTTGAAATCCAGCCCATGGCTTCAAGTGCGCCGTCAAAACCGGCTTCGGGCGTCCATCCATAGGGATCGAAAAAGGGCAGGGTGCCGCCGACGAGCTGCATGCCGAAAGGGCTGCCGGTAGCGAATTCGATGACAGCCGTATCCGGAGCATCCCGCCCAAACATCATGGCAAATGAATTTGAATAACAATAAGGGACAGCGCCAATGTAATTGAAATGTTTCATGAATTAAACCCCTTCTATAGTCGAGAGGTGGAGCAAGAAGGGCAATTTGAAAAATTTTGTCAACCCCGTCCTTAAATACATTCTCCAATCTGTATCGGACTTCGCCTCGAAATGATTTGAGAAATCATCGTCCGGGATTTCCGAGCGCGGCATGTTCGACGAAACTACGACGATTTTGCGTGCGAGTGTATGCGGCAGAAAAATTCGCGGATGAGCAAGGCTGCGGCAAGCCGGCAAATGGCGGCTCAGAACCGGATGAACGCGCCGCTATTCGCGCCGTAGCGCGTAGTCGGCGGTAACAACGAAGGCTACGCGGACTGGCAAGGGGTGCGAGGCGACCCTGCACCTGGAACAATTGCCCTGCGAAACGCTATGGGTTTGATAATTGAAGGTAGCCGGCCAATTTGTGCGGTAAACGGCGAAAATGGCGGGTAGGGAGGGATTCGAACCCCCGGAACGCTTGCACGTTCGCCGGTTTTCAAGACCGGAGCAATCAACCGCTCTGCCACCTACCCGTTGGGTGTCAGCGTTTAGCGGCTGATCGCAAACCTGTCCAGTGCGCCATGTCCCGACAAATTGCCCTGGCGCGAATGCCGAGGAAAAATCGCTCCGCAATGTCGAAATAGGCGTCGTTTGTTCGTTGTGGGAATATCACCCCCACAACGGACAAAGAACATGAGCACGACCTACACTTTCGATGTCTTTACCAGCCTGGACGGCTTCGGTGCCGCCAGTGGAAACTGGAGCGGATATTGGGGCAAGCAGGGCCCCGAATTGCTGGAACGCCGCCTGGCTCTCTACAATGCGGAGCAGCGGATGATCTTTGGGGCAAATACGTATCGAGCGTTCGCGCAAATGCTGGCGTCGAGCACCGAAGGGTCCGACGTCCGCGACCCCTGGGTCACGCGCATGCGAAATCTGCCGACAACGGTGGTGTCGAATACACTAAAAGGCCCTCTCGATTGGCCGGACGCGGTGGTTGAAAACGGCGATGCCGTCGATGTCGTCGCCCGGCTCAAGCGGAAATCCGAGGTGCCCCTGCGCTCGCATGGCAGCCTGTTGATGAACCGAGCCCTGATGGCCGCTGGCCTGGTGGATATTGTCCACGTGACGCTCTTTCCCGTGATCACGGGTCAAAGCGGGCTGGACCCGATCTTTCAGGGCGCCGCCGATTTCGATCTCGAATTGATCGAAAGCCGGACGCTGGACGGCCGAATCCAGGAGCTCATCTATCGCCCCACGCTGCATAGCTGATCCGCTCGGCACCGGACCGTTCGCTGTCACATATTGCCATTTGGTCCCAACCGCCTTTATGAGGGGGCAGGCGCAAGTCCCGTTGCGCAGCCAAGCAGAAGGTCCGGACAGTGAGCCGCAAGGAATTCGAGGCATCGCGAATGCGCCGCATGAAGCGGCTCGCAGGGCGCTATGGCCTGACCATTCTGACGGCGGAAAAGCTCACGGCCAAGCAGGGCAAGGGCGGCCACGCCATTCGGGAAGATGAGAGCTTCAAGGTCATCTATGGCCACAGTCCGCTGCCGTTTTCGGCAACACTGGACGATATCGAATCTTATCTGGAGAAGCTCGAAGCGGGCGAAGAGTAAGCCCCGCTGCCGTTTCTGGCAATTGCCCACCAGGCGGGCATGGGCAAATTTCCATTATTCAATCTGTAAGGGGAATCGCGTCACACTCTCTCCATTGGCTACTTTGGAGGCGCGTTATTGTGTTTACTCTGATTAACGCCGACGCTGAAGACGACGACGCCGAAATCACCGATCCCCAGGAAATCGCGGAACTGTTCGCTGCCATAGCAGCGGTCGCCATCGAGGCGATCGGTGCTGGACAGGCCCGGCTCTTGTTTGATGCCGTGGTTGAACAGGACGGCAGGGATCCGAACTGACCGGGCAAGCCCGGCGGGTTATATCTGGCTGGTGCCCTTGGGTGCCGGCGTGAATAAACGGTCTTCCGGGGCAAGCAGAGCCTTCGCGCCCATCGACCGGGTTGACCCATAAGGGCAGGTCCGACAGGACTAGGGCCTATCATGAATCAGCCGAGGAGGCTGTGCCATGGCCGGCCCGGCCCCATTAGAGCTGTTACCTTCGCCCATATTGCAGCCTTTGGGCGATGCAGCCCTGCTGATCCGCTTTGCCACCACGCTGACCGACCAGGCCAACCGGGCCGCAATCGCCTGTGCGCAGGCATTTGCCCGCGATCCTGTGCCGGGCGTGCTCGAGGTAGTGCCCAGCCTGGTTTCGGTGCTGTTGCGCTATGACCCACGGCACGCGGCGCTGAACCTGCTCATGGGCGAAGTGCGGCTGCGCCTCTTTGGGCTTTCGGTCGATGACATGGCGTCCTCGACGGTACGATCCATTCCAGCCACCTTTGGCGGTGCGGGCGGTCCTGACCTCGATGAAGTCGCGCAGATGCTGAACCTGACGCCCCAAGCCTTCGTGGCGGCCCATAACGCCACGACGCTCCGGGTTCTGGCGACCGGCTTTGCGCCGGGCTTTGTTTATTGCGGCTTCCACCCGCCGGAATTGCTGCTGCCTCGCCGCAGCGCCGTGCGCCAGTCGGTGCCCAGGGGCAGCATTCTGTTTGCCGCGGGGCAGACCGCGATTGCGGCCACGGAAATTCCCACCGGCTGGCATGTCATCGGCCATACCGATTTCACCAATTTCGACGCTGGCGCGGTCCCGCCGACCACACTTGTTCCCGGCGACCGCCTGATCTTCGAGGCGCTGGCATGAGCGCGCTTGTGACCATTGTCCGTGCCGCCCCGCTCAGCACTATTCAGGATGCCGGGCGTTTCGGCATGCTCTCGCATGGCATCAGCGCGTCCGGAGCTATGGATGGCGCCGCCTACCGCCTGGCGGGCCAACTTGCCGGCACGCAGAGCAATGGCGCCATCGAATTCACCATGGCGGGCATCGAGATCGTCGTGAGCGGGGAGGGCTGTGTCGCCGGCATGGCCGGAGGCAATTTCAAGGCGCTGCACAATGGCGAGCCGATCGCCTGGCCGGGCCAGGTCGATCTGAAAGTCGGCGACCGGCTGTCCATCACTCCGGGCGCTTGGGGCAATTACGGCTATCTGCGCTTCGACCGGGACTTCGATCTACCCCTGGTGATGGGGAGCCTCTCGACCAGCACACGCGCGATGATCGGCGGATTGGGCGGCCGCGCGCTGAAGGCCGGGGATATGCTGACATTGGGTCATCCGAACGCGGCTGCTCCGGGCCATAGAGACGAGCCGACGCAGGATGCAGCGCCCATTCGCGTCATCTGGGGCCTGCATGCCGACATGTTCGGCAATGCGCTGCGCCAGCGTTTTCTCGATAGCCGCTTCACCATCGCCCAGCAGATGGACCGCATGGGGGTGCGACTGGGCGACCCCGCCGGGGTTTTCGCGGCGACCAAGGCGCTGTCGCTGGTGTCCGACGCGGTCGTGCCCGGCGATATCCAGATCATGGGCGACGGCACGCCCGTTGTATTGATGCGCGATCATCAACCCACGGGCGGCTATCCGCGCATCGCGACCATCGCAAGCATGGATTTCGACAGGTTTGCGCAAATGCGTCCCGGCACAACGGTTGCTTTCCAATCCATCAATGTGGACCATGCCCATCACTTGCTGAGGAGTGGCCCACCATGACGACGATCGATCTCAATGCCGACCTGGGTGAGGGCATGGGGACCGATGAGGATCTGCTGGCGATTGTGTCCAGCGCCTCGATCGCCTGCGGCGGCCATGCCGGCGATGCCCCGACGATCCGGCACATCCTAAAAACCTGCAAGGCGCGCGGCGTACGGGCCGGGGCCCATCCCGGCTATGCCGATCCCAAACGGTTCGGCCGCTTCCGCGTCGTCATGCCGCTCGATCAATTGCTGGGCCAAATTCGCTCGCAACTCTTCCTCGTGCGTTTCATCGCTGACGAAGTTGGCGTGCCGCTCGCCTATGTGAAGCTGCATGGCGCGCTGGCCAACCAGACAGCCGAGGAACTGGCCTTTGCGGTTGGCATATTCTCGACCATTCAGGCCATGAACCCCAAAATGGCGGTGCTGGCGCTCGACAATAGCCAGCAGGTGCGCGCGGCCAAGGCCGTGGGCATGCCGCTGATCCGGGAGGCCTATGCCGACCGGGCTTACACGGCCGAAGGGCTATTGGTGCCGCGCCACCAGGAGGGCGCGGTGCTGCACGACACCGACGCGGTGATCGAGCGTTGCCTGCGCCTGGCGCAAAAGGGCGAACTGGTCGCCATCGATGGCACGGTGCTGAAATCCTCGGCCCGCTCGATATGCCTGCACGGTGACACGCCGGGCGCGGTCGATCTGGCGCGCGAAGTGCGCGATGCGCTCGAAGGCGAGGGGATCGAGATCGCGGCGGAGCCGCCTGAGCCACCCACCGCATAAGTTTACCCTGGGCCTCCCGATGGGAGAGGTGAAATCGGCGGAATGCCTTTGGGTCGAAAGACCCAGGGTAGCTCTTTGGCCTGCCGGCCGAAATCAGATCGCCAGATATTCGTGGCGGAGTTCGGTATTGTCCAAAACCTCCTTGGCTGTGCCCGAGAAGGCGACTTCGCCCGTATCGAGGATCACCGCCCGATCGGCCAGCTTGAGCGCGGCCACGGCGTTTTGCTCGACAATGATGGTGGTGATCCCCAGCGGCTTGATCGAATGCAGGATGCGCTCGATCTCCTGCACGATCACCGGCGCCAGCCCTTCATAGGGCTCGTCGAGCAAGAGCAGCTTGAGATCGCGCGCCAGTGCCCGGGCAATGGCCAGCATCTGTTGCTCACCACCCGATAGCGTCACGCCCTCCTGCTTGCGCCGTTCGGCAAGGCGGGGGAAGCTCTGGTAGATTTGCTCTAGACTCCAGCCATTACCGGGCGCCACCTTGGCGAGGGTGATGTTTTCCTCCACCGTCAGGCCCGCAATGATGCGCCGGTCCTCGGGCACCAGCTGAATGCCCGCCCGCGCGGCCTCAAAACTCTTCATCTGGTGGATGGGCTTGCCATCGAGCCAGATTTCGCCCTGCCGCATTTGCGGATCGTCGGTGCGGGCAATGGTGCGCAGCGTCGAGGTCTTGCCCGCGCCATTGCGGCCGAGCAGGGCCAAAATTTCGCCCTGCCGCACATCGAGCGATATGCCCTGCACGATATAGCTCTCACCATAATAGGCGTGCATGTCGCGCACCGAAAAGAACGGCCTTGTGGTCTCGACACTGGCAGCCTGGCTATTGCCGATGATCTGGGTCTCCATGGCGATTGCTGACATCAATGGGTGCCTCCGAGATAGGCTTCCTGCACTTTCGGGTTGCCCCGCACCTGATCGGGTGTGCCGTCGGCGATGATCCGGCCCTGCGCCAGCACGGAAATCTTGTCGGCCAGCGAGAACACCACATGCATGTCGTGTTCAATGATCACCTTGGTCATGCCCCGGCTCTTGATCTTCTTGAGCAATTCGATCGTCGTATTGGTGTCGTGGCGGCTCATGCCGGCGGTCGGTTCATCGAGCAGCAACAGGCGCGGATGCTGGATCAGGCACATTGCCAGTTCCATCCGGCGCTTGTCGCCACGGCTGAGGCTGCCAGCAGCCATGTCGCGGCGGCTGGTCATGCCGACATCCTCCAGCATGTCCTGCGCCTCGGCGCGGATACCGGTTTCGCTATCGAGCGACCGCAGCATATTGAGCTTGAACGCGCCGTCGCGCTTGGCGAGGGCCGGGATCATCACATTGTGCAGCACGCTGAGGTCCGAAAAGATCTCCGGCGTCTGGAACACGCGGGCAATGCCGAGCTGGTTGATTTCGAACGGCTTGCGCCCGGTCAGCACCGCGCCGTCAAACACCACCGTGCCGCTGGTCGGCGCCAGCTTGCCGATGATGACATTGAGCAGGGTCGATTTGCCCGCGCCATTGGGGCCGATAATGGCATGGGTCTGGCCCTCTTCGACCTGCAGGTCGATATCGGCCAGGGCATGCAGACCGCCAAAGCGCTTGTGAACATCGGCAACGTGCAGAACGACATTTGGATGGCTCATTGCGTCTGGTCCTATTCTGCGGGCTGCACTTGGGCAGGCGTATGCCGGGGCGTCTTGCGGGATCGGTTGAACAGCGCTGCGATGCGCCGCACGCCCTCCATGATGCCGCCCGGCAGGAAGACCACGATCAGCACAAAGACCAGGCCCAGCGTGAGGAACCAGCCTTCGCCGACGAATTTGCTGACGATCTTGACCGCGACATGGTCGGCCCCCTCTGGCAGGAAGGCGAAGAAGCGGGTGAGAATGCCGTCATTGATGGCCGAGAAGATGTTTTCGAAATATTTGATCAGCCAGGCGCCGATCACCGGGCCGACCAGCGTTCCGGCGCCGCCCAGAATGGTCATCAGCACCACCTCGCCCGAGGCGGTCCACTGCATGCGCTCGGCACCGGCCAATGGGTCGGTGATGGCCAGCAGCGCGCCTGCGAGGCCGGCATACATGCCCGAAATCACGAAGGCCGCCAGCGTATAGGGCTTGGTGTTGAAGCCGGTATAATTCATGCGCGTCTGGTTGGATTTGATGCCCTTGAGCATCATGCCGAAGGGCGAGCCGGTAATCCGCTGGGCGATGAAGAAGGCGATGATCAGGAAGCCGGCGCAGAAATAGAAGCCGGCATATCCCGTCAGCGGCATGCCAAACAAAGTGGGCGAGGGCAGGCCCGCCGGGGCGGCCGAGAATGCGCGGTCGAGATAGCGCGGATCGGCCAGCGTGAGTTGCAGGCCCGTCTCGCCATTGGTGATCGGCGTCAGCACCGAATAGGCCAGGTTGTAGCTCATCTGCGCGAAAGCCAGCGTCAAGATCGAGAAGTAGATGCCCGAGCGGCGCAGGCTCACAAAGCCGATGGCGAGGGCGAAAATGCCCGAGATGACAATGGCGAAGATCATGGCCGGCACGGCGTCCATGCTCAGGAGCTTGAACGACCAGACTGCCGCATAGGAGCCGACGCCGAAAAACGCCGCGTGCCCGAAGCTGAGATAGCCGGTGAGGCCGAACAGGATATTGAAGCCCACCGCGAAAATGGCAAAAATGGTGAAGCGGTTCAGCAGGTCCGGATAGGCGGCGCCGAACGGTTGCAGCCAGATCGGCATGGCCAACACGACGACGGTAAAGCCGAGAAACAGCAGCAAATCCTTGCGAGGCATGGCCAGCATATCAGGCCTCCATCACGCCGCGCCGGCCGAACAGGCCTCGCGGACGAACCAGTAGAACGATGACGGCGACGAGATAGATGATGATCTGGTCGATGCCGGGAATGAGGTCCTTGACCTGGGTCAGCGAGGCAAAGGATTGCAGAATGCCCAGCAGGAACCCGGCCGCCACCGCGCCCGGCAGCGAGCCCATGCCACCCACGACGACAACGACGAAGCTGAGCACCAGGAAATCCATGCCGATGTGATAATTGGGCGGCAGCAGCGGCGTGTACATGACGCCCGCCATGCCCGCGACCACGGCCGCGAGGCCAAACATGATGGTAAAGCGCCGGTCGATATTGATGCCGAGCAGGCCCACGGTTTCGCGGTCCGCCATGCCGGCCCGCACGACCATGCCGAAGGTGGTGAATTGCAGGAAGGCGAACACCCCGCCGATGATCACGGTGGCGAAGAGGAAATAGACCAGCCGCCAGATCGGGTAGGTGATGACCCCGGCCTGCATACCCAGCCAGGCTCCGATATCGGCCGCGCCGCGCAGGTCGGCGGGCATGGGCTGGGGAATGGGGTTGGGCCCGAAGACCGACTTGATGACTTCCTGCGCCACGATGGCCAGACCAAAAGTCACAAGAATCTGTTCGGCATGCGGGCGTTTGTAAAAGTGTTTGATGATGCCGCGTTCCAGCGCGATCCCGACCAGCAGCATGATCGGGATGGTAACGATCAGCGACACGGGAACCGAATAGTTTACCAGAACAGCGCCCCAGTCGCCGAACCAGGCCTGCACCAGTGGTTCGCGCACTTCGAGCGGCGAGCCCCAGGGCGAGAGCTTCTCCGGGTCGATAGTGATCGTCTCAAGCGTCAGGAATTGCCGCACCATGACGGCGCAGAACGCGCCCAGCATGAACAGCGCGCCATGCGCGAAATTGACGACGCCCAGCGTGCCGAACACCAGGGTCAGCCCCAGGGCGATCAGGGCATAGGCGCCGCCCTTGTCGAGCCCGTTGAGGAATTGCAGAAAAATGACTTCGAACATGGTTCGCTCCAGGCAAGAGGGCCGAGCTTAGATTTGGCCCGCCCTGCGAAAGGGCGGGCCAATATGATCAGCACATGGGCGCGGGTTCGGCCGGCCCGAGATCGCCGCCGAACATGGCCGGATCATAGGCCACGTCCTCGCGCGGGATTTCCTGCACGATATTGAGCACGTCGAACTCGCTGGTCGGGTTCTCATTGCCCCGCACCACCAGCACATTCTTGATGCACTGGTGATCTTCGGCGCGGTAGAGCGTGGGGCCATTGCCCATGCCGTCGAACTCGAAGCCCTCCAGCGCCTTGATGACTTCGGGCGGATAGAAGGTGCCGGCGCGCTCGACGGCATCGGCATAGAGCAGGGCCTGCACATAGGCCGTGTGGGCCGCCTGCGAGGGCGGGGTGCCATAGGCGGCGCCGAAGGACTTGGTGAAGGCCACGGTGCCCGCGTCCTGCAGGTTCCAATGCCAGTTCGAGGTGCCGAAAATGCCCTTGACGTTGTCGCCAGCGCCCTTGGCCATCAGCTCCGAAATGAGCGGCGTGACGATCTGGAAATCCTTGCCATTGGCCTGCCGGTCACGCATGCCGAACTGCACGGCCTGGGTCAGCGAATTGACCATGTCGGTGCCGTAATGGTTAAGGATCAGCACGTCCGCGCCCGAATTGAGGATCGGCGTCAGATATTGCGAGAAATCGGCGGCACCCAGCGGCGTGCGGACGGCCTGCACCGTTTCCCAGCCGAGCTTTTCGGTGGCTGCCTTCATCGATTCTTCCTGGGTCCAGCCCCAGGTATAGTCGGCGGTGAGGTGATAGGCCCGGCGGTCGGCGCCATATTCGCCAACGATTGCCGGGGCGAGGCCGATGCCTGACTGATAGGCGTTGAAGAAGTGGCGGAAGCCGTAGCGCTTCTTGTCCTTGCCGGTCGTGTCGTTGGAATGGGTCAGGCCCGCCATGAAGATGACGCCCATTTCCTGGCACAGGCCCTGTACGGCGATGGCTTCGGCGGAGGACGAACCGCCCGTGATCATCACCGCGCCGTCGCGCTCGATCATGCGGGTGGCGCCGGCCCGGGCCACATCGGCCTTGGTCTGGCTGTCCGAGGTCACGAAGGCGACCTTCTTGCCCAGTACGCCATTGCCCTTGAGGGCGGTGGGCGTGAGCACGCTGATCAGCCCGCCATCGCCCTCGCCATTGAGGTGCTGGATAGCCAGCTGATAGGCCTTCTGCTCGTCCGCGCCTTCTTCGGCATAGGCGCCGGTCAGCGGCAGGTTGAGGCCGAAGGTTACGGTGTCGCCGGTTGGGTTGTTGCAGAATTCCTGCGCCCAGGCCCCGCGGCTGAAGATAAGCGGCGCCACGCCGGTCGCGAGAATGCCGGCCATGCCGGTTTGCAGCACACGGCGACGGCTGATGCCGCGCTTGATAACTGTCATCGATTTCCTCCTTTTGGCGCGGGGCATCGGTACATGGCCGAACGCTCACCGCATGGCAGGAGTATTTGTCAGGACTGCAAATGCTGGCAATACAGCATTGTAAACACAGCAATATTCTGTAAATTATTGCACTGATCCGGCCAAACAATAGTCAATTCATTGACAGATGCCGGGCGAGGAGGACCACAGGCATGCGCGCGCCAATCGGTTTTCGCATCAGCAGCCGCCGGAAATCGTTGAAGATTTCGCAGGCGGCCCTGGCGCGTTTGATCGGCATTTCGCCGAGCTATCTCAACCTGATCGAGAACAATAAGCGCGACATCGGCGGGGCCTTGCTCAACCGCGTCGCGCAACATTTGCATATCGATATCGATGAACTGGCCGGCCGCGCCGAGCAGAAACTGCTGCAGGACCTCGAAGAGGCTTTTGCCGACCCCATGCTTGAGTCGCTGCCTTTCCGGCCCGATGAACGACGGGAACTGGTGGCGCAATACCCCGCCAGCGCCTCGGCCCTGGCCCGCATGCACCGGGCCTATGCCGGCGCCCAGGTCAGCGCCGATGCCTATGCCGATCGTCTGCGCTCGGACCCGTTGCTGTCGCAATTCCTGCACCAGATTCTGTCCGGCGTCACCGCTATCCGCTCCAGTGCCGAAATTCTGGCCGACGTGCCGGATCTGGCCGAGAGCGAGCGGCAGCAATTCCTCAATTCCATCGGCCGGGAAACGCTGGCGCTGACCGACGTGGCGCGTAATTTGATCGGCCAGTTCGACATCGCCCGCCGCGATAGCCGCGATATTTCTCCCGCCCGCGAGATCGATGATCTGCTCATCGAGCAGAACAATTATTTCCCGGCGCTCGAAACCGCTGCCGATGCGCTACGGCATGAGGCTGAGCAGATCGGACCTTTTGGCCTCGCCACGCTGGTGCAATTGCTTGGCGAGCGCTTCGGTGTCACCGTCAATATCGGGGGGAGGGCGCCCGAAGGGTTTCCGGGGCAATATCGCTTCGATAGCGCCGAGCGCACCATGTGGCTGCAAGGTTCGACCCGGCTCGCGACGCGGCAGTTTCAATTGGCGCGCCTGTATGGGGAACTCGCTGCGCCCGAGGTCATCGCGCAGCAATTGGCGAGCGCGCTGCTATCTTCGCCGGTGGCCCGGCGGCTGGCTTCCCGCGCCCTGGGCTCCTACCTCGCCGGGGCGATGATCCTGCCCTATGCCCGGTTTCGCGGGGATGCCGAAGCGGCGGCCTACGATATCGACCATCTCTGCCAGATTTATCACGCCAGCTACGAACAGGTGGCCCAGCGGCTGGTGACCCTGCGGCGGCCGGGCGAGGATGGCGTGCCCTTCGGTTTCCTGCGCTCGGACCCCGCCGGCCGATTGACCAAGCATTTCCCGCTGCCCGGGCTGCTCCTGCCCAATAGCGGTCACGCTTGCCCGCTCTGGGCCATCTATGGTGCGTTCCGCACGCCCGAAACGCCGGTGCGGCAGGTCGTCCGCTTCTCCGATGGCTCGCGCTATCTCTTCTTGGCCCGCACCGTGCAGCGCCGCACCGCGTCCTATCGCCAACAGGCCCCAACGGCCTCCATCATGCTGGCCTGCGATGTGCTCCATGCCGACCGCACCATTTATGGCTCGGGGCTCGACCTGTCCGATCTGTCCTCGGACATTCCCGTAGGGCCCAGCTGCCGGCTCTGCACCCGCCGTGATTGCCCGAGCCGGCAGGAGGAGGCGCTTTCGCCAGCCGGCTCGGGCGAGGAAATCCGCGCGCCACTGCTGCCGCCGGGATTTCAGCTTGGCGATTCCGCATGATTGCGCTTTAGTGGGGCATTCGCGGAGGGGAGACCGCGGATCGAGGGGGGATTTTGGCAATCGACATACTCATTGCCGAGGATGAACCGAGCATTCTTGAATCGCTCGATTTCATCCTGCGGCGCGCCGGCTGGACGATCGGCTCGGTCACCGATGGCGAGGCCGTGCTCGAAGGCGTGCGCCGTCTGCAGCCGCGCGTTTTGGTGCTCGATGTCATGCTGCCCAAGCGCAGCGGCTTCGACGTGCTCAAGACCATACGGGCGAACGCCGACACCAGGCTATTGCCGGTGCTGATCCTGACGGCCAAGGGCCAGCAGCAGGATAAGCGCATCGCCGAGGAGCTGGGCGCCAACGAATTCGTCACCAAGCCCTATGCCAATGCCGACGTGGTTGGGGCCGTGCGGCGCCTGCTGGGTGATCATGGCCGAGCGGCGTAAGCTCGAAGCCGCCATGCTGGTGCTGACCGCGCTCGGCACGCTGCTGCTCGTGCCGCCCCTGGTCTATATTTTCAGCCAGCCGCTCACCCATTTCGGCGTGCCCCAGGTCGTGGTCTATCTCTTTGCCTGGTGGGCCATCATCATCGCCGCCACCGCCGCGCTGACTCATTGGATGCCGCGCGACCCCGACGGCGTGGAGCGCGACTGATGCTCTCGGCCGATTTCGTCATCGCCACCGCCGTCGTCTATGTCGGCCTGCTCTTCGTCCTCGCCTATTTCGGCGACCGGCGGGCGCGCGAGCAGAAATCGTCATTCCTGCATTCCCCGGCCGTCTATACGCTTTCCATCTCGGTCTATTGCACCAGCTGGACCTTCTATGGCGCCGTGGGCAATGCGGCCCGCAGCGGCCTTGAGTTCCTTACCATCTATCTCGGGCCGACCATTGTCTTTGTCGGCTGGTATTTCGTGCTGCGGCGCCTGGTGCGCATCAGCCATTTGCAGCGCATCACCTCGGTGGCCGATCTGCTGTCGTCCCGCTTCGGCAAATCCAGCCGCCTCGCCGTCCTCGTCACCTGCATCGCCGTCATCGGCATCGCGCCCTACATCGCGCTGCAGCTCAAGGCCGTGACCTCGTCCATCCAGGCTGTCGCGGGCGCCTCCGAATTCGGGCAGGGGAGCCTTGCCGGCATTGACGATGTGGGCCTCGCGCTCGGCGTCGCGGCCGCCATGGCGCTCTTCACCATTCTCTTCGGCACCCGGCATGTCGACGCCAAGGAACAGCATCACGGCGTGGTCGCGGCCATTGCCTTCGAGGCTGTGGTGAAGCTGGCGGCGCTGCTCGCCGTGGGCATATTCGTGGTGTTCATCGGCGGCGGCTTCGAGGCCATCTTCAGCAATGCGGCCGAGCGCGGCTTCAGGCTCGATACCGAAAACACCTTCAACGACCGTTGGGTCACTACGCTTGTGCTCTCCATCGCCGCCATTGTCTGCCTGCCGCGTCAATTCCAGGTGACCGTGGTCGAAAACTCCAACGAGAACCACCTCCGCGTCGCCGGCTGGGCCTTTCCGGCCTACATGATGCTGATGAGCATCTTCATCCTGCCCATCGCGCTCTATGGGCTGACGACGATGCCCGCCGGCGCCAATCCCGATATGTTCGCGCTGACCCTGCCCATGGCGGCCGGCCAAAGCGGGCTGGCGCTGCTCGCCTTTATCGGCGGCTTCTCGTCAGCCACGTCCATGATCATCCTGGAATCGATCGCGCTGTCGATCATGGTCTCCAACCACATCGTCATGCCTATCGTGCTGCGCTTCACCAGCGGCGGCCGAGACGGGCAGGGGGTCAGCCATCTCTTGCTGGTCGCCCGGCGCTTTTCCATCGTGCTCATCCTGTCGCTGGGCTTTTTCTATTTCTTCTTCACCCGCGACTCCGACGCCCTGGCGCCCATCGGCCTGATTTCATTTACGGCGATCGCCCAGTTCTTCCCCGCCGTGCTCGCCGCCCTGTTCTGGCGCGATGCCTCGCTCAAGGCCGCAACGGCCGCCATCGCGACTGGCTTCGTGATCTGGGTCTGGAGCAGCTTTTTGCCCTCCTTCGCCTCGGTCTCGCCCCAGGTTGCCCAATTGATGCAGCAGGGGCCATGGGGCATTTCCTGGCTACGGCCCGAGGCCCTGTTCGGGCTGGACGGCTTTGATCCGCTCACCCATGCGGTGCTGTGGAGCCTCTCGATCAATATTCTCATTCTGGTCGTCGGCTCGCTGCTGGCGACCCAATCGACGCTGGAACGCATCCAGGCCAATGTCTTTGTCGACGTATTCCGGCGCGGCAATATCGCCCCGCGCAATGTCATGCGGGGCGCCGCCACCGCCAACGATCTCTATTTCGTCGCCGAGCGCGTATTGGGCGAGCGCCGCGCCGCCGCCCTCTTTGAAACCGCCGCACGCGAAGCGGGCGTCATGCCTGCAGCGCTCGACCCATCCCCTGAATTCATCGGCCGCCTCGAACGCGAGCTGGCCGGATCGATCGGCGCCGCCTCGGCACACGTCATGCTCTCCAAGGTCGTCTCGGGCGTCGAGGTCTCGCTGGAGGAGGTCATGCAGATGGCCGACGAAACCCAGCAGGTCATCGAATATTCCCAGCAACTGGAAAAGACCTCGGCCGAACTCCGCTCCACCGCTCGTCAGCTTGAGGATGCCAATGCCCAGCTCCGCGTGCTCGACACGCAGAAGGACGACTTCCTGAGCCAGGTGAGCCATGAAGTGCGCACGCCCATGACCTCGATCCGCTCCTTCTCCGAAATCCTGCTCGATCAGGGCGCGCTCGACGACCAGCAGCGCCAGCGCTTCGTCTCCACCATCCACCAGGAAAGCCTGCGGCTGACCCGGCTGCTCGATGAAATCCTCGATCTCAGCGCCCTCGAGCGCGGCGAACGCACCTGGGAGAATGTGCCCATCGACGCCGAGGCGGCACTAGAGCGGGCGCTGACAGTGTGCGGCGCCTTGCTGAGCCAGCGTGGCATGCGGGTAGAATTCGGCGGCCGCGCCCGCCCGACAATGGTCGAGGGCGATAGCGACAGGCTCTGCCAGGTCTTCATCAATGTCATTTCCAACGCCGTAAAATACAACGACGCCGAACACCCGCTATTGCACGTCACCTCCGCGGTCCGCGCGGGCAGCTACGTCGTCGAGATTGCCGATAATGGCCCCGGCATCGCCAAGGCCGAGCGCAAGCTGATCTTCGAAAAGTTCTCGCGCGGCCAGCGCGGCGCTGCCGACCAGAGTGGGGCAGGGCTTGGCCTCGCCATCAGCCGGCAGATCGTGGCGCGCATGAATGGATCGCTGGACCTCATGGCTGGCCCGTTGCCCGGCGCCTGTTTCCGCGTGCGGCTGGCCGTGCTGCGCTAATCGTGCCCGTGGTCGGGAATGTTGAGAATGTGCCCGCAGGCCTTGCAATGCACCGCATCGGGCTCGTGCTTCTGCAACCCGCATTGCGGGCAGGGGAAGTGCACCTTGTAGGGCCGGAAGATCGACTGCGCCAACCGCACGAAGAGCGAAATGCCGACGATCATGATGGCGATCGACGCCAGCTTGCCCCACGGCCCTGGCAGGGTGATATCGCCAAACCCCGTCGTGGTGACGGTGGCCACGGTGAAATAGAGCGCATCGACATAGCTGGTTATGCCCGCATCCGGCCTGGCAAAGGCCGTGTAGACAAAGCCCGTCACCACGAACAGGAACACCAGCAGATTGATGACCGCCTGCACGGTTGGCTGATAGGCGCTCCAGCCACGCTTGTGCAATGGCCGCCACAGCGCATTGGAGCGGGTCAGCGTCCAGAGCCGCATGATCCGCAGGAAGCCCAGATTGACCAGCCAGGTGGGCGCCAGCAGCGTCAGCAGGATGAAGATATCGATGATCACCGGAAACTGCCGCATCCAGCGCAGCACATCGGTGGAGGCCAGGGCCCGGGCGGTCAGATCGGCGGCCAACAGCGCGGCAATCGAATAGTCGATCCACAGGAACGAGGCATTGTCGCGCAGCAATGGGGTGAGGATGAAGAAAACGATGATGGCCAGATCGACAATCAGCGCCGCCGCCTGAAAGCGCTGCGCCGTGACAGACTGGCCGTGATAGAGCAGACGCAGGGTCGACCGCAGCCGGGCAAAGCGGCCCTCCGGGGCCTCGTCGGTCGTCTTGCTCATGCTTCCTCAAACTGACATGCCGGTGACGCTACCAGCTTGTCACGCCAAATTGGTTGGCGCACAAGAAAGTTCCCGTTTCGGGAAGAGACAATCAGGATAATTTCGATGACCATCTCGATGTACGGCATGACGGTGCCGTTCTTTACGCGCATGCTGACCAATCTGCTGGCGATCATGGACAAGGCCGATGCCAATGCGGCCGAACGCAATTTCGACACCGGCGTGCTGGTCACCTCCCGCCTGGCGCCCGACATGCTGCCCTTCCGCAGCCAGATCCAGATCGCGACCGACCACGCCAAGGGCTGCGCGTCGCGCCTGGCCGGCCAGCCGGTTCCCTCCTGGCCCGATGACGAAACGACCTTCGACGAGTTGCGCGCTCGCCTGAACAAGACGCTGGAATTGTTGGCGACCATCAAGCCGGAAGACCTCGAGGGCTCCGACACGAGGCCGGTTACGCTCAAGCTCCGTGCCGGCGACGTCACCCTGTCGGGCGAGGACTATGTCGTGCAGCGCGCCCTACCCAATTTCTTCTTCCACGTCACCACGGCCTACGCCATCCTGCGGCACAATGGCGTTCCCGTCGGCAAGAGCGACTTCCTGGGCTGAGCCAGCTCAGGGCACTGTCGGTGAATTCGGCCCGCCCGGCGTCGTGGGCGTGGTCGGATTCGTCGGCGTTGTGGGTGTCGTTGGCGTATTAGGCGTGGTGGGAGTGTTCGGCGTATTTGGGCCATTGGGCGCCCCACCGCCATCTCCCAGGCTATTGATGGATTCGGCGCTGCTCGTACTCTGACAGCTATTGGCGCCGCCGATGCGGAATTCCGGCAGTAGCGAGCGCTGCATCCGCGAATAGCGGAATCCACCCACGACCTGTGGCCGCCGCGGGTCCTGCTGTGCCAACGTCGCCACCCCGCCCGACGAGGAATATCCCACAGCGCAACGCTCCGCCAATTGCGCGCAGCGGCCCCCGCCACGGCACAATTGCAAAGCGCCCTCATAGAGCATGACCAATGTCTGCTGTTGGCTGACGATGAGGTCAAAGGCCGTGCCGCGCACCGCGATTGCCGCGGTTGGCGTCTGGATCGAATAGGCCGATTTGGGGCTATTGCCGGAAATGAAGCGGAAACTGCCACTCAGGGCGTTGATGGCCAGCTTCTTGGCCGTATTGGGCCCCGACAGCAGATAGGCTTCGATGAGCAGCGCACTGCCCGGGCCGACCACCAGCCTTGTGGAGTCGTGAAAGACGATCTGAACCTGGCCCGAGCCCCCGGTGACGATCAGTTCGCCCACCGATACGTCGCTGCCGACCTTGAGGATTCGATCTGCCGAACTGATCCGTGCCACAGCGTCAGGATTGACGCCGACCGCCGTGCCTTCTCCCGCCGCCTGGGCGGGCAGGGCGAGAAACAGGCCGATGCTCAATGCAACAAAACAATGCAGTAATTTGCGGATGGTCATTGCGCGATCTTTCGGTCAACCTGGGCTGAGGAAGTAAATCTGCACCGCACACAAAGTACCGATAGCAGACAATTTCCCGCCGGGAAATCCGCCATCGCCGCAGACTGATGTGCAAAGAGGCGGAAAACATTGCCGTAACCCGCTGTAAACGCTATTGGCAGGTTTCCGCGGCCAGTCCGCGCCAACACGAGGCATCCATGAAACTGGCATTCGTCATCCCGGCGTATAATGAAGAAGCGCTGATCGGCAAATGCCTGCAATCGGTGGTCGATGAGATAGCGCGCTCGGGCGTGGATGCCGATATCGTCGTCGTCGACAATGCCTCGACCGACCGCACCGGCGAAATCGCCCGCAGCTTCCCCAATGTTCGTGTGGTCGACGAGCCCAAAAAGGGCCTGGTCAATGCGCGCGACGCGGGCTTTGCCGCCACCGAAGGGTTCGACCTCGTCGCCAATATCGATAGCGACACGATCGTGCCGGCCGGCTGGCTCGATACCGTCATGGCCGAATTCGATAGGGACCCCAAGCTGGTCTGTCTCAGCGGTCCCTATGTCTATTACGACATGAGCCGGTTCAATCGCATTCTGGTGGGCATGTTCTACGGGCTCACCTACCTGATCTACGTGTTCAACCGCTTTATCCTCCGCGTCGGCTCGGTAGTGCAGGGCGGCAATTTCGTCTTCAAGCGCGCCGCCTGGGAACAGGTCGGCGGCTATGACCGATCGATCGAATTCTTTGGCGAGGATACCGACGTCGCCGTGCGCCTCTCCAAGGTCGGCGGCGTCAAATGGACCTTCGCCCTCAAGATGAAGACCTCGGGCCGCCGCCTTGAGCAGGAAGGCGTTTTCCGTACCGCTGGCACCTATACGCTCAACTTTTTCTGGGTCACCTTCCGCGGCAAGCCGGCCACCAAGACCTATACCGATATCCGCCCGCACTAGCATCTTTACCGCCCGCTAAGCGGCCGGGGCATTTTGCTGCGGCTTTTCGATTTCCTCTGCTAGGCTGGCGCCACCATGCCGCATAGGGCGGCAAAGCTGCGGGCCGCCCATGCCTATTTCCTCGCAATTTCCGGCTCCGGCCATCCCCATGCGTGGTGGCGCGCTCGAGGCGCTGGCGTTGCAGGCCGGACAGATCGTGGCCGCCAAGGTCATCGGCCCCGCGCCCAATGGCGGCACACAGGTGCAGATCGGCGATCAGCTGCTCAATCTGGTCCTGCCGGTTCCCGTCAAACCGGGCGCGGTCCTGCAATTGGACGTCACCGGCAGTGGCAGCCAGCAACGCCTCGTGCTCCAGCCGCAAACACCGGCTGCTCCTGCCCAGCCCGCGCCTGCACCGTCGACAATTCCTCTGCCCAACGTGCCGCCATTACCAGCGGGGTCGCCAGCCCAAACGGCCACACCCACGGCGCCCGCTGCCCCTCAAATCACCGTCGCGCCCAATTCCCCTCAGCCTGCAACCCAACAGGCTTTGCCCACGCCGCTACAGGCCCAATTACCTATCGGGCAATTGCAGGCACAGCCTGCAATTGCGGCCACACCCGCATTGCCAACACCACCTACCGGCGCCGCGCAGCCGACGGTTCAAACGCCTTTGCCACCGGCTCCGCAGGCCGCGATGCCAAATGCAACCCGCCCAGCGCCGCCTCCCGCCGCCCAACCAGCTCCCCCTCCGACAACCGCCGCCACGCCACAGGCGCCACCCCGCTTGCCCGCC
>DATMSY010000219.1:0-12890 GCA_035565135.1 Devosia sp.
GCCCAGGCCGGTGCCGGTGGTGTCGCCCTCCTCGGCGCGGGGGCATGTGGCGCCGGTCCTGGCGCTCGAAAGCCTCGCCGAACAGGTGCGCGATGCCGAGGCGGCGCGCCAGGAGGGGATAGCGCTCCATGCCCTGTTGCAGCATCTGGGGCGGGTGGAGCGGAACTTGTGGCCCTCTATCGTGCCCAAGGCACTGGCGGCGCTGTGGCCGGAAGCGAGCGAGAGCCATGAGCGGGTCGGCGCCAAGGCCATGTCCATCCTGACCCGGCCGGAGCTGGCGCCGATATTTGCAGCCAATAGCCGGGCGGAAGTGCCGTTTCTGGTGGACGCGACCCGCGATGGCGCGCCGATCCGGCTGGGCGGGCGGATCGATCGGCTGGTGATTGACGACTCACGGATATTGGTGGTCGACTACAAGTCCGACATGGCGGTGCCCGGGGGGCCGGGCGACGTGCCGGGGCCGTATCTGACGCAATTAGGGTTGTATGCGCTGGTTGCAAGCCAGCTGTTCCCAACCCGGAAGGTGGAAGCGGCCATTCTATGGACAGGACTGGAATCGTTAATGATTTTGCCGTCTGATCTGCTTGTCGAAGCGGCAAAGGGCTTCACCTTGCGGTGACGTAAGCTTGCAGCAAGGCTGGACTCTCACCAGCTTTGGGAGCAATGAGACCACCGCTTTCAACCCAAAAGGCAATACAAGTCATGACTACACACGTTTCCGACGCCAATTTTGGCGAGGAAGTCCTTAACTCCAAAGAGCCCGTTCTCGTGGATTTCTGGGCGGAGTGGTGCGGGCCGTGCCGCGCGATTGCACCCGTGCTCGATGAGCTTTCGAGCGAACTGGCCGGCAAGGTCAAGATCGTCAAGCTGAACATCGACGAAAACCCGTCCACCACCGTCAAATACGGCGTACGCTCCATCCCCACCATGATCCTGTTCAAGGGCGGGGAAGCGGCCGATATGAAGATCGGCGCCGGCACCCCCAAGGCGGGCCTGACCAAGTGGCTCGAGAGCCACGCGGCCTAAGACCGGACCATTCAAGAATTGCAGGACACCGCTGGGGCGACCCGGCGGTGTTTTTGTTTGCCCCTGGCCCGCGCAAAGACATTCCTCCGCCCGGCGAACACTACATTTTGTATGCCTTCCCATAGCGGCCGACTCTCTATAGCATTCATCGTCCTTTACCGATGGAGACGATCATGGCCCACCACGTTACCGATGCCGATTTTGCCGCCGAAGTGCTGAATTCCAGCGAGCCGGTGCTGGTGGATTTCTGGGCGGAATGGTGCGGGCCCTGCAAGGCGATGGACCCGATCCTGGAACAGGTCGCGGTCGATCTCGCCGGCAAGGTCAAGATCGTCAAGCTCGACGTCGACAGCAATCCGAGCACCGTGACGCAATATCATGTGCGCGCCATGCCCACGATGATCGTGTTCAAGAATGGCGAGCCGGCCGATGTGAAAGTGGGCGCGGGCCAGTCGCGCGCGCAGCTGATCAAGTGGCTGGAGAGCCACGCCGCCTGATTGGCTGAGACCACCGGGCCTGATAGCTTCCCGTCATAAGAAGACTAAGGGAGACAGGCCCGATGGCCCCTATCGATCTCAGCGCCGCCCCGTTCAACCTCGATGACGAGGCCATGGAATGGGTGCAGGCCACGCGCGACAGCCTCAGCCCGCGCGACAAGCTGGCCCAGCTCTTCGTGCTGCTGGCGCGGGGTGAGCCCGACGCGGTGCTCGAGCAATTGCGGGCCTTCAAGCCGGGCGGCATTACCCGGGTCTATTCGGGGGACCTGGGCAGCGAAGTGGCGCTCGCGCAGGGGCTCAATAGCATTGGCAGCGTGCCCATGCTGGTGAGCGCCGATCTCGAAGGCAGCCGCATGAGCCTGCCCTTTGGCACGCCCGTGCCCAATCCGCTGGGGCTGGCGGCAGTGGACGATGTCGAGGCGACCACGGCCATCTCGACCATCATGGCGCGGGAAGCCCATGCACTGGGGCTCAATTGGAGCTTTACCCCGGTCATCGATATCAATGCGGCTTTCCGCAGCGCCATTGTCGGCACGCGCTCCTATGGCAGCGATGTCAACCGCATCGAGCGCCATGCCCTGGCGCAGATCGCCGCCTTCCAGGCCAATGGCGTGGCCGCCACGGTCAAGCATTGGCCGGGCGAAGGCTATGACGATCGCGACCAGCATCTGGTGACGACGGTCAATCCGCTCAGCATGAAGGAATGGGAAAAGACCTTTGGCCGGCTCTATCGCAGCGCCATCAAGGCGGGCGTAATGAGCGTCATGTCCGCCCATATCGCCTTTCCGTCCTTTGTGCGGGCGCTCGACCCCGATGCCGGCGCCGAGGCCTATCGACCCGCCTCGTTGAGCAAGATTCTGAACGAAGACCTGTTGCGGCGCGAGCTGGGCTTTAACGGCCTTATCGTCTCGGACGCCACGCCCATGGCGGGCATGGGCGATTGGGGACCGCGCGATAGCGTCTTGCCCGAGGTGATCATTGCCGGCTGCGATGTGATCCTTTTTTCCGACGACCCCAATGCCGATCTGATGCGGCTGGTGAAAGCGGTGGCCGACGGGCGGCTGAGCCAGGATCGCGTGGACGAGGCGGTGACGCGGGTGCTGGGGCTCAAGGCGGCTCTGGGGCTGCATCGCGCGCCGGAGCAGCCCAGCCTTGAAGCGGCGCAACAGGTGGTGGGCAGCCCAGCCAATCGGCAGATCGCCGAAGCCGTGCATGCCCGGGTGCCGACACTGGTCAAGGACGTGGCGGGATTGCTGCCGATTTCACCGGCGAGGCACAAGCGCGTGCTGGTCTTTTCGGGCGGGGCGGTCATTCCCTTCGTGCCGCAACCGCTGCCGCTCAGCATCCCCGAACGGCTGGACCGGGAGGGGTTTGCCGTGACCCTGTTCGAGCCCGGCATGAGCGTCAGCCCCAAGGATTTTGATCTCGTGCTCTATCTCTTTGCCGAGGAGACGGTGCTGACGCGCAGCCGCATTTTCCTTGATTGGGTAAAGCTCACCGGCAGCGTGTTCCATGGCATGGCGCGCTATTGGCACGATATCCCCACGCTGATGATCAGCCTGGGCTATCCCTATTACCTCTATGACGCGCCGCGCGTGCCCACCTATGTCAACGCCTATGGCTCGAGCGAGGCGCTGCAGGCGGCGGTGGTGGAGGCGATCCTGGGGCGGGTCGAGTTTGCCGGGACCAGCCCGGTGGACGCGTTTTGCGGGAGTGAGCAGGGGAAATATTGAGGTTTTTTGGCCTCATAACCTGGCCAACCCACCGGGTCATTCCCGCGAAAGCGGGAACCTCTGTTTTGAGACGGGCATCGCAAACGGAGGTCCCCGCTTTCGCGGGGATGACACCGTAGTGGACAGGCGGGATCAGTCGGGAAAAGTCCCATTCTTCAGCAGAACCTGCCCCGCCAGATAGAGCGAACCCGAAATCACCACGCGGGCATTGGGCGTTGTCGCGGCCGATTTGAGCGCCCCCTCGATGGTTCGCGCGGCCTTGGCGTCAAAACCAGCTTTGTTGGCTTCCTCGGCGATATAGCCGGCCGCATGCGCATTGGGTTCACCCGGAATGGTGAGCGTGATGATCCGCTCGGCCATGCCGTCAAAGGGGGCGAGGACTGCGGCGGGGGAGCGGGTGTTCATCATGCCCATGATCAGCACCAGGGGCGCGGGGCGGGCGCGGTTCATGTCTTCCAGCGCCCGGGCCAGCGCGCGGGTGCCATGGGCATTGTGGCCGCCATCGAGCCAGAGTTCGGCGCCGGGACCAAGCAGGTCGCGAAGCTTGCCCGCGACCGGGGAGAGGCGGGCCGGCCAGACGACGTCGCCCAGGCCCTTGGCAATCGCCGATTCGTCGACCGGCAGGCCGAAATGGCGGATGGCGGCGATGGCGACCCCGGCATTTTCGAATTGGTGATTGCCGATGAGCTTTGGCGGCGGCAGGTCGAGCAGGCCCTTGTCGTCCTGATAGATCAGGCGCCCGTCCTGGGCGAAGGCGTCGAAATCCTCGCCGCCGACAAAGGGTACAACGCCCAGTTTTGCCGCGACGCGGTTGATCGAGGCGAGCCCCTCTTCGGCCTGGCGGGCGATCACGGCGGGGGAGCCGCGCTTCATGATATTGGCCTTTTCGACCGCGATCTTGCCGATCGTATTGCCCAGGAACGCCATGTGGTCGAGATCGACCGGGGTGATGATCACACCCAGCGGATGCTCGACCACATTGGTCGTGTCATAGGTGCCGCCCATGCCCACTTCGAGCAGCAAATAATCGGCCTTGATCTCGGAAAAGAGCACGAAGGCGGCGGCCGTGGTCACCTCGAAATAGGTGATGGGCTTGCCGGCATTGACCTGTTCCACGCGTTCCAGCACCGCATTGAGCCGGCGGGTGGAAACCAGCTTGCCGGCGAGCCGGATGCGCTCGTTGAAGCGCACCAGATGGGGCGAGGTATAGACGTGGACCGACTTGCCCGCCGCCTCCAGCATGGCGCGCAGATAGGCGATGGTCGAACCCTTGCCATTGGTGCCGGCGACATGGATGACCGGCGGCATGCGGTGATCGGGGCGGCCGAGTTCGTCCAGCAAGCGGTTCAGCCGCTCCAGGCTAAGGTCGATCAGCTTGGGATGCAGCACCGAAAGGCGCTTGAGGATGGCGTCGGTACGGGACATGGGCAGACTCGATTGCGGCACGGAACGGCCGCCCGGGTTTACAATGGGTCGGATTGCGCCTCAAGGGTGGTATGGGCGCTATGGCCGGGCTCACCTCGCCCCTCAGGGGAGAGGTCGACGGCGAAGCCGGCGGGTGAGGGGTGCGGTGCTGCAAGATGGGTGATGTCCCCAGCATGGCACCCCTCACCCTGGCCCTCTCCCCTGAGGGGAGAGGGGACGACGGAGCCGCTAGCTTTTTCTTTGCGGAGAGAAACTTCTAACCGCGGCCGCGATAGCTCGGCACGCCCGTATCGGGCAGCCAGATAGCTTGAGGCGGGGCGCCGGTCTGCCAGAACACATCGATGGGAATGCCGCCGCGCGGATACCAATAGCCGGCAATGCGCAGCCAGCGCGGATCGAGCAGCGCCACGAGCCGCCGGCCGATCGAGACCGTGCAATCCTCATGGAAGGCGCCGTGATTGCGGAACGAGGTCAAATAGAGCTTGAGCGACTTGGATTCGACCAGCCAGTCGCCGGGCACGTAATCGATGACCAGATGGGCGAAATCGGGCTGGCCGGTGACCGGGCAGAGCGAGGTGAATTCGGGTGCGGTGAAGCGGGACACATAATTGGTGTCGGCCTGCGGATTGGGCACGCGTTCCAGAATTGCCGCTTCGGGCGAGGCGGGAATGCCGGCGCTTTGGCCGAGCTGGGTGAGATTGAGATTTTCAGACATCAAGATTCTCCTGCGGACAGGCAACACAGACCTGCGCGGGTTCTCGCATAGACGCTCACGGTGCATAAAAAAAGACCGGTCGCCATGGACCGGCCTTTCAAAGCTCTTAATGCCAGACCTATTCGGCGTGGGCGGCGCTGGGGGCAGCCAGATCGCCATCATCGCCTTCGGACGCAATGGCCGCATCGCGCAGGCTGATGGCCGGGAGAGCGGCAGCCGAGCCGGTCAATTCGGCGCTGGGCTCGGCGCGGGTCAGGATGCCGGCGAGCGAACCGATGGTCGAACGCAGATTGTGACGGTGGACGACCATATCGACCATGCCATGCTCATGCAGATATTCGGAGCGCTGGAACCCCTTGGGCAGCTTTTCGCGGATGGTCTGCTCGATGATGCGGGCGCCGGCAAAGCCGATGCGCGCGCCGGGCTCGGCCAGATGCACATCGCCCAGCATGGCGTAGGAGGCGGTGACGCCGCCCGTGGTGGGGTCGGTAAAGACCACGAAGAAGGGCAGGCCCGCTTCGCGCAGGCGCAGCACGGCAACGGTGGTGCGCGGCATCTGCATCAGCGAAAAAATGCCTTCCTGCATGCGTGCGCCGCCCGAGGCGACGAAGAGCACGAAGGGGGTCTTGCGGGTGACGGCGGTTTCGAGCCCGGTAATGATGCCCTGCCCGGCCGCCATGCCGAGCGAGCCGCCGATGAAATCGAAATCCTGCACGGCGGCCGTGGTGTCGCGGCCATAGAGCTTGCCGGTGGCGACGATGACGCTGTCATCATAACCGGTCTTGGCGCGGCTTTCCTTGAGGCGGTCGGTATAGCGCTTCTGGTCGCGGAATTTGAGCGGATCGACTGGCACGGCGGGCACCGGCACGAGGTCATACTGGCCTTCATCGAAGAAGGTCGCCAGGCGATCGGCCGGCTTGATCTTCATGTGATAGCCCGAATTGGGCACGACCCACTGATTGGCCTCGAGATCGCGATAGAACACCATCTCGCCCGATTCAGGGTCCTTCACCCACAAATTCTCCGGCGTCTCGCGCTTGTTGGAGAGGAAGGAGCGGATTTTGGGGCGGACGAAATTGTCGATCCAGTTCATGGCGGCGGCCTTTGCAGGATGTCCCGATGGGGCGGGACATAAGGGTCAATTGTGGCGAATATTATCAGGGGCGGCGGCGAAGGGCAAAGCGGGGTGGGGATATCCACGCATGGCCCGGTGGATCACCCCCTCCTGCCTTCCCCCATCAAGGGGGAGGTGAACCTGGTGGGTTGGCGGGATCATGCCAAGAGCGCGATGTCACCCTCCCCCTTGTGGGGAGGGCCAGGGAGGGGGTTCTTCGGTTCAGCCCCGCGCCCGCTTCACCCCGGCGGCCAGGCCCGCCACGATGTCGCGCACCGCGCCAATGGTCTTGTCGCTGGCCTTGCCATCGACCAGCGATTGCCCCACCGCGTCGACCAGCACCGTGCCCACGACAACGCCATCGGCATAGCGGCCGATTTCGCTGGCGTCTTCGGGGGTCTTGATGCCGAAGCCGACGGCAACGGGCAGGTCGGTATGGCTCTTGATGCGCTCGACGGCCTCGCCCACGGCGGCGCGCGACTTGATGGCGGCGCCGGTAATGCCAGTCATCGAGACATAATAGACAAAGCCCGACGTGTTCTCGAGCACGGTCGGCAGGCGCTTGTCATCGGTAGTGGGCGTGGTCAGGCGGATGAAATTGAGCCCGGCCTTGAGAGCGGGAATGCACAATTCCTCGTCTTCCTCGGTGGGCAGGTCGACAACGATGAGGCCATCGACGCCGGCATGCTTGGCCGCGGCCAGGAATTTTTCGACGCCGAAACTATAGATGGGATTGTAATAGCCCATCAGCACGATTGGCGTGGTCTCATCCTTGCGGCGGAAATCCTCGACCATGCCCAGCACGCCGCGCAGGGTCATGCCAGCGGCCAGCGCCCGCTGCCCGCTCAGCTGAATGGCGACGCCATCGGCCATGGGGTCGGAAAAGGGCATGCCGAATTCGATAATGTCCGACCCGGCCTGCGGCAGGGATTCCAGAATCGCCTGGCTGGTGGCGAGATCGGGATCGCCGGCCATGACATAGGTGACGAGGGCAGGACGATTGGCTTCCTTGGCTTCGGCGAAGCGTTTTTCGATGCGAGAGGTCATGGTCTAGAGCAGCCCCAGATAATTGCCGACGCTTTCCACGTCCTTGTCGCCGCGCCCGGACAGGCACAGCACGACCGACTGGTCCTTGCCCAGGGTCGGGGCCAGCTTGATGACCTGGGCCAGGCCATGGGCGGATTCCAGCGCGGGAATAATGCCCTCCATCCGCGTGCAGAGCTGGAAGGCGGCCAGCGCTTCATCATCGGTGATGGGCACATAGGTGACCCGCTTGGTATCGTGCAGGAAGGAATGCTCCGGGCCAACGCCGGGATAGTCGAGACCCGCCGAAATGGAGTGGCCTTCCAGAATCTGGCCGTCGCGATCCTGCAGCAGATAGGTGCGATTGCCATGCAGCACGCCGGGGCGGCCGCCGGTCATGGAGGCGGCGTGGCCGTTTTCGACGTCGATGCCGTGCCCGCCGGCCTCGGCGCCATAGATGGCGACTTCAGGGTCATCGAGGAAGGCATGGAAGGTGCCGATGGCATTGGAACCACCACCGACACAGGCGACGATTGCGTCAGGCAGCTTGCCCTCGGCCTGCTTGAACTGTTCCTTGAGTTCGATGCCGATGACCGATTGGAAATCGCGCACCATTTCCGGGTAGGGATGCGGGCCGGCGGCGGTGCCGATCAGGTAATAGGTGCTGTCGACATTGGTGACCCAGTCGCGCAGGGCCTCGTTCATGGCATCCTTGAGCGTGCCGGCGCCGGCGGTGACGGGGCGCACTTCGGCGCCCAGCATTTTCATGCGCAGCACATTGGGCTTTTGCCGCTCGACATCGGTGGCGCCCATGAAAATAGTGCAGGGCAGATCGAACTTGGCGCAGACCGTGGCCGTCGCCACGCCATGCTGGCCGGCGCCGGTTTCGGCGATGATGCGGGTCTTGCCCATGCGCTTGGCCAGCAGGATCTGGCCCAGGCAATTGTTGATCTTGTGGGAGCCGGTATGATTGAGCTCCTCGCGCTTGAACCAGACCTTGGCGCCGCCCAGATGCTCGGTGAGGCGCTTGGCGAAATAGAGCGGGCTGGGGCGGCCGGTATAGTGGACCGCCAAATCCTTGAGTTCGGCCTGATAGACCGGGTCGGTCTTGGCGGCGCGGTAATGCTGCTCGAGATCGAGGATCAGCGGCATCAGGGTTTCGGCGACGAAGCGGCCGCCATAGAGCCCGAAACGGCCATGCTCGTCCGGGCCGTTGCGCAGGGAATTGATGCCGGTGCTATCCAATGGGTCGTCCTTTCGCGGGGTCCTGGAAAGGACCTCATCCTGAGCCTGTCGAAGGACGAGGTCCGATGCGCCCGACCTCGTGGTTCGACAAGCTCACCATGAGGTCTCAATAGGCCAGCGCCAGACAGGAAAGCAATTGCTAACCGGCCGCCCGCGCGTTCCGGATGAACGCTTCGATCAGCCGCTTGTCCTTGACGCCGGGCGCCGTTTCGACGCCGGAGGACACATCGACCCCGAAGGGGCGGAGCGTCTTGACGGCATCGGCCACGGTTTGCGGCGTCAGGCCACCCGAAAGCATGAAGGGGATGGATGGGTCAAGGCCTTCAAGCAGCGACCAGTCAAAGGTTTCGCCCAATCCGCCCGGCCGATCGGCGCCTTTGGGGGGCTTGGCGTCGAGCAGGATGCGGTCGGCGACCTCGAGGAAATCGGCAATATGGGCGACATCCTCGGCCGAGCCGATGGGCAACGCCTTCATGATTTCAACGCCCGCCTCATTGCGGATGGCCTCGACGCGATGGGGCGTCTCGGGGCCATGCAGCTGGATCCAGTCGGGACCCAGGGCCGCGATTTCGGCCACGCAGGAATTGTCCGGATTGACCAGAACCACGCAGGTCTGGATGCGGCCGCGGGCGCTTGAGATCAGGTCGGCGATCTGTTCGACCGTGACGTGACGCGGCGAGCGCGGGAAATGCATGAAGCCGACCATGTCGGCGCCGGCCGCAATGGTGGTTTCCAGGATATCAAGCGTTTTGATACCGCAGATTTTGACGATCAGGGGATCGGCCATGGTATGCTCAGCGGAGCTCCAATAGGTCATCGACATCGCTCAATGGGGTGCTCGGCTGGCCCTGGTTCTTGCGCAGGGTGGCGAGCTCGGCATTGAGCATATTGGCCTCGCGGCGCCAGTGGCGCTCGCGCTGGCGGTGCTGGCCCTGGGCAAACCAGGTGGCAATGCCCCCCAGCAGCACCCCGATCAGCAGCACGACATAGAGCACCACGAAAAGCGGCACGCCATAGCCGGGCGTGGCCAGCTGCTCGACCGGTGCAAAGGGATTGAAATTGACGATCACGAACTGGCGGTTGGCCAGGGCAAAGGCAATCAGCGCCAGAGAAAGCGGCACGAGGACCAGCCAGCCGACAATCTTGTTGAGCATAGTCGCTTTAGCCTATTGGGGACTGTCTGTCCCGTTACGAGCGGTTGAGCCGCTCGCGGATTTCCTTACCCGCCTTGAACTGGGGCACATATTTTTCGCCGACATCGACCTGCTCGCCAGTGCGCGGATTGCGCCCGACGCGGGCCGGACGGTTCTTGACCGAAAAGGCGCCGAAGCCGCGCAGCTCGACCCGATCGCCCCGGGCCATGGCGTCCCCGATCTCATCGAGGATAGCGTTGACGATGTTCTCGATATCACGCTGGAACAGATGCGGATTTTCCGCCGCGAGTTTCTCGACGAGTTCCGACTTGATCATCCCTGGCTCCCGGTGCGAGACCGTTGTATCCCCGTCAGGTTTACGAGGCTGCGCCAACCTGCCAAAGCGAGACCAGCCCGTCAAGCGTGATGGCCCCATTGACAGGCAAACCAAGCGCTGCACGCGCCTGACTGCCTAAAAAAGTGCCAATCCAGCCCAGGCCGGAGCTTTCCTGAGGCCAGGCGGTGACGATTTCGAGGTTTTTGGGCACAGCGCGCTCGGCTTCGAGCCAGGCCTGGGCCTCCAATTCGCCGCCCACATCATCGATCAGGCCGGTCTCGACACCGGTCCTGCCGCTCATGATGCGACCATCGGCCAGGCCCAGCGCCACGGCGCGGTCGAGATTGCGCCGTTCGGCGACGATATCGACAAACCATTGGAAACTGTCGTCGACCAGGGCGCCGATGGAGGCGCGCACTTCGCCCACCATGGGCTCGTCATAATCGGGCTCGGCCTTGAGGGGACCGGAGGCGACCTTGTCAAGATCGACGCCGATGGTTTCAAGCAGCTTGCCGGCATTGACGTGCTGGTAGAGCACGCCGATCGAGCCGATGATGGACAGGCGCCGGGCGAAAATACGGTCGGCGCCAATGGCGGTCATATAGGCGGCCGAAGCGCCCAATTCCTTGATTACTGCGACGACCGGCTTTTTGGCGCGCAACTGGCCGAGCGCTTCATAGAGCTCCTCGCCGCCCGCCGTGGTGCCGCCGGGCGAATTGATGGCGATAACCACCGCCTTGACGCTGTCGTCTTCGGCCAGTTCCTCAAGCAATTTGAGCCGTGTCGGATCGGTAGCGATGGTGCCGTCGATCACCACGCGGGCGATGTGATCGCCTGCCGGGGCATTGGCGAGGGCAAAGCGGCCGGCCACGGCCAGCACGGCAATGGCCAGCGCCACAAAGGCCAGAATGCGCCAGAGCCCGCGCGAGCGGCGATAGGTTTCGGCGGCGATGATCTCATGCGGATCGGCGGGCCCGGATGGCTCTGCGACAGGCTGGTCGGTCATCATCGCCTCGCTGGTTTGACGCTCGAAGGGGTAGCGAGCGGGCGCGGGCTTGGCAAGACGGGATCAGCCGGCCTTCTTCTGCGCCCGCTTTTCCTGCGCCGTCACATAGGCCCGCAGCGCCTTGTTCGCACGACATCCGGGAAATATCTATCGGGATAGATATTTAGGTAACAACACCTAGGATCAGAGCACCTTGACCATGAACCGGGCCGCCGCCTCATAGCTCAGCAGCTTTTCCGCCAGCTCGGGCGCCGGGAAGGGCCGGAAGCCGTGCTTGGTCCAGAAGGGGATCGAGCCATTGACCGCGACCAGGCTCATATTGGCAAAGCCGGCAGCGCGGGCATGGCGCTGGATGTCGCCGACCATCATGGCGGCGGCGCCGGTGCCGCGGGCGGCGGGCAGCAGGGCCAGGTCATGCAGATAATAGGTATCGGCATCTGCAGGAATAGCGCCCAACAGCGAATTGAGCGCGGGCAAAGCGCGGAAGCGCCAGGGATGGGAGAGAATATAGCCCGAGGGGACGCCATCGAGTTCGAGCAGCCGCGTGCCATCGGGGTAAAGGCGCTGCCGCTCGGCAAAGACCGTCATATCCTCGGGGAAATCGGGATGCACCCTGGCGGCGATGGTTTCGACCGCGGGCAGGTCGAACGTGGTCAGGGCCCGCCAGTGCATTGCGTGTTTCATGACGCCTTCTAAAGGCAAAAGGCCCGCACTGTGAAGTGCGGGCCTCCTGCAGATTTGTCAAAGCGGACCGAATTACTTCGTGTCGCGATCCTTGAGGGCAGCGCCCAGGATGTCGCCGAGCGAAGCGCCCGAGTCCGAGGAACCGTAATTGGCAACGGCTTCCTTTTCCTCGGCGATTTCCAGCGCCTTGATGGACAGCTGGATGCGCTGGGTCTTGCGATCGTACTGGGTGACGCGTGCATCGACCTTTTCGCCCTTGCTGAAACGCTCGGGACGCTGGTCGTTGCGGTCGCGGCTGAGATCGGCGCGGCGGATGAAGGCGGTCATTTCGCTGTCGGCGATGCGGACTTCAATGCCCCCATCGTTGACTTCGATGACGGTGCCGGTCACGACCGAACCCTTCTTGATGCCGCCTTCAGAACCGGCAGTATCGGCAACTTCGCCGGTGGCGAGCTGCTTGATGCCAAGCGAAATGCGTTCCTTTTCGACGTCAACATCGAGGACCTTGGCCGAAACCATGTCACCGCGGTTGTAGTCTTCAAGGGCCACTTCGCCCGACTTCTGCCAGTCGAGGTCGGAAAGGTGAACCATGCCGTCCACATCGCCGTCGAGGCCGATGAACAGGCCGAATTCGGTCTTGTTCTTGACTTCGCCTTCGATGACCGAACCAACGGGGAACTTCTCGGCGAAGCTTTCCCACGGGTTCTGCAGGGTCTGCTTGAGACCGAGCGAGATGCGGCGCTTGTCGGGATCGACTTCCAGCACGACGACTTCGACTTCCTGGGAGGTCGAGACGATCTTGCCGGGATGGACGTTCTTCTTGGTCCAGCTCATTTCCGAAACGTGGATCAGGCCTTCAATGCCCGGCTCCAGTTCGACGAACGCACCGTAATCGGTGATGTTGGTCACGCGGCCGGTGAACTTGGCCTCGATCGGATACTTGGCTTCGATG
>DATMSY010000220.1:0-3070 GCA_035565135.1 Devosia sp.
GCCCCGCGTCACCGCGGGGCCCTTTGCGTCAGAAGCCGGCTTACTGCAGGTCTTCCGCCTTGATGTAGCCGGAGTCGACCACCAGTTCCTGGTAGTTCGACTTGTCGACTTCATAGGGGGTCAGCAGGATCGACGGCACGACCTTGACGCCATTGTTATAGGTCGTGGTGTCCAGGCCTTCCGGCGTACCGCCGCTCAGCACGGTGTCAACCAAGTCGCCGGTGACGCGAGCCAGCTCACGGGTGTCCTTGTAGATGGTCGAATACTGCTCGCCGGCAATGATCGCCTTGACCGAGGGAGCTTCCGCGTCCTGGCCCGAAATGATCGGCCAGGGCTGGTCGGCAGTGCCGTAGCCAATGCCGCGCAGCGAGGAGATGATGCCGCGGCTCAGCCCGTCATAGGGAGCCAGCACCGCATCGACGCGCGAACCGTCCGAGTAATTGGCCGAGAGGATATTGTCCATGCGGGCCTGGGCGACAGCACCGTCCCAGCGCAGGGTACCCACAGTGTCCATGCCCATCTGGCCGGACTTGACCACCAGCACGCCGGAATCGATCAGCGGCTGCAGCACGCTCATGGCGCCGTCATAGAAGAAGAAGGCGTTGTTGTCGTCGGGCGAACCGCCGAACAGTTCGATATTGAACGGACCCTGCTTTTCCGGATAGCCCAGACCCTTGAGGATCGAATTGGCCTGCAGCACGCCGACCTGGAAATTGTCGAACGTGGTGTAATAGTCCACATTCGGCGTATCGCGGATCAGGCGGTCATAGGCGATGACCTTGATGCCGGCATCGGCGGCCTGCTGCAGCACGGCGCTGAGCGTGGTGCCGTCGATCGAGGCGATCACCAGCGCCTTGACGCCCTTGGTGACCATGTTTTCGATCTGGGCCAGCTGGTTGGGGATATCGTCTTCCGCATATTGCAGGTCGATCGTATAGCCCTTGGCCTCGAGGGCCGCCTTGAGTTCGTTACCGTCCGAGATCCAGCGCAGCGACGACTGGGTCGGCATGGCGATGCCGATCTGGCCCTTGTCCTGGGCGAAGGCCGCCGTCGAACCGGTCAGCGCCATGGCGCCGACGGCCAGCACGGTGGCAAGCGTCTTGAAAACCTTCACGTCTCGACTCCCTTTTTGTCTTTCGAGTTCATAAAGTGGTGGAATGGTCGTCAGGGGAGAGCTGGCTCGACATGCAACGCGGAACCACCGGAAACCGGTATGGATTCCACAACGGGTGACCGCCGGGCTGACACCCGGACGCACACACTCGGTCGTTGCTGCATGAAAATCCTCCACAAGGAACGGCAATGCCGTTTGGGCCCTCCCAAGCCCACGTCCGGAAGCTAGAATAGTCTGATACCTTTTGTAAAGCCGCTTCCACTGCAACTGGCTAACAAGCCTGTGTGCGGAACCGACGATAGTAGCAGTTGCGGCGCGCCACGACGCGCTATATCGTCCGCCTGCCTTCGGGAGGAATCTGTCCGAGAAGCCGCTTTAGTGGCCCCCACAGATGCAAAGGTATCAGATATCAGGAGGGGAAGTGGTCACTCACGAGGGAGAGGCTCGCTCCGATCAATCGGCGGCAAGCGTGGTTGCGGACGACCTGGCGAACATGATTCTGGGCGAGCTGGTGCCCGGCACCAGCCTGCCCAGCGAGGCCGAATTGGCGGCGCGCTACGATGTCAGCCGCCTCACCATCCGCGAGGCGGTGAAGCTCCTCGAAGGGCGGGGTCTGCTCGAGCTCTCCCGCGGCCGCCGCGCCGTGGTGCGCGAGCCCGATGGCGCCGCCTTTGCCGATTTCCTCACCTCGCTGATCCGCTACGATCCCAAGGGCCTGTTCGACCTCGTCGAAGTGCGCCTATCCCTCGAAGTCCAGTCGGCAACCCTTGCCGCCAAGCGCTCCACCCGCGCCGGCCAGACCGCCATCGAAAGCGCGCTGGAAGGCATGCGCGAAACCCTGGCGCTGGGCCTCGACACTCCGGAAAAGGAATTGGCTTTCCACACTTACGATGTGGGCTTCCACGAAGCCATCGCGCTCGCCAGCGGCAATCGCGTCCTGGGCTTTCTCTTCGAAGCCATGGCCCAGCCCCTGCGCGAAGGCTTCTTCATCAGCCGCCGCGGCCACGAACAGCGCGGCCACACCCTGGCCCACACCATCGAAGCCCATCAACGCATCCTCGACTGCATCCGCCAGGGCAATGGCCGCGCCGCCGCCGAAGCCATGCGCCTCCACTTGAAAGACACCGAACGCGACATCCGCACCGCATTGAGCCAACTCCGCCAGGGCCTGCCGAAGGGGTAACCCATCCACGGTGTCATTCCCGTCCATCTACAGTGTCATTCCCGCGAAAGCGGGAACCTCTGTTTGACGATGCGAGAAGAAAACAGAGGTCCCGCGGGGATGACATCGAGAGTGGGAAGCATGCCCCTTGCAGCAACACCCCCCTCGCCGCAATATCGCGCCGCAAAACACCGAGGAACCGGCATGGCCAACAAAACCGATAGCCCCAGCACGCGGCTCGACGATGCCGCGCGGGCCGGCTGGCTCTATTACGTCGCCGGCAATACCCAGGAAGAGATCGCGGCCAAGCTCGGCATTTCCCGGCAATCGGCCCAGCGCCTCGTCTCCCTCTCGGTCAGCGAAGGCCTGATCAAGGTCCGCCTCGATCACCCCATCGGCCGCTGCATGGACCTCGCCGCGCGCCTCAAATCCCGCTTCGCGCTCGACCTGGTCGAAATCGTCCCCTCCGACCCCGCCAGCACCTCCACCACGATCGGCCTGGCCGAAGCCGCCGCCGCCGAGATCGAGCGTTGGCTCAAGCGCACCGACCCCATCGTCATGGCCATCGGCACCGGCCGCACCCTCAAGGCCGCCATCGAGCAACTCATGCCCATGGAATGCCCGCACCACAAGGTCGTCTCCCTCACCGGCAATATCGCCCCCGACGGCTCGGCCGCCTTCTACAACGTCATTTTCAACGTCGCCGACACCGTCAAGGCCCGCAGCTTCCCCATGCCCCTGCCCGTCATCGCCTCCTCGGCCCTCGAGCGCGAAATGCTGCATTCCCAGCCCAT
>DATMSY010000221.1:0-5120 GCA_035565135.1 Devosia sp.
GGCAAGAATAGCTTCGTCTCCATCCTGCAGCGAGATCGCTATCTACTCGACTTCGTCCACGCCTATAACCGAACCCGCCTCAGAGCCATCCAATATCAGACCCCGCTACAGGCCCTCACCAATCTGACGGAAGACTACACCTCCGCCGGGATGACATCGAGTTTCTGAACGCGCTCAGAGTAAACACTGCCCCCATAAGGGTTCGCTAATCCCCAAACTGAAACCGCTCGAACCGCCCCAGCGCGTCATCGATCGCCGCCTTGGCTTCCGCTCCGGCATCTTCCAGCCAGGTCCAGTTCTGGATCAGCACCTTGCCCGCCGCCCTGTCGGTCTTGAGGTCGATGGCGGCGACGATCCGGTCGCCCACCAGCACCGGCAGGGCAAAATAGCCCAGCTTGCGCCTGGCGGCCGGCACATAGGCCTCGAACAGGTGATCATAGCCGAAAAACAGCTTGAGCCGCCTGCGCTGGATGATCAGGGGATCGAAGGGCGACAGGATATGGGTGAGCCCGGGCGGCGCGATCCGCTCGCCGGCCAGCGTTTCGGGCGTGGCCCAATGCTCGGCTTTGTCATGGCCCTCGATATGCACCGGCACCAGCAGCCGGCGCCGCACGCGGCTGTCGATCAGTTCGCGCACCGCCTTTTTGCGCGGCGCATCGAGATGGCACACCGAATCGAGGCTCACCATGCCCTGGCTGCGCAGCGCGCGGTCGAGCAGGTAAGCGGTGATCTGCCGGTCGGTGGCGGGCTTGGGCGCCTTGTCCCAGCCGAAATGGCGGGCCATCAAATCATAGGTCTTGACCATGCCCTGCCGCGTACCGATCGTCACCAGGCCCTGGAAAAACATCATTTCGAGCACCCGCTTGCTCGGCTTGCGGCTGGCCCAGGGGTGGTCCTTGTCGACCAGTTCGTCATCGCCGATATCGCGAATCGACAGCGGCCCCTCCTCGCGCAGGCGCTTCGCCATCTTGCGCACTTCGAGCGGGGTCACCGAGCCGAACCAGCGGCTGGGCGTCTCGCGATATTGCTTCATGGCCGGCAGGAAAAACGGCAGGTCGGCGCTGGGCACATAGCTCAGCGCATGGGTCCAATATTCAAAGACCGATTTGTCCACCGATTGCGCCTGTGCCAGATGCGCCCGGGAATAGCCGGGAATGCGCGACCACAGGATATGATGGTGGCAGCGCTCGATGACATTGATGGTGTCGATCTGCACATAGCCCAGATGGGCAATAGCCGCCGGCGTGGCCCCTGGCCCGGCGCCAAAGGGCTCAGCAACATCGAGGCGCTGCGCGCTCAACCAGATATGGCGGGCATGATCGGACGAGAGAGCGCGGGATTTCGGCAAGGGGCGACTCGGCAAAAGGTTTGTTGGAAACAAACCTAGAACAAGTCGCAGCCAAAGGGCACCCGGTTTCCCGGTTGCTTACTCAGCCAGATCTGGGGGCAATTTAGGAATTGGTGGAGCCTAGCGGGATCGAACCGCTGACCTCTTGCATGCCATGCAAGCGCTCTCCCAGCTGAGCTAAGGCCCCATTTTGGTGGGTTCCGGAAGGACATTGCCGTCCGGAGCGAGGCGGAACCTATTGGATGATCCGCCCCCTTGCAAGTGCCTATTTGACACTTTTTTGTCCCGCCGGATTTTTTCTCAATCCGGCGGAAAAAGCGTGTGAAATCAGCGGTCTTCGTCGCCGCCGACGTCGAAGCCGAGCTCGTCGTCTTCGTCCTCGTCTTCCTCAAGGAACACGTCCGCATCGTCGTCGCCGAGGTCTTCATCGACTTCGACATCGTCGGTTTCCGGAATATCCTCGTCGCCGGCTTCTTCGGCATCGGCATCTTCGAGGCTGACGATTTCGGGCGCTGCGACGTCCTCGATATCCTCTTCCTCTTCCGTCTCCTCCTCGTCATCCACCTTGCGGGCAGTGGCGGGGGACGGCTTGCCGGCCAGCACCTGCTCGAAATACGAGCGCGGATAGCTCTTGCCGGTATAGGGCGAGACGATCGGGTCCATGTTGAGGTCGTAGAACTTCTTCCCGGTATCGGGATCGGTCCGTTTGGTGCCGCGTTCGGAACTGGCCATCGATGTTCCTCGTGGGGGAATGGATTTGCGGGGGAGAAAAGCTGCCGCCGCTTCGGTCAGTCCGGTTATGGGCAAACCATGCCCCTGTCAAACCGAAAATGCGGGCATGGCCATTGGCAACGATATCCATGGTGGCTTCAGCCGCGCGCCCCATGCTAAACCCGCGCCCGCCGCAAACCACTTCATGGCCGCCATGTCCGACGCCGAATCGCCGCTCCAGCCGCTCTCCGCCCATAAAGGCGGACCCCTTTCCGGGCGCTTTGCGACCCCCGGCGACAAGGCGATTTCCCACCGGGCGCTGATTGCCGGCGCCCTGGCGGTCGGCCGCACCAGTATTCATGGCCTGCTCATTGCCGACGACGTGCTGGCCACCGCCAATGCGCTGCGCGCCTTGGGCGTCGCCGTGGATATCGACGATACGCAATGCGTGGTGCAGGGCCTGGGGATCAACGGGCTGCTGGCGCCTGCCGCCCCGCTCGATTTCGGCAATTCGGGCACCGGCGCGCGGCTCATACTGGGCCTGCTCGCGCCCTATCGCTTCACCAGCCAGTTTACCGGCAGCGCAACGCTGACGCGCCGGCCGATGCAATCCCTGTTCGACGCCCTGGGCGCCATGGGCATGAGCGTGCTCGAAAGCGCCGCCGGACAGCTGCCGGCCACCATCAGGGGGCCAGCCACTGCCGTGCCGATCCACCACATCATGGCCGAGCCGTCCGAGCAGATCAAATCGGCTCTCCTGCTGGCGGGGCTGGCCATTCCAGGCACGACCACAATTGTCGAGCCCGTGCCCACGCCCGACCATACTGAGAGAATGCTGGCCGCCTTTGGCGCCGATATCGTCACCAGCCTGGACGAGACGGGCGCCGCCACGATCAGGCTGACGGGCCTGCCCGAGCTCAAGCCCCGCCGCGTCATCGTGCCGGGCGATCCGTCGGCGGCGGCCTATGCCATTGTCGCCGCGCTCATCGTGCCCGGCTCCGACCTCGTGATCGAAAACGTGCTGATCAATTCCAATCGCACCGGCCTCATCGATACCTTGCTCGAAATGGGCGGCGACATTGCCTTTACCAATCAGCGCGAGGCGGGCGGCGAGCATGTCGCCGATTTGCGCGTTCGCTCGTCGCGCCTGCGCGGCGTCCGCGTCCCGGCCGAGCATGCCCGCGCCATGCTGGACGATATTCCGGCCCTGGCCGTGGCTGCCGCCTATGCCGATGGCTCCACCGCGATCGAGGGCATCGCGGCTCTGCGCGAGCAGGAATGCGACCGCCTCGCGGCAATAGCGGCGGGACTTGCCGCCAATGGCGTCGAGTGCCTTGAAGGGCGCGATCAATTGCTGGTCAAGGGCGTGGGCGCCGTGCCCGGCGGCGGCCGGGTCGAAACCCAGGGCGATCACCGCATCGCCATGAGTTTTCTGGTGCTGGGCTTTGCCAGCACGGCGCCCATTGCCATCGACGATGCGCGGCCCATTGCCGCAAGCTTTCCCGGTTTTGTCGCGGCCATGAACGCGGCCGGCGCGAATATTGCCCCTGCATAGGCGCGGGGATTTCTCGCGATTGGCGGTTCTTTTCGTCAGGCGATTGTGCCAAAGCCATTATATGCGCCGCTAAACGCCAGAGAGGGAGGCCAAGCCATGATCATTGCCGTTGACGGACCCGCCGCCTCCGGCAAGGGCACTTTGGCTTCCGGGCTGGCCCGCCATTATGGCCTGCCCCATCTCGATACGGGCCTGCTCTATCGCGCCGTGGGCCGCGCCGTCGCCGATCGGGAAGACCAGCCCGGTTTCGAGGAGGCGGCCATTGCCGCCGCACGCGCGCTCGACGCCAGCCATCTGGCCGATGTGGCGGAATTGACCTCGGCCCGTTCGGGCGTATTGGCCAGCAAGGTCGCGGTGATCGGCCCGGTGCGGGCGGCCCTGTTCGATTATCAGCGCAATTTCGCCACCCAGCCCGGTGGCGCCGTGCTCGATGGTCGTGACATCGGCACCAATATCTGCCCCGATGCCGATGTGAAGCTGTTCATCCAGGCCGACAGCAAGGCGCGCATGGAGCGCCGGGCCCGGCAATTGGAATCGCGCGGCGTGGTGGTTGACCGCTACGCCCTCTATCACCAGATAGAAGAGCGGGACGCCCGCGACATGGCCAATCCCAATGGCGGTTTCTATAAAGCGGACGACGCGCACTTGCTCGATACGACGCTTCTCGATATAGAGGCCGCACTCCGCGCAGCCATCGCGATTGTCGAGACGACCATGGCGCACAAGGCAAAACTCTAAGAGTTTTAATTTCCTCCTTGCGTGTTTCGGTTCCGCCAATCAGCCAAGCTTTGGTCCGGACCTATACCCTATAGACATCGATCGGGCGCTCGCGCGCCGGCATTTTGCGTTTGCGAAGTGGCGGGTTTCCGGTCTCAACCTCAAGCCCCCGGTGCACTGGAGATATAATTTGGCACAGCAAACTGTGACGAAAGAAGATTTTGAATCGCTCTTGATGGACTCGTTCATCGACAACGAACCCCTAGAGGGCGCCGTTGTTAAGGGCACCGTGGTCGCGATCGAAAAGGATCTGGCGATCATCGATGTCGGTCTCAAGACCGAAGGGCGCATCGCGCTCAAGGAATTCGGCCAGGCCGGCCGCGACGGCACCATCACCGTCGGTTCGGTCGTGGAAGTCTATGTCGACCGCGTCGAGAACGCTGCCGGCGAGGCTGTCCTCAGCCGCGAGAAGGCCCGCCGCGAAGAGAGCTGGGTCAAGCTCGAAGAAATGTACAACAACAATGAGCGCGTTGAAGGCACCATCTTCAACCAGGTCAAGGGTGGTTTCACCGTCGACCTCGAAGGCGCCATTGCCTTCCTGCCGCGTTCGCAGGTCGATATCCGCCCGATCCGCGATATCGCTCCGCTCATGAACGTGCCGCAGCCCTTCCAGATTCTGAAGATGGACAAGCGTCGCGGCAATATCGTCGTGTCGCGTCGTGCCATTCTCGAAGAATCGCGCGCTGAACAGCGTTCGGAAATCGTCCAGCAGCTCGAAGAGGGCCAGGT
>DATMSY010000222.1:0-16933 GCA_035565135.1 Devosia sp.
CTTTCAAGAAGTGGGCCGCCTACCAGCAGACCGTCCGTGAGCTTGCCGCTCTCGACAATCGTCAGCTGAATGACCTTGGTATTTCGCGCACCGACATCAATCGGATTGCTCGTGACCATGCCAGCTCGCTCTAAGATTTGCTGCACTGAACTTTCAGACTATGCAAATCGAACACCCGCTTCTCTCTGAGACGCGGGTGTTTTGCTTTTTGGCCAGCAGTTCACTCGATGAAATTGCGCCGGCAGCTTACCCAACTTATCCCCGCCCCCTGAGCGGCATGATAATCTCCCAGCTACAGTTGTTGCGCTCGGCCTTGCTGCTTGCTACCTGACGGCCATGCAAAACGAACCTATTCATATCATCGGCGGCGGGCTCGCCGGGTCTGAAGCTGCGTGGCAGGCGGCCGAAGCGGGCGCCACGGTCATCGTCCACGAAATGCGCGGCGTGCGCGGCACCGACGCGCATAGCACCGACAGCTTTGCCGAGCTGGTCTGCTCCAACAGCTTCCGCTCCGACGACCATGAGCAGAATGCCGTTGGCCTGCTGCATGAGGAAATGCGGCGCCGTGGCTCGCTGATCATGCGCGCTGCCGACCTGCACAAACTGCCTGCAGGCGGCGCCCTGGCCGTGGACCGGCATGGCTTTTCCGACGAAGTCACCCGCGCCATTCACAACCACTCCAATATCACCGTGGTTCGCGAAGAGATCGCCGGCTGGCCGCCCGAGGACTGGAAGAATGTCATCATCGCCAGCGGGCCGCTGACGTCCCCTGCCCTTGCCGACGCGATCCTGGCCAAGACGGGCGAGGACGCGCTGGCCTTCTTCGACGCCATCGCCCCGATCGTCCACAAGGACAGCATCAATATGGACATCGCCTGGGCGCAGTCGCGCTATGACAAGGCAGGTCCGGGCGGCACAGGCGCCGATTATCTCAACTGCCCGATGAATAGGGATCAGTACTACGCCTTTGTCGAAGCACTGATCGCCGCGCCGCTGCATGAGTTCAAGGACTGGGAAAAGGTGCCCTATTTCGACGGCTGCCTGCCGATCGAGGTCATGGCCGAACGCGGTCCTGAAACGCTGCGGCACGGGCCGATGAAGCCGGTGGGGCTGACCAATCCGCGCGATCCACTGGTCAAGAGCTATGCCATCGTGCAACTGCGGCAGGACAATGCGCTGGGCACGCTGTGGAACATGGTCGGCTTCCAGACCAAGATGCGCTACGGCATCCAGGCCGAAATCTTTCGGATGATCCCAGGGCTGGAGAATGCCCAATTTGCCCGGCTGGGCGGGCTGCATCGCAACACATTCCTCAATTCGCCCAAGGTGTTAGGGCCAGACCTCAAGCTCAAGGCCGATCCGCGCATTCGCTTTGCCGGACAGGTGACGGGCGTCGAAGGCTATGTCGAAAGCGCAGCGGTCGGCCTGATCACCGGCCGCCTGGCCGCGGCGGAAAGCCGGGGCGAGAGCCTCGCCACGCCGCCGCTGACCACTGCCCTTGGCGCGCTGGTGGCGCATATCACCGGCGGGCATATCGAGGCGGAAGGCTATAGCGGCGCGCGCAGCTTCCAGCCGATGAATGTCAATTTCGGGCTATTCCCCGAGGTGACGATCACCAAGCCCGAGGGCGCTGGACGCTGGCGGGGCAATGACAAGACCATTGCCAAGCGCAAGGCGATCACGTCGCGGGCGCTGGAAGATTTGAAGGGCTGGGCGTAAGCGCCCACCCTTCTTCAAATCGTGCTACCGGTTCCGCAGGGACCACCAAACCAGACGCGTAATCTTGCGCCAGTCGGCTTCGTCGGCAGGTGTGACGAAGACATTGCGCGGACTGTCCAACTGCGCCAGTTGCGCCTTGAGCATGGCTATGGGCGCGAAGGCGGGCTTGAGTTTGCCGGGAAGCACAGCGATGGCGGCTTCGGCCTTGGCGAGGTGGCCTTGGGCCAATTCAGTGATCTGGCCCAGCGCCTCGATCAGCCCCTCGCTCTCCTGGCCGGAGAAAATCTCGCGCTCCACTACACCATTGGCGGCGAAGATCGACCAGGGCAGCATGATGCGGCCCTGGGAGGCCGTGTAGCCGAAGGCGCGGAGATGGCCGATCATGGCATGGGCGACGCCCAGATGACCGGCAGCATCGCCTGTTTCGACGGGTTCGCCGTCATTGAGGATCATCGCGGCCAATTGGTAGAGGGTCGAAGCGGTCTCGCCGGCATAGCCCTCGAAGCTTTCGAGATCGGGCATGGGATCGTCGTAGAGGTCAAAGCGCCGGGCCGCGATCAGACGCTGCAGCGTACCAGCCGGGATGCGATAGCGCGCCATGGTGTCGAGCAGTGCATCGGCCACCGGGTTTTGCCTGACATCGCCGTGGCCTTTGCCATCCAGCGCATCGGCCCACCATTGCAGGCGGATTTCGCCGGGGGCGGGATTGCTGACGCGGTCGCGCACCGAGGCGACGTCAGCATTGAAGGCGTAAAGCGCAGTGACGGCGTCGCGCCCTGCCCCGTTCAGCACCAGCGTGGCGAGGTAGCGGTCGCGGTCGTTGGCGCGGAGGTCCGCAGCGCTGTGGGCAAAGCTGGCGGCCGCCATCAGCGCGCCCGATCCACGGCGATCAGGGCCGCGGCAACGGCGCGCTGCTCGCCGAACAGCACGTTATAGGTGCGCACTGCGCCGCCAGTGCCGATGGCCTCGACGATGACATTGCGCTCGCGAAAAGCCTGGCGGATGGCTGGATCGATCGCGGCAATATCGTGGCCAAGGCCAATGAAGAGCACGTCGATATCGTCGGCGACGGCGAGGACCGGCGCGAGGGTTTCTAGGGTCAATTCGGCGACGGAGGTCACCCCCCAGGCATGCATGCCGGTGGGCAGGCACAGCAGCGAGCCGCGATGGGAGAGGCCGGCAAAACGGAAGCCGCCATTGCCATAGGCATCGAGGCCGACCTGCTCGGGATAATGTCCTGTGTCGTTCAACGCCGTCTCCTGCGGTCCAGACTGTTTGACCGAACGTTCAAGCGCATTGAGGGCGCAGCACCCACCCACTGCCCCCTAAAGGGGACGCTGGGCGGGCCCCGGCATTAACTAGACGGCAGCGCCGTCGGCGGGCTTGCTCTTCTTGCCCGCGTCATCGGCGTCACTGCGCGACTTGAGGCCGAAATTGATCAGGATCGGGCCGTTGACGATGATCGAGGAATACATGCCGACAAAGCAACCGAAGGTCATGGCGATGGTGAAGCTACGAATGACTTCGCCACCAAAGATGACCAGCGGGATCAGCGCCAGGAACACGGTAAACTGCGTCAGCGTGGTGCGCACAATGGTCTGGTTGATCGACATGTCGATCAATTCCGGCAGCGGCATCTTGCGATGCTTGCGCAGATTTTCTCGGACGCGGTCAGACACAACCACCGTTTCGTTGAGGGACAGACCCACCAATGTCAGCACCGCCGCGATGGAGGTCAGATTGAACTCCAATCCGGTCAATGAGTAGAGCCCGATAGTCATGATGACGTCGTGCGTGGTGGTGGTGACGGCCGCCAAGGCGAATTGCCATTCGAAGCGGAACCAGATGTAAATCAGGATCGCAACGAGCGCGACGATGACCGCGATTGTGCCCTTCCATGCCAGCTCGCCCGACACGGTGCCGCTAACGGCCTCGGTGCTGCGGATGGTGTAGTTTTCGCCCGCGAGCGCGTCGCGTACCTTGGACACGGCCAGCTGGTCGGCGTCCTGACCACCTTCCTGCGCCTGAACGCGGACCAGCACGTCTTCGGGCGTGCCAAAGCCCTGCACCTGGATTTCGCCAAGGTTGAGGCCATCCAGCGTTTCGCGGATCTGTCCGACATCGGCCGGACCACCCTCGTGCTGCACGACAATGGCCGTGCCGCCGACAAAGTCGATGCCCAGGTTAAAGCCCTTGAAATAGGCCGAACCGATGGAAAGCACGCTCGCGACAATCGAGAAGGCGATCACATAGCGGCTGATCTTCATGAACGGGATTTTGGTCCCGTCCGGCACGAAGCGGAAGTGCTGGATCTTGAGCGTCTTGGGACGACGCGCGCGATACCACAGGCCCACGAAATACAGCGTGACCATGTAGGAGGTGAACAGCGAGGTGAGAATGCCGAGCGCCAGCGTGACGGCAAAGCCCTGCACCGGACCCGAGCCCAGGAAGTAGAGCACTATGGCCGCGATCAACTGGGTCAGGTGGGAGTCGATAATGGTGCCCCAGGCCCGCTCAAAGCCCGCATTGATCGATTGCAGCGGCGATTTCCCCGCCTTTTGCTCCTCGCGCATGCGTTCGTAGATCAGCACGTTGGCGTCCACGGCCATGCCGATGGTGAGCACGATGCCGGCAATACCAGGCAGCGTCAGCGTTGCACCCAGCATGGAGAGCGCGCCGAAGATCAGCACGATGTTGAGGATCAGCGAGATATTCGCAAAGATGCCGAACAGGCCATAGGCGATGACCATGAAGGCCACGACCAGAACCGATGCGACGATACCGGCAGTGAGGCCATGCTGGATCGAGTCAGCGCCAAGGCTGGCGTCGACCGTGCGTTCTTCGACGATATCGAGGCTGGCCGGCAGCGCGCCGGCGCGCAGCAGCACGGCAAGGTCATTGGCAGATTGTGTTGTGAAGCTGCCGCTGATCTGGCCGGTGCCCTGGGTGATGGGCTGCTGAATGACCGGGGCGGTGATGACGGTGTTGTCGAGCACGATGGCGAAGCGCTGACCGACATTGGCCGAGGTGATCTGGCCAAAGGTGACGGCGCCGCGGGTATCGAGGCGGAAGCTGACCACGGGCATGGCGCGCTGCTGGTCATAACTGGGCTGCGCGTCAACCAGGGATTCGCCGCCAAGCGCCACGTCTTCATAGAGCAGTTCGCTGCCGCCATCCTGGCTGGGCAGGATCATGGTGCCGGCCGGGAGGCCCTGGGCCTGCGCGGTCGCAGCCGACATGCCGGGATAGACCATGTGGAAGGTCAGGCGCGCGGTGCGGGAAATGATGTCCTTAAGGCGGGTGGAATCACCGAAGCCGGGGACCTGCACCAGAATGCGGTTGGTGCCCTGGCGCTGGATGGATGGCTCGGTGGTGCCGAGTTCGTCGATACGATTGCGAATGACTTCGATGGACTGCGCGACCAGCGAGGAGGTGCGCTGAGCGATGCCTTCGGGGGTAAGCGTGATGGTCAGCTTGCCGTCGGGCGTTTCGCCAAAGGCGAATTCATTGACGCCGCCAACCGCGAACATACCATTGGAAACGGTGTTCTGCAGGCTTTCGATCAGTGTCCTGGCCTGATCCTTCTGGGTCGGATCGGTCAGCTCGATGGCGATCGAATTGGTCGCCGGATCGGTGGTGATCAGGTTGCCGATGCCGTTCTGGCCGGCAAGAATATTGCGGGCATCGCGGCGCACGCTTTGCAGCCGCTCGGAAACGATGCCCTCTTCGCCGACCTGCAGCAGCAGATGCGAGCCGCCCTGCAAATCCAGACCCAGGACCACTGTCTGCTTGGGCAGGAAGCTCGGCCAGGCATCGCGCACATTTTCCGGCAGGAAACTGGGAACGGCGAAAAGCACGCCCAGCAAAGCAACGATGGCTATGACAGCGGTTCGGATCGGCGAAAATTGCATCTGTGCAGTCCTAGAGGCAGAAAAGCCGGAGCCCTTGGGCTCCGGCGCAGAATGAGCTGCTTACGCAGGCTTGTTGTCGTTGACCGGTTCGGCCTTGGAGCGCACGTCGGAGACCATGCCGCGCACGATCTTGACCTTGACGCCCGTGGCGATCTCGACTTCGAGGTCTTCGCCATCGACAGCCTTGGTGACCTTGCCGACAATGCCGCCCGTGGTAACGACCGTGTCGCCGCGGCGGATGGCCGACAGCATGGCCTGCTGGGCCTTGAGGCGCTTCTGCTGCGGACGGAAGATCAGCAGCCAGAAAATCACCACCAGCAGCAGGATCGGCATCAGCTGGATAAAAATATCGGTCATACCGCCACCGGCGGGGGCCCCGGCTGCCTGTGCATAAGCGGGCGTTACAAACATGAAGCGTGCTCCTTATCTTTTCTTCTTGGCTGTGGAGGGGTCGGCGCCAGAAACCGGCATCGTTCTACGATGCAGTGGACGCATATGGGCCTGACTGCACTTGCGCCCCGGTCAAAATCGGGCGGACTATACATTTGCACCCCTGCGATTGCAAAGGCATTCGGGGCGACGCGAATTGCCGCGCCGATGACAAGGAAAAAGACTTGAAGACCAAAGACCAACTCACTGAAATTGCTGCATCCTTGGCGCAGATCGCCCGTTCGCTGGAGGCGCTTTCTCCGGCTGCCTCCACCCCTGCCCCAGCGCTTGGCAGCGCCGATGCCTATCATTGGGATGGCGATGCCGGAATCTTGATGGCTGTGCCGAAGGTCAGCCGCGTGCCGCTGGGCATGCTCAAGGGAATCGATCGGGTCCAGGATATCCTGCTCAAAAACACCGAGCAGTTCGCCCGCGGGCATGGCGCCAACAATGCGCTGCTGTGGGGTGCGAGGGGCATGGGCAAGAGCTCGCTGGTCAAGGCGATCCATGGCGATATCGCGGCGCGGGATGGCTTCGGGCGGCTGGTACTGATCGAAATCGCGCGGGAGGATCTCGAAACCCTTCCCGCCCTGATGCGGCTGATCGGCAAGGAAGACGCCCGGTTCATCGTGTTCTGCGACGATTTGAGCTTTGATAGCGGGGAGACCAGCTACAAGTCGCTCAAGACGATCCTTGATGGCGGACTCGAGGGCCGGCCGGACAATGTCCTGTTCTATGCCACATCGAACCGCCGCCATCTGATGCCGCGCGACATGATCGAGAATGAGCGCGCCACGGCGATCAATCCCGGCGAGGCGGTGGAGGAGAAGGTATCGCTGTCGGACCGGTTCGGGCTGTGGCTGGGCTTTCACAATTGCGACCAGCCGACCTTCCTCACCATGGTGCAGGCCTATGCCGACCATTATGGCCTGGGGCTAGACGAGGAAACGCTGCGGGCGCGGGCCATTGAATGGGCGGCGACGCGCGGGGCCCGGTCCGGACGCGTGGCCATTCAGCTGGTGCGGACGCTGGCGGGCGAATTGGGGAAGCCGGTCTAGGGACGTTTCTTGGCGTAGACGCCTGAAAAGGTGACGCCATTGCCGCCGCAGATCATATTGTCATCGACCAGCAGGTAATGCCCGGCGAAGCGAAATCGAATCCGGCAGCCGTCCGAGGGTGACCTCGGGCTGCTGGCGGGTGCATCGCCGCGATACTGATCGCTGTCATAGCCGGCGCGCCAGTTATTGTCGGTCATATAGGCGGGACCGCCGAAACTTCCGGTATTGTAGGAGGGCGGGCCGCGCGTGGCGTCGCCTGAAACCAGGACGTAGTCGCTATCCGCCGCTTCAGCGGGCGCGATGGTGATCGTGGCGTCCTGCAGGACACTCACCCAGTCGCCATAGGCATCGGCGCTGTCGAAGCGCACCATGCTGTCGCCCCTATAGGTCAGGGCCGAATTGTCGAGCCAGCCGCTCGTGACTTTGCCCGCCGGGGAAATGTAATGAGCGCAGACCAGCCCATCCTCGCCCTCGGCGAAATCGGTTATCAGCACCTCGTCGCCCGCGACCAGGTAGGTCGGGAGTTCGCACTGCTTGCTCGCCGAAGGACAGCCCGGAGTTTTGCTTGAGGCCGGCGCAAGGAAATGCAGCCGGCCGACGTCTGCGGCGACAACAGGAACGGGGAAATTGTCCGCTCCATAGAGGTCGCTCGCCTCACAGGCCCAGGCAGAGCCCGCGCCGCAGATGGCAAATACACCCGCGCTGAACGTGACCAAAGAACGTCGCATGGCTTTCCCCCTGAGAACGGCCCGACCTAGCTACCCACCCGCAAACAAAAATCCCCGCCGAAGCGGGGATTTTATGATTGGACTATTGGTCTCAGCTGGCCAGCAGCGGCATGGGATCGACCGGGGTAGCGCCCTTGCGCAGTTCGAAGTGCAGCTGCGGCTGGGTGACCGAGCCGGTCATGCCGGCGGCGCCGATCGTGTCGCCGCGGCTGACGACGGCGCCCTTGGCCACGCTCATCGACTTGAGGTGGGCATAGGCCGAGACATAGCCATTGGGGTGGCGGATCAGGATCAGATTGCCATAGCCCTCGACGCCCGAGCCGACATAGATGACCGTGCCGTTTTCGGCGGCCTTGATGGCGCTGCCTTCAGAGGCTTCGATATTGATGCCGGTGCCGCGCGAGGAGGCGAAATCGGTCAGGACGCGGCCGCTGACGGGCCAGCGGAACTTGGTATTGCCCGACATGGCCGGCTCGGCAGCCGGAACATTGGCGACCTGGGCAGGTGCGGGCTGAGCCGGAGCAGCCTGCGCTGGCGTCGGGGCTGGAGCGGGCGTCGCAGCCGTCAGAGTATTGGGCGCAGCGGCGGGCAGAGTCGGAGCCGGCGTTGCGGTCGGGCTGGTCGAAGCGACCTGGACCGGCGCGGGCGCCTTGGTGGCCAGCAGATCGGCGCGACCCGGAATGATGACCTTCTGACCCACAACGATCTTGTCGGGCGAGGAGAGGCCGTTGGCCTGGACCAGAGCCTGGGTCGTCACGTCATAGCGGCGGGCGATGGTATAAAGCGACTCGCCGCTCGCGATGGTGTGGGTGAAGGTGCCGCCGGTCGCGGCCGGCGCGACGGTGGGCACCGCGCTATTGGTGGGCAGGGTGCCGAGAGTGGCAGGCGACGGCATCGGGGCCGCCGCAGCGAAGGCGGGCTGAGCTTGCATGGCTGGCTGGGATCCCATTGGAGACGGAGAACTCAATACAGGAAGGTCTTGGGACTGCACGGTGGGCGCTGTGCCCATCGCGGTAACTGGCGCCATTGGCGCAAGCGGCTGGGTGTAGCCCGTCTGGACCGGCGAGCTGTTCCAGCCATTCCCGACGTTAGCGGGTGGCAGGAACTGGTTCTCGGCGACCTGGGGCGCACCGAGGCTCGACGGCATGGGCTGGGTATAACTGGAAGGAGCATTCTGCGGCACAGAAGCCGTTGTCGTCTGGTCGCCGAAAGTACGGCTACCCAGGCTGGAACAACCGGAAAGGGCAAATGCGGCGGCCATCAGGCCTGCCATCGCAACTGCACCTTTCGGTGCCCGACGGGATACGCGGATACTCATCAGCTCACTCGTACGCAGGTACTCAACACGAGTTTGAGACTAAGCCGGTAAGGTAAAGACGAGTTTAAAACCGATGCGATTTGAGCAAAATCGAATGGGGCGGATTCTGGATTGGGTAAGGTTAAGAGGCGAGGCCGGATATCGTGGACTTAGCTGGCGCTAAGTCCTATGTCGCTTCCCTCCTCACAAGGGGGAGGGTGATCCCAACCGATGATTCTATGGCTGCCCTACAGCGCCAGCTTGCCCTTGAGGCGTTCCGTGGTGGCCAGATCCGTTTGCTGCAGCAATAGCGGCGTCACCGTGATGGCCTTGTCCTGGCGCAGGACCTCGAAATCGTCCGTGGGGTCGAGCGGCAGAGGGGTTTCGGGGACGGCGACGAAGAATTTGCCGGCATTGTCGCTGGGATAATAGCGGAAGGGCGAGCGCGAGAAGCGTTGGTGTTGGACGACCGAGATTCCGGAGACCTCGTCGGGCGGGCACCAGGGGAAATTGACGTTGTAATAAGTCTGGCGGCCTTCGACGACGGCGAGGATGGCCCGGACGGTGGCTTCGCCGTAGCGGGCGGCATTGGCCCAATCGACCGCCCGGCCATGCTCGTAATTATTCGCTTGGCTCAGGGCGATGGCGATGGCGCCTTGCAGGGCCCCTTCCCGCGCGCCGGCCGCCGTGCCCGAGCAATTGATGACATCGCCCAGATTCTGGCCGGCATTGACGCCGGAGAGGACCAGATCGGCCGGGCGATCGAGCAGATGGGTCATGCCGGTGACGACGCAATCGGCAGGGGAGCCGCCGATTACGGTAAAGGTGCGCTCGCCGCGCTGCTCGTAATGCAGCTCACGGCCGAGGGTGAAGCGGTGCCCTGCCCCGCTCTGATTGCCATCGGGCGCGACGATCCAAACATCGTCGCTGATGGCTCGAGCAATATCGGCCAGAACGGCGAGGCCCGGCGCATCCACGCCATCGTCATTGGTGAGGAGGATGCGCAGGGCCATTAGCGGCCGCCGATCGACGTCAGGCCGCCCATATAGGGGCGCAGCACTTCGGGCACGAGGACGGAGCCGTCTTCCTGCTGGTAATTTTCCATGACCGCGATGAGGCAGCGGCCGACCGCGGTGCCCGAACCATTGAGGGTGTGGACGAAGCGCGGCGCCTGCTTTTCGCCGGCAGGACGGTAGCGCGCATCCATGCGGCGAGCCTGGAAATCGCCGCAGACCGAGACCGAGGAGATTTCACGATAGGTGTCCTGACCCGGCAGCCACACTTCAAGGTCGTAGGTCTTTTTGGCACCGAAGCCCATATCGCCGGTGCACAGCGTCATGACGCGGTAGTGCAGGCCCAGCTTTTGCAGCACGGCCTCGGCACAGGTCAGCATGCGCTCATGCTCGTCGACCGCGGTTTCGGGCGTGGTGATCGACACCATCTCGACCTTGTTGAACTGATGCTGGCGCAACATGCCGCGGGTATCGCGACCGGCCGAACCGGCTTCGGAGCGGAAGCAAGGGGTCAGCGCGGTGAGGCGCATGGGCAGCGCTTCTTCGGCCAGGATGGATTCGCGGACGAGATTGGTGAGGGGCACTTCGGCGGTGGGGATCAGCGCCAGGCGCGAGTCGCCATGGGGTGTAAAGAAGAGGTCTTCCTCGAATTTGGGGAGCTGATTGGTGCCGTAAAGGGCGTCATCCTTCACCAGCAACGGCGGCTGAACTTCGGTATAGCCGTGCTCGGTGGTGTGGAGATCGATCATGAACTGGCCGAGCGCGCGTTCGAGGCGGGCGACCTGGCCTTTCAGCACGACGAAGCGGCTGCCCGACAGTTTGGCGGCGGTTTCGAAATCCATGGCGCCCATGGCTTCGCCGATCTCGTAATGCTCCTTGGGAGCAAAGGAGAAGCTGGGCTTGGGGGCGCGGGCCTTGGCGACGGTGGCGGGCGAGCCGTTGGGGCCAAAATATTCGACATTGTCGTTTTCATCGACGCCATCGGGCACGTCTTCGAAGGCGAGGTTCGGGATGACCGAGAGCGCATTGCGCAGCTCGAGCTCGATGGCGCGTTCGTCGGCTTCGCCTTGGGGGATGAACTCCTTGAGGGCGGCGACTTCGGCCATTAATTGGGCCGCCTTGGCCTCGTCCTTCTGGGCCTTGGCCTGGCCGATCTGCTTGGACAGCGCGTTGCGCTTTTCCTGAGCTTCGTTGAGGCCGGCAATGATTTCCTTGCGGCGATCATCGATGGCAAGCAGATCGGAGGAGCGGATCGAGACGCCCTTGCGCCGCGAAATGGCGGCGTCGAATGCTTCGGCGTTGGCACGGATCCACTTGATATCGAACATCGGTTGATACGGGACGTCGCCCGCCTCTCTGGTTGCTTGGGCCGGATAACCTATCCCGATGGCGCGCCCAAGGAACCATCAGGCATGGCAGAACGCTGCCACGACCTCCTCCGTCGCAGCGCGCAGGACGAGGTCCGGAAATGTTGATCCTAGGACGAAGACTCGTCGGCGGAAGCCGCCGCCTCGGCCGCCAGGGCGGCAGCGCGGCGACGCTCGACCATGCGCACGGACAGGATCGAGAGTTCGTAGAGCAGGTACATGGGCACGGCAAGGCCGATCTGGGAAATCGGATCGGGCGGCGTGATGAGCGCGGCAAAGATCAGAATGCCCACGATGGCGTAGCGACGGCCCTTTTTGAGCAGGTCGACATGCACGAGATCGATCTGGGCCAGAAGAGTCAGCACCACGGGCAGCTGGAAACAGGCGCCGAAGGCCAGGATCAGCAGCATGGCCAGGCCGAGATATTCGGAGACGCTGGTCAGCATCTTGATGTCTTCGGTCTGCATGCTGGCAAAGAAATGCAGCGCCATGGGCAGAACGGCGAAATAGACCAGGGCTGCCCCGGCCACGAAGAAGATCGGCGTGGCAATGAGATAGGGGATGAAAGCCTTGCGCTCGTGCTTATAGAGCCCGGGGGCCACGAACATATAGATTTGGCTGGCGACGACCGGGAAGCCCAGGAAAATCGCGCCAAACAGGGCCACGTTCAGGTAGGTGAAGAAGAGTTCCTGGGGCGCCGTGTAGATCAGCTCGGCGCTGGGCACGGACCGCAGATAGGGGATCAGCAGCGCGTCATAGATGTTTCGCGCGAAGATGAAGCAGATCACCATCAGAATGATGAGGGCGACGGCCGAATAGATCAGCCGCTTGCGCAGCTCGATGAGGTGCTCAAGCAGCGGGGCTTCGCTGCCGGCCAGTTCGTCCTCGACCGGCTTGCTCTTGTCTGCAATCTGCGGCTGTGCGTCGGCCATGATTATTCGTTTCCGGCTTTCGCAGCGGGTTCAGTGACGGGCGGCTTAGGCTTGGCCGCGGCCTTGGCGGAGGCTTTCGGCTTTGTCGTTGCGGCAGGCTTGGCGGCAGTGCGCTTGCGCGGAGCCGGCTTGGCGGCGGTTTTGCGTGCGGCCGGCTTTTTGGGCGCTGCCGCTTTTGGAGCCTCGGTTGGCAGCGGCGCCAATTCGGTGGTGATCACTGGCCGGGTGGGCGCAGCCTTGGCCTTGACGGGTGCCTTGGGCTTGGCCGGGGCCTTTTGGGGCGCGGCGACCGTTTCCGTCGCGGTCATCAGCGGAGCGGCAGCCGCCGCAGCGCTGGCTGGCATGCCGGCGGCGGCCTTGATCTCGTCCACCACGCTTTCGACCTTGGGATCGGCCGGCTTGATAATGCCGCTCGGTTTCTGGCCGGTCGGCGTGATGGTGTTGAACTCGCGGCGGATTTCATCAGCCGTCTTCTTGAGCGGGCTGGTGAGCGAATTGCGCAGATTGCGCACTTCATCGAGGCCGGTGGTCTTGTTGATTTCGCGCTGGAACTCATTGCCCATGCGCCTGATCTGGCCGATCACCTTACCGACGCGATTCATCACGGCGGGCAATTCCTTGGGGCCGATGAAAATCAGCGCCGCAAGACCGATGACCAGCATCTCTGTCCAGCTCAAGCCGAGCATAGCGTTCTATTCCTTAGAGACGGCGCGGCCCTTGGGCCAAGGCGAACCGGACGCGATCAAGCGTCCTTGCTGCGGTCGACTTCGCGAGCATCGACTTCCGCACTGGTGGTCACCCGATCCACCGGCTTGGTCTCTTCGTCGCGCATACCCTTCTGGAAGGCTTTGATACCGGAGGCGACTTCGCCCATCATGCCGGAAATCTTGCCGCGGCCGAACAGCAGCACGACAACGACGGCGATAACGAGAATGCCCCAAATTCCTGGCGCGTGCATATTGGACTCCCTAGACTTTCAGACGCGTGACACGCGATAGATATAGCGAGAAATAGGTTTAATCTCGGCCAAACACAAGAACGTGTTCCCGGTTGAGGTTCACGAAGACGTCTTGGCCCACAGCAATATCGGCTCTGGCCGGCTGGCGAAGAACCAGTGGCGCTTCAATACCATCGACTTTAACCTCGCAGATATCGACCCCGATGGCGTCTCGCTTGGCCACGAGACGGCCCGGCGTGCCGGGCCCGGAGGTCGATAGATCCGCGCCGCCAGTGGGGCGGATGGCGATGGTGACGGGGGCGCCATCGGGCAGGCCGGGTGTGGGGACGGCGCCCAGGGGCGTGGGAGCGTGGCCGTTGACGGCGATGGAGTCGATCTCGCTGAGCGGGGAAAAGAAGCGGGCAGCGCTGAGATCGACCGGGTGGCGGTAGATTTCGGCGGCGGTTCCGATCTGGGCGATGCGGCCATGGCGCAGCAAGGCGACGCGGTCGCCCATGACCATGGCCTCCTCGGGATCGTGGGTGACGATGAGGCTGGTGGCATGGGTTTCGCGAAGGACGGCGAGAGTTTCTTCGCGGACGGTTTCACGCAATCGTGCATCGAGGCTGGAGAAGGGTTCGTCGAGGAGGAGCACCGCCGGGCGGGGTGCGACGCTGCGGGCGAGGGCAAGGCGCTGTTGCTGGCCGCCGGAGAGCATGTGGGGATAGTCGGCTTCGCGGGCGCCGAGGCCGACGCGGTGGAGGGCTGAGCGGGCCTGGGCCAAAGCAGCGGTGCGGCCGAGGCGGCGCAGGCCGAAGAGGACATTCTGCAGCACGGTGAGATGCGGAAAGAGCGCAAAGTCTTGAAACATCAGGCCAATTCCGCGCTTGTCGGGAGAGACATTGGCGCCGGGGGCGGACATGGTCTGGCCGTTGATCAGCAGGGCGCCGGCATGGACGGGCTGGATGCCGGCGGCGACGCGGAGGGCGGTGGATTTGCCCGAGCCGGATTCGCCGAGCAGGCAGACGATCTCGCCGGGTTCGAGGCGGAGGGAGAATCGGTCGAGCACCACCCTGCCCCCGAGATGGACGGTGACTTCAGCGAATTCGAGGGTGGCGGCGAAGCTGACGCCGGCGGTGCCGCGGGCGCCCCAGCTGCGCAATTCGGTGGAGTTGGGCACTAGGAATTGTCCTCGACGTCTTCGTCGCCGGGCTCCAGCGGGTCTTCGTCGTCGCGCAGGGCGCCGTCGAAGGGGAGCGGGATCTGCAGGGTCGGCGGCAGGCGGTTGGAGAGGAGGCCGGAGCCCTTGAGCTCGTCGAGGCCGGGGAGATCGCTCAGGGCTTCGAGGCCGAAGTGATCGAGAAAAGTCTCGGTGGTTCCGTAGGTTACGGGGCGGCCGGGGGTGCGGCGGCGGCCGCGCATGCGGATCCAGCCGGCTTCGAGCAGCAGATCGATGGTGCCCTTGCCGGTGGCGACGCCGCGGACTTCTTCGATCTCGGCGCGGGTGGCGGGCTGATGGTAGGCGATGATGGCGAGGGTTTCGAGGGCGGCGCGGGAGAGCGGGCGGGTCTCCTGCTCCTCGCGGCGCAGCAGAAAGCCGAGGTCTTCGGCGGTGCGGAAGGCCCATTTATCGGCGCGGCGCACCAGGTTGACGCCGCGGCTAGCGTAGCGCGATTGCAGCGTCAGCAGGAGTGCACCAATGTCTGCTCCCTCCCCCAGATATGCTAACAGACTGTTAGCATCGAGAGGCTCTTTCGACGCAAAAAGCAGCGCTTCGAGAATGCGCAAATGCCGCTCGGTGACTTCGCTCACGGCGTGTCACCCTTGCGGCGGCGCATGAAAAGCGGCCCGAATGTCTCGGTCTGGCGCAGATCGATCTGGCCCAGGCGCACCAGCTCGAGGCTGGAGGCGAAAGTGGAGGCGCGGACGGTCGCGCGCTCGGTCGGCGTCGCCAGGTATTGTTCGAGATAGGTGTCCATGGCGACCCATTCGAAACTATCACCGATCAGGCGCTGGAGGATATCTCGCGCCTCCTGCAGCGACCAGACGGTGCGGTGGAACGGGGTATATTCGGTGGTGGCGCCGCGCTCGCGCTGGCCGGCATAGGCCTTGAGCAGATCGTAAAGCGAAGCTTCCCAGAGGCTCTTGCGGGCGATCTCGATCGGCTCGGGGGCGCCACGGGCGTAAATCTGGAAGCCGAGACGGGGGCGGTTCATCAACTGGCTGGCGGCGCGACGCATGGCTTCGAGCCGCTTGAGGCGGAATTGCAGCATGGCGGCGAGCATTTCGCCGGACGGTTCTTCGTCGCTGGCGGCCTGGGGTACCATGAGGCGGCTTTTGAGATAGGCGAGCCAGGCGGCCATCACCAGATAGTCGGCGGCGACCTCGATGCGTTTCTCGCGGACCGTCTCGATGAATTTGAGATATTGCTCGGCCAGGGCAAGAACGGAGATGGCGGCCAGATCGACCTTCTGGCGGCGTGCGAGATCGAGCAGCAGATCGAGCGGGCCCTCATAGCCATCGACATCGACATACATGACGTCTTCGGCAGTGGGCGCTGCCGGCGTATCGAACCAGTTGGTGTCAGGGTCCGTCATGTGTGTGGAGGCCACCTTGCAAGATATGCTTGCAATCCTTGGCGGTTGGGCAGGTCAGCGTCAAGCGTTGGGGCGGTGGTTGCGGGGTTTTGCCCCAGCGAGTGGGCGCAATGACGGGCATCGTCCCCTCACCCGCCGGCTTTGCCGTCGACCTCTCCCCGGAGGGGCGAGGTGAAGCGGGCAATTGCGAGAATTTGGTGGCTCTCATCACCCCACCCTCGGCCCCGGCCATTCGAGCGCAGCTCTCATGGCCTTCTCCCCTCAAATCGCTCCACCGGAGCGATTTGCCCTAAGGGACGGCACGAAGCCCATCAAGGGGAGGGAGGCGCAAGCTGAGGGCCCATGGTTCCTTCGCTTCCCTCCCCCTTGAGGGGAGGGATTGAGGGTGGGGGTGTCGGGGTATCCACCGACATAGAGTTCGTGGAGGTCACGACACCCCCACCCTAACCCTCCCCTCAAGGGGGAGGGGATTGGATCGGGCTCTCCACCAATCGGCTGCCTATTGCTGCTCGGAAACGGAGGTTCCCGCTTTTCGCGGGAATGACGCCGTGGGGGGGAAAGGGGCGACGAAGCCCCTGCCCGATTGTGGCTTACATCGTGAAGCAGTCGCCGCCGGCGGCTTTGACTTGGGCGCACATGTCGTTGGCGGCTTGCATGGAATTGGCCGGGACGCGGACGCGGTAGTAGATGCCGCGGGCGCCGAGGTCGACGCGCTGGACTTCCATATTGGCGCCGCCGAAGAGCGGGCCGAAGCGGTTGACCATGGCTTGCGCGGTCTGGCGGGCCTCGGCTTCGCTGCGCTGGGACGCGAGCTGGACATAGGCCGGCGCGTCATTGCCCAGAGCTTCAACCTCGGTTGCGCCGGGCACGGTTAGCGATGGCTAGCCGGGCGCCGGCTGCTGGGCCGGTGCGGGCGCGGCAGCGGGCGGGGTTGCCGCCTCGATG
>DATMSY010000223.1:0-5455 GCA_035565135.1 Devosia sp.
GGGCTGGCGCGGCCTGTAGGCGGCGCATGGCGATGCCGGCGGCGATCATGTGATGGGCGGCGATGAGGGCGGGTGGGAGGGGCGTCGATGGCGGGGCGCCTAGCCTGTGCTCGGCGTCATCCAACTGGCCGAGCAGGAGCATGCGCCGCACTTCGAGATGCAGGGCATGGATGGCGTTGATGGGGTCGCCGCGCTGTTCCAGCGTTGTGCGCGCCGCGGCGAGCGTGGCTACCGGCCAGCTCAGCTCGCGGGAGACGAAGGCGATCTCGGCTTCGGCGACGATGCATCTGGCGCGGGCGACGGCTTCCTTGGGGCCGAAGGCCTGGGCGGCGCTTTTCAGCAGTGCCTTGGCGCGGGCGAGGTCGCCCAATTGCGCCATGGCGATGCCGCGCAGGGCCAGGGCCGGGCCGTCATCTCGCAGGGCGACCCGGTTCAGAGCGCCAAGGATGTCACCCGTGGCGAGGGCGCGCGCTGCGGCCGCGATCAGGGCGTCCATCGGAATCCCGCCACACTTGTAACTCCCACCAGCCCGCGTTCCGGCCCTAGCCTCCTTGCATCGAAACGGCCAGCACAAGGAGAATTGCCATGGCTGACATTCTACACGGCGTTGGAATCGTGTCGCCCTCTATGCCGGGGGGAGATGAGAGATGATCCCGGCACCATACCATTTCGGGGATATTACCCGGGAGGCCTGCATCCATCCCGGTGTGGCAGCCGAAATAGAGGCGCGTCGGCGGGAGGGCGATAAGCCGCGCCCCAAGCGGCCGCATCTCTTGGTGGTTCTGCTCCGGCGGTTATTGCCGGAGCCACGTGGGCAGCATGACTGGTCCCGTCAGCCTGCTGAGTAGTTTTTCGGGGTGACCGGCAGCACTGCGTATGCGGAGGCATACCCCCACCCTGCTCGATCACGGATTTAGCTGAAGCTAAATCCTATCTCGCTTCCCTCCCCACAAGGGGGAGGGTGAACCCGGTGGGACAGGCGGGATAGTGCGCGCCGGCGGGTTTGGGTAGTTAGCCCAACGCCTTGTCGACGGCGGGCTTAACGACGGTGCCATACAGCTCGATGGCTTTCATGACCTTGTCGTGGGGCAGGGTGCCGACGCTGAATTGCAGGCCGAAGCGGTCGTGTTTGAACCATTCGTGCTGCATCAGGATCTTGTCGATGACTTCCTGTGGGGAGCCCATGAAATAGGCGCCGTTGGGCGTGGCGCCGGCGTCGAATTGGGCGCGGGTGGTGGGCGGCCAGCCGCGTTCCTTGCCGATGCGGCTCATGGCTTCGCTATGGGCGGGGAAGGCGATGTCGCGGGCGTCCTGGCTGTCTGCGGCGATGAAGCCGTGCGAGCTGATGCCGACGGGCAGGGATTTGGGATCGCGGCCGACCTTTTCGGCGGTTTCGCGGTAGAAATCGACCAGTGGCGCAAACTGGCGCGGCTGGCCGCCGATGATGGCGATCATCAAAGGCAGGCCATAATAGGCGGCGCGAGCCACGGAATTGGGCGTGCCGCCGACGGCGATCCAGAGCGGCAGGGGCTGCTGGACCGGGATGGGATAGATGGCAATGCCCGGGATGGGCTTGGTATGGGTGCTGCCAGGCCAGGTGACCTTGCCGCCTTCGCGGATTTTCAGCAGCATTTCGAGCTTTTCCTCGAACAGGGCGTCGTAATCGTTGAGATCGAGCCCGAAGAGGGGGAAGCTCTCGATGAAGGAGCCGCGGCCGGCCATGATCTCGGCGCGGCCATTGCTGAGATTATCGAGCGTGGCGAATTGCTGATAGACGCGGATCGGGTCTTCCGAGCTCAGCACCGTTACGGCGGTGGAGAGGCGGATCGACTTGGTGCGCGCGGCGGCGGCGGCCAGGATGGTGACGGGCGCCGAGGCCGTGTAGTCGGGGCGGTGGTGTTCGCCCAGGCCGTAGAAGGATAGGCCGAGCTGGTCGGCCAGCTCGATTTCCTCGAGCAGGTCCTTGAGCCGTTCGGCCGGGCTTTGCAGGCGGCCGCCGTTCAGGGGATCGGGCGTGTTTTCGGCGAAGGAATAGAGTCCGAGTTCCATGGTGTGACCTCTTGTGTTGCCGCAGACATGGCCCGGCCATTGGCAGGGATCAAGAACGCACACCAGTGTAACTGCCGCGCCCTGGCCCGGGGAGGGCCAAGGCGCTGGCAGATCAGACGTTGCTGCCGGACGGAGTGTATGCCCAGGGCGAGGCTGGCGTCTGGGCGGGCTCTGGACCCTTCTCGCCGGCCGCCTTGTGGATTTCGGCCACGAGGGCGGGGGCGAGCTTGAGCTTGCTGGCCAGGGCGTCGAGATAGGCGCGCTCGGAGGCGGTGTCGGCCGTGATGGCGATGAGGGAGGCCGCGTAGATTTCGGCGGCGTGCTCGGGGGTGTCGGCGCGGGCGACGACGGCGTTGATATCGAGGGGGCTCGAGAGTTCGTCGAAGACCCAGGCCTTTTCGTCGGCGCTGAGCGACATGCCTTCGAGCTTGGCGAAGATGGCCTCTTTTTCATCGGCGTCGATGCGGCCATCGGCCTTGGCGGCGGCGATCATGGCACGAACCAGGGATTTGCCGAGTTCTTCCTGGCCGTGCTGGTCGGCAGGGGCGGGGATGAAGGCGTCTTCACCGGGTTGGGCGGGTGCCGTGCCGGGTTGGTTCTGCTGGTAATTCTGCCAGGCCTTGTAGGCGAGGCCGCCGACGGCGGCGACAGCGCCGATCTTGACGGCATTGCCGGCGAGCTTACCGAGGCCGCCACCGCTGAGCAGCATGCCGGCGGCGAGGCCCGCCGCGCCGGTCATGGCCGTGCGCTGGGCGTTCTTATCGGTCTGAAGGGCTTTGACGATCTGGTCGATATTGAACACGGGCGTTCCCCTGATTGGTTATGGCACCGAGATGGGCATCGAATGCGGCTGTGGCAAGGCGCAAAGGAAAAGGCCCCGGACGAGCCAGGGCCTTTTTTGCCATCGGAGGGAGTGCCGACGGCAATGAGAGCTGTTGTTACATCGCCGGGGCAGGCGTTGCCGGATCAGTTGCCGGGGCCGGGGTCGCCGGTTCGGCAGCAGGAGCCGGGGTGGCCGGTTCAGCAGCAGGGGCCGCATCAGTGGGGGCCGGGGTTGCTGCGGGGGCGGCCGGAGCTTCCGTCATCGGGGCGGGAGCTGTGCTTTCAACTGCCGGTGCGCCAGTGCCGGTGGCTGGGGTCGACGGGCCAGAATTGGCCGAGAAGACGAGATAGCCGATGGCCAGCAGCGCAAGGGCGACGATGATGCCAACGAACCAGCCCGTCCCGCTGCTCTCGCGCGTATAAACGGTACGGTTGCCATCGTTGGTATAAACGGTATCGCGGTCAGGGTTAGCCATGAGTTCGCTCCTTTGTTTCACCGTAGGAAAGAAACGCCGGCTTTTTGTTTTTGTTCCCATTTCCGTGATCACGCTATTTCCGTCCGTTCAGGGGCGGAAATAGCGCTTTTGATTCAAGGTGATAATTGGCGCTGAAAATCGCGGCGGCAGAGGATTTCTGCGTGCTTTGCCCGATTATTTTCAGATATCGGGCGTTTTTTCCTTGCCCCAGGGCATAGCAATTTTGAGGTGGCTCAGATGAAAAGGCCGGGCGAGATGCCCGGCCTTGGTGTTTGCCGCGTCCAGCCTAGTTGCTGGCGACGGTGATCAGCGGGGTGATGCGGCGGATGGTGACGCGGCGGTTTTCCCGCTCCGCACGTTCGGTGCGGATCTTGAGGTAGCGTTCGCCATAGCCCTGGGTGGCCAGGTTTTCCGGCGGCACGCCGTAGAAGTCGGTCAGGATGCGGGCGACCGTGGCCGCACGCAGGTCCGAGAGCTGCAGGTTGGAGATTTCCGAACCCACGGCATCGGTGTGACCTTCGATGAGGAAGGTTTCGCCCGGATTGGCGGCCAGCAGCTGCAACATGCCATTGGCGACGTTGGAGAGCGCGCTGACCTGGTCGCGGCTGATGGTGGCCGCGCCGGTATCGAAGGTCAGGCCGCCCACTTCGAGCTTGCGCACGCTGTCGCGAACGCGGGCCGAACGCTTGACCTCGTCGATGGAGTAGAGGCGGGCAACCTGCTCGACCGGGGGCTGGCGGAAGAAGACTTCCACCTGCTCTTCGTCGGCATAGCGGGAATCGAGCACGTAATCCTGCACCGGGATATTGAGCCGGAGCGGGGGCAGGTCGAGGCCCGGATCACGCCATTCGAGCAGCTGGTCATCATAGCGGTCATCGAAATACGCCAGCACATATTCGCGGCCATCCGGGGTGAAGCGCGAACGGCGCAGAATGTCGCCATTGCGATTGCGGACGGTGACGATCTGGCTGCCGTCGGGACGGGTTACCGTCTCACGGTAGCGGCCATTGCTCAGCTGCTCGTAATAGACCTCGTCGGCACCCGGATCATAGAAGCGGTCAGTATCCTGGCCGGGGGTGTTGACGATGAGCTGGGTGCCGATCTGCAGGATCACCTGGGTCAGGGTATCACCAAAGCCGCCCTGCTGGATGACATTGGTATTGTTCTGGGTGTTGTTCTGCTGATTGATGACGGTGTTGTTCTGCGTGTTGTTGGTGACGTTATTGGTCACATTCGTGTTGTTGTTGACGATGTTGTTGACCACGTTGGTCTGGTTGATGATCGTCACATTCTGCGGCACCTGCTGGGGTTGCAGGGCCTGGATTTCGACGGCCTGGCCCTCTTCCTGAACGGCAGAGCGCATGGCGGCCTCTTCGGGCACCTCGAAGGCAGCCTGAGCGGCAGCGTCATCGACCGGCGGGGGTGCCGGCGGCGTTTCGGGGACCGGCTGAGGCTGGGCCTCGACAGCAGGCTGACCTTCTACGGCCGGTGCGGCCTCGACATCCTTGGCGCTGTCGAGCACGGGAGCGATCTGCTCCTGGGTGATGCCTTCGGGCAGGGTTTCGATGACCTCGGCGGGTTCAGCGGGCAGGGTTTCGGCAGCCGGGGGCTGCGTCGGATCGACTGCGGGCTGTTCGGCCGGGGCAGCCGGCTGCTCGGCTGGAGCCGTGGGCTGGATGCCGGGGACGGCAGGCAGCGACAGGCCATTGGCGGCCAGGCAAGCGTCGATATCGCTATTGCCAGTCTGGGCGCAGAGCGCGGCGATCTGGTTGCGGGCGCCATCGATCTGGCTTTGCGCGGCGGCGGCGTCGCCACCAGACATCAGGTCGGCGACGGCGGCGTTGTAGATGTCCACTTGGGCGCGGAGATCAGCGGAAATGTCGACCTGGGCGGCAGGCTGTTCAGCGGCCGGCTGCTCGGCAGGCGCGGGAGCAGGCTCTGGCGCAGGTGCAGGTTCTGGAGTGGGCGCTGGTTCTGGAGCAGGCGCTGGCTGTTCCGCTGCCGGTTCGGGGGCCGGAGCAGGTTGTTCCGGAGCTGGCTCGGGCGCGACTTCGACGGCCGGAGCGGGCTGTTCGGCAGCAGGCTGTTCGGCCGGAGCTGGTTCAGGC
>DATMSY010000224.1:0-3754 GCA_035565135.1 Devosia sp.
CTCAGCGCCGCCGCGCTGCTGGATGGCTTTGCCGCAACGGCCGTGTTGCCGACAAAGCCTATGACAGCAACGCGTTCCGCCAGATCGTGGCGGAAACCGGCGCTGAAGCGGTGATCCCCTCAAACCGCTCGCGCAAGACGCTGATCCCGCACGATCCCATCATCTACAAAATCCGCAACCGCATCGAACGCTGCTTCAACGAGCTCAAGCACTTCCGGCGCCTGGCGACCCGATACGATCGCTGAGCTCAATACTTCCTCAGCTTCATTCATCTCGCCGCAGCAATGATCTGGATGAGATGAATGTCGATTCAGCCTAGCCCTTGGCCGCCAACCACCCTTTCGCCATCAAGCTGCCCCGATTTGTCCTTATCGCGCAGGAGGGCCGGATTTGGCGATTGAGTGGGCCTGTTGTTAAAATGGTAACCATTTTTTCAGATCGGCGCTCTATCGCGCCTCTAGCGGAAACGGTCTAGGGTGACCTCATGGCATATGCACGGATCTCCGGGATGGCGGTGAAATCGATTGGCGCGGCGGCTTTGCTGGCGCTTGTGGTTTCGGGCTGCACAATGGGTTCACTGAAGCCCGCGCCCGGTCCGGCGACGGCGGCGATTGCGGCGCTGGCGCCCACCCAGCCGGGGCATGTGCCCAAGGCCGATGCGGTGCCGATGGCGCCCCAGGCGCTGGGTTATGCGGCCAGCGGCAGCCTTGATGGGCTGATCGCTCATTATTCCCAGCAATATAGCGTGCCCGAGGCGCTGGTGCGGCGGGTGATCGTGCGGGAAAGCAATTACAATCCGGGGGCGCGCAACGGGCCCTATTATGGGCTGATGCAGATTTCGCACGCCACGGCGACCGGCATGGGCTATCGCGGTTCACCCGCCGGCCTGCTCGATGCGGAAACCAATCTGCGCTATGCCGTGCGCTATCTGGCCGGCGCCTATGTCACGGCGCGGGGCAATCATGACCAGGCCGTGCGCTTCTATGCCGGCGGCTATTATTATGATGCCAAGCGGGCGGGGCTGCTGCAGGTTTCGGGCTTGCGCTGAGGGGTCGGACTACCCCCTCGTAACCTCCCCCTGATAGGGGGAGGGACCGTTTCGTGCCAACCCAGCTACTATTCCCGCTGCGCCAATAGCCTGGCGATCTGGGTTGCCAGGTCGGCCTGCTGATAGGGCTTGGCCAATCTGGGCAGGTCGGTGCTGGTGCCGCTGGGCAGGTCGGCATAGCCGGTGGCCAGCAGGATGGGCAGGCCTGGGCGCAATTGGCGGGCCTTGCCGGCCAGTTCCACCCCGGTCATCCCGGGCATGGCATAATCGGTGATCAGCACATCCACCAGGCGGTCGCTGCCCAGGATTTCGAGCGCCTGCTTGCCCGAATAGGCCTCAAGCGCGGTATGGCCGAGATCTTCCACCATATCGACAGTGTTCATGTTGATGAGCGCGTCATCGTCCACCACCAGAATGGTCGATGCGGGTGCGGCGCTGCGTTCGGGTTCCATTTCGCTGACCTCCATGACGGGTGAGGCGGAGACTGGCAGCCAGAGTTCGGCCGTGGTGCCCTCCCCCGGCGCCGAGATCAGTTTGAGGGCGCCATCGAGTTGCACGGCCAGGCCATGCACCATGGACAGGCCCAGGCCCGTGCCCTTGCCCAATTCCTTGGTCGAGAAAAACGGCTCGATGGCGCTTTTGAGCGTTGCCGCATCCATGCCCGTGCCGCTATCGGCCACGCCCAGGCGCAGGAAGGGGCCCAATAGGCCAATGCCGCTTTCCGATCCATCCACCTGATTGAGGGAAATGGTCAGCTCGCCCCCTTCGGGCATGGCGTCGCGCGCATTGACCGCCAGGTTGAGAATGGCCAGTTCGAGCTGGTTGGGATCGACCCTGGCGGGCGGCAAGCCGGGCTTGAGGTCGTAGCTTATGGTGACGATGGTGCCCAGCGAGCGCTCCATCAGCGCGCGCATGCCCTCGAGCAATTGCGCCAGGTCCGTCGGCTCGGGCTTGAGTTCCTGGCGGCGGGCAAAGGCCAGCAGGCGCGCGGTCAGCGCGGCGCCGCGCTGGGCGCCCTGCAATGCCCCGTCGATGAAGCGCCGGATTTGCGGATCGTCGGGCAGGCGCTTGCGCAGCAATTCGAGATTGCCCTGCACCGCGGCCAGCAGGTTGTTGAAGTCATGGGCCACCCCGCCGGTCAATTGGCCGATGGTTTCCATTTTCTGGGCATGGCGCAATTGCTCTTCGGCGCGGTGCCGGTCGGTGACATCGCGGAAAAAGGCCGCGCCGCCCACGATCTGCCCGTCGCCGCCGCGCAGGGGCGCATGCTGGCTTTCCAGCATCACCTGCCCGGCCGCCAATGTGGTCAATTCCACTTCTTCGATCGGCCCGGACACGCCGGATAGCGCATCGCGCAGGCGCGGCTCGATGACATCGCGCTGCTCCTTGCTGAACACATCGGTCAGCGGCCGGCCGAGCACGGCGGGCGATGGCATGCCGAAAATCCGCTCCATCACCGGGTTCCAGATGGTGACGCGGAAATCGCCATCATAGCCGACGATCCCCGCCGGCACGCTGGTGAGCAGCAGGCCCGACAGTGCCCGTTCGCCGCGCAGCGCCTGTTGCGTGCGCTCGCGTTCGGTGGCCAGCGCCAGCATCAGTTTTTCGCGCTCCGCCTCGGCATTGCGGCGGGCGGTGATGTCGGAGACGACGCCCACAATCGTCTCGGGCCGCCCATAGCGGTCGGGCAGCACGCGGGCGCGGGAATCGAGCCAATGTTCGCTGCCATTGGGCCAGATGACGCGATATTCGATGACCAGATCGGCCCCGGTATTGATGGAATCGTGCAGCGCCCGCTGCACCCGCTGGGCGTCCTGCGGCGCGATGGCGGCGATGAGGTCGGGGTAGAGGAAACGGTCGTCAACCGCCCGGCCATAGCAGGCCTTGAACTGTTCGGTGCCATGCAGCACCTGCTCGGCGATATCGAGTTCCCACGAGCCCATGCGCCCGGCCAAAAGCGCCGTTTGCAGCCGCTGCTCGCCCTCGCGCAGATCGTCGAGATAACGGCGGGCCTCATATTGGCGGCGGCGGCCGCGCAGGGCATTGCCCACCACATTGCCCAGCACCTGGGGCAGGAAGGGGCGCTCGAGAAACATCACATTGCCCAGCTTGGTCTCGAGCCCGTTTTCGAGCGGGGCGCGGCCGGCTTCGTCGCGCCGCGTCAGCACGACAAAGGGAAAGTCGGACCAGGAGGGTTGGTTGGCCACCCAGGCGAGCAGAGGCTGCAGATTGTCGTCATGCAGGGTTTCGTCGGCCAGCAGTGCCACGCCGGCGCCCTGGTGCAGGGCTTCCACCAGCGGCTCGATGGTCTCGAAGGTTTCGGCGGTCCAGCCCGCCTGGCGCAGTAATGTGCTGGCCTCGGCGCCATCGCTGCCCGAGGGCGCCAGGATCAATGCGCGCTCGGAACTGATCACGCCGCAACACCCCTCCGCCGGAGCCCCGGGCCGCTGCCGTCAGAGCCCTTGCGGGCGGCATGGCGCCAACCCGACAGGCGCAGCAATGGACGCAGGGTGCATAAAAACATATTGCCCCAAAAATTGCGCAAGCGGCCAAACCCCGCTCGCGCGCACTATGACTTAAACCGCATAAACGCTCCAGCCGCGATTTGGTTGCTTTTGCCACGATCCCTCTCTTCCCCCTTGAAGGAGGGTTCCCTCAAGACTCACACCATCCACGGTGTCATTCCGGCGGAGGCCGGAATCCATG
>DATMSY010000225.1:0-49916 GCA_035565135.1 Devosia sp.
CCACAGTGCTCCCTCGGGTCGAGCCCGAGGGAGAACGGTGGGTGGGATAAATTAGGGCAGATTGAGATAGATCAGGATGGATAATAACGGACCGTAGCGGCCCGCACAGCGGCCCCCGCACCCCGAGCCCCCTCACATCCCATCCGCCAACCGATAAGCCAGACACAGCAGCGTCAGCATCGGATTGGCGCTGCCGGAGCTGGGGAATACTGACGGCGACAATATCCTGACATTGGGAAACGCATGGCTGCGCAATTGATCGTCCACCACGCTGTCGCTGCTATTGGTCCCCATGCGCGTGCTGCCTGAGGGGTGGTAGACATCGCGGAAATCGCTTTCCCGCAGGGGCGTGTCGGCGGCGGTGAGCCAATCGATCTGGCAGGCGCTTTGCAGGGCGTGGCCTTCCCACATGCGCCGATAGATGGCCAGCGCCTGGTCGGCCGTCTTGAGGTCGCTGTCGAGAATGCGCCAGTCCAGCTTTATGCGCGGCACGCCCAATGGATCGACGCTGTCGGACAGCGCGATGCGATTGGCCGCGCTGGGCAATTGCTCGGTGCGGATTTCGGCGTGAATTTCCACCGATGGCGGCAGCAGCCAATCGTGATGCAGCAGCCGCCAGGCCGCCGCATGCGCCAGCTTGCGGCCGGAGGTCAGGGTGGTGCCGATACTGGCGTCGGGCTTGTCGATGCGGCGGCGCAGGCGGTCGCGGACGACATTGACTTCCTGGTCCATCATGTCGAGCCGCAGGCAGAGATAGGCCGAGCCGAGACCCCCGCTGCGCTGGGCAGCGGGCAGCAGCTCGAAATGGGTGGCGTGGCGCTGGCCGCGGGTGCGCGCGTGTCCGACGAGATAGGCGATCATATTGGGCGCGAAGTGAAACACCCGGCCGACATTGATCGCCAGGTGATCGACGAAATGCTCGCCAATCGGCCCGGTGGATTTCACATCGGCATTGGCCTTACGGGCCAAGAGCAGCATGAGCCTGGTGCTCTCGAGCGTGCCGGCGGCGAAAACGAATTGATCGGCGTGGATGGAGACCTGGCGCCCATGAAACCCGGTCGCCCTTATGGCGGCGATGCGGTTGCCTTCCGGCGACAGGTCGAAGTCGACCGCCGTGGCGTTGGACAGGACGGTGATATTGGCATTGTGGGCGATTTCGGGCGCCAGCTGCAGATAGACATTGCGGTTGCGGAAGCGGACGATCTTGGGCAGGCGGCATTCCACGCCATCCACGCTGCCGATCGATTCCAGGCTTTCCGGGCGTCCCTCGGGCAACTGCGCGAAGTTCCGGTCCGGCATGTCGAACAGCATCTCGACCTCGCGCGTATGGCGATAGACATCGTCATAGGCGACGGGCCAGGCCGGCAGGCCCACATAATTGCGCGCGGAAAGGTCGTGCCTTGTCAGCGGAATGAGCCGGCCGCCCCACAGGTCGGACGTGCCGCCCAGGCCGCGATGGCGGCCCCTGAGCGCGCCGGCATATTGGGCCAGCGGAGCATCGATCGTATTGAGCGCCGTTGCCTCCGCCGTGGGGGCGGAATGGCCGCTTTCCAGCACGATGACCCGTTTGCCTCGCTGCGCCAGCCGCATGGCCGCAGCTACACCTGCCGGGCCGGCGCCGACGACGCAGATGTCCCAGCGCAATCCGAAATCTGCCGGATTTGCCATGCTAAGATCGACATGCGGCACACTTGCCCTCCAAATGCAGCAATGATGTCAATTTAGGTATTATTGCCCGAAGGTGTGCCTTTTAGTTTCTGCGGAAGGTAATGCTTGCGGGTAACATTCATGATGATGGCACTGCACCTTGCGTTTTTCCATCGAGAATTTGTTACAAAGCATGAGTCTAGTAATATTTTTTGGATACGGCAGTAATTTGACAAAAAATACAATAAATTACGCCCGCGCCAAGGGCGGGTTGCGAGGATTTTTAGTGGTTTTCGCCTAAGTTTTAGTCAGTGGGCACTGGTCAGGACTTCGATGTCCTGCGGCGGGCCGGGCTTGACTTCGAATTCGCGGTTGAACACCTGGTCGCCCTGCTTGGCGAGGACGAGATAGGTGCCTTCGGCCAGCACTGTGGTGGGGAAGGCGCCCAGCTCGGTGAATATGGTGGCGCCATCGGCGGTCTTGACCGTCCAATCCACGTCGGCAATGGCCTCGCCGCCCGCTTCCGAGACCAGCTTGAAGGAGACCTGGCTGGCCAGGTGGAAGAGCGTGGCATCGGTCAATTGGCCGGGCTCCACCTGCAGGTCGGCGCGCACCACTGCATTGATGGCGCCGAAATGGGAGACCACGTGGTAGGTGCCCGAATTGATGGTGACGATCTCGTTGGGCTGCACGCCCTGGGCGATCGGGGTGCGCGTGGCTTCATCGCCCGAGGTGAAGATCTCGAAGCTGAGCAGATTGGGCGGAATGGGAATGTCGCCGGTGACCGCCGCGTTGAGGCGCAGTGCGCCGGCCTCGAGGATATAGGTTTTCTCGTTGTTGCCCGGGGTGACCGATAGCGTGTCGCTGATCTGGGCGCGGCCATAGGCGATATGCACCAGATATTCGCCGGGCGGCAGGGAGAGCTTGGCCGTGCCCTCGTCGGATTTGGCGGCCATGGCGATTTCGCCATTGGCGTCGGGCGTGGCGTCGAAGATGCGCCAGGTGAGCCCTTCGGTAATCGGGGGGCTGTCAGGGGTAATGATCGCCGTCAGCGTTACCGGTTGCGGCGCCGAGGTTATGGCATTGATGGCTTCGGTTGCCGGGCTGTCGGGCGAAATGGCCGGTGGCGCAATACTGGGCCGCGCGTCCGGATTGGGCCGCGGGCGCGGCATGGGCGGCATTTCTTCGGCCTCCTGGGCCGTGGCCGGCACGATGGCGAGCGGCATCAGCGGCTGACCCAGCGACAAAACACCCAACAGGATCGCCAAGAACGGTCCAAAACGCATATCGATACCCCGGCCTTGCCGCCCTGGCGGCGATCAGCAAGCTAAGCAACTCATTGAGCTGCCGCCGACTCGCAATCGGGCCGTGATAGGCAGCGATTGGGGAGAAGCTGTGTCACAGCCGGCCGCGATTGGGAACCGGTGAGACTGTGTCGCATGCGATTTTGTGTGAATGGACTGGCCGCGACGGCCAGCGGCTAGTATTGCTCCGGCACTATCGGGAGATGACCATGCCTGCCAATGCTGCCCTCGTCGATTACCTGCTCACCCGCCGTTCGGTCGGTCCGGCCTTTCTGGTCGAGCCGGGTCCGAACGCGGAAGAACTCAAGACGCTGCTGACCATCGGCACCCGCGTGCCCGACCATGGCAAGCTGGCGCCCTGGCGGCTGGTGCTGTTCACCGGCGACGAACGGGGCCGGGCAGGGGCCGTGCTGGCCGACATCGCCAAGACGAAGAACCCCGCGGCCACCGATACTGAACTGGATATCGAGCGCCAGCGCTTCCTGCCGGCGCCGCTGACCATCGGGGTGATCTCGACGGCAGCAGAGCACCCCAAGATTCCCGAGTTCGAACAATTGATCTCGGCCGGCAATGTGGCCTTCAATCTGGTGCATGCCGCCAATGCGCTGGGCTATGCCGCCCAATGGGTGACCCGGTGGTACGCCTATGACGCAGGGGCGGCCCGGGCGCTCGGAGCCAGGGCGGGTGAACGGTTTGTCGGCTTTGTGCATATCGGCACGCCCACGACCAAAATCGAAGATCGGCCCCGTCCGGTGCTCGACGATGTCGTGACATACTGGCAGGCGAGCTGAAGGTTAACAGTCTGTTAGCACTAGTTGGCGCTTTGTTAACCAGAAGCGATTCCTCCGGGTGAGTTTGCGATGGGCGTGCAACCCATTACAGTGCCGCAAAGCCTGGCCTATGTCCTGACCGCCGCGGGCGACAGGAATGGGGTGGATTTCGACTATCTGCTGCAAACCGCCATGCGCGAAAGCAGCCTCAATCCGCAGGCAAAGGCCCAGACTTCCTCGGCTGTCGGGCTGTTCCAGTTCCTCGAATCCACCTGGCTGCAGGTGCTCAAGCAGGAAGGCCCGCGCCTCGGCTATGGCCAATATGCCCAGGCCGTGGAGGTAACGGCCGACGGCGACTATGTCGTGCGCGACCCGGCGCAAAAGGCGCAGATCCTCAAGCTGCGCGAAGACCCCCAAATGGCCGCCGACCTGGCCGCCGCCTTCACCAAAAGCAATGGCGACTATCTCAGCGCACGGTTCGGCCGGATGCCCAGTGCCGGCGAGCTCTATATCGCCCATTTCCTGGGCGCGCAGGGGGCTGAGCGCATGTTCAATGCCGGGCTGCAAAATCCCGAGCAGATCGCGGCACAACTGTTTCCCAAGCAGGCCGCCGCCAACCGCGCGATCTTCTACGACGATGGCCGGCCCCGCACCATCCGCGAAGTCTATCAGTCGCTGGTGGCCAAGCATGTCGGCACACAGCCGGCCGCTTCGTTTGCGGCGCAACAGATGAATGGAACGACGACAGACCAGGCGCCGGTCGTGGCGTCCCGCTTCTCGCCGGAAAACATGTCGTTCACCGGGCTGTTCAAGACTGTCGAGGAGGGTGCCGCCAGGTCGCCCTTGCCGAGCCTGCCGGAGGAAGGGAGCGCGTTTTTCACGCAGCTCTATGCGCGCTAGCCGCCTGCGGGCGCTCAGTAAATTTCAATGCCCGAAACCGCCAGCGAATCGGCGGCATATCATAGCGGAACTCCCCCGTTTTCGGAGCATTTAGAATTTATCAGTCATAGGGGTGCAGACTGATTGAACTGCAATCCGGTTGGTATGAATCTGGCAGTAGCTAAGCGATTCTAGACCAGATCGGCGCTAGCGAAGCGATGGATTGAAAGATGGCCAGATCGACTACGCGGGGGGAAGTCGAAACGGGGCGCGGGATACCGCGTGGCTGGGTGATCACCGGGATGGCCATTGCCGCCTGGGTGATCGTGATGGTCGCGGGCTATGGCGCAATCAACCTGTTCGACCTGGCTTCCAGTATTCTATGACGACGAGTTCGTTGTTATGGTGAACCGTTCCTTAAAACTTGCCGGATAGTCTTGCCCTGACTTGGTCGGGGTGTGGCATGGTTGAGTATAACGAGTTCCTATGGCTGGCGCAGTCGCCCGATAGCGAGGAGCGCGGGCAGGCGGCTTATATGGCGGCAAGCGCCTATCTCGGCCATGACGGACCGGCCGACGAGCATGCTGCGCTCTATTCGGTCCTGTTCCGGTTTCTCGATGATCCTTCGGTCAAGGTGCGCGCCGCGCTGGCCTATGGCCTGCTGCATTCGGCTGATGCGCCGCGCCCCATCATCATGGCCCTGCTGCATGATAGCGGGGTGATCGCCCGGGCCGTGCTGCAATATTCGCCGGTACTGATCGATGCCGATATCATGCCGGTGGTTCGCCAGGGCGAGCCGGACCTATTGGTTGCCATCGGCCAGCGGCAGACGCTCAGCACGCGGCTGGTGGATGCCCTCATCGCCAGGGATCACCGGCAGATGACCCTCAAATTGCTGGCCCGGGCTGACATTTCGATTGGCCAAGCGTCCATCGACCGGCTGGTGGCGACGCAGGGGACCGATGCGCAGATGCGCGGCGCCCTGTTGCGGCGGCAGGATTTGCCGGCGGGCGCACGCCTGCTGCTGGTGCAATTGGCCATGGACGCCATGCGCGGCGCCCGGATCGTCAAGGGCGCGGTGGCGCCCGAACGGCTGAACCGGCTGCTGCGCGACAGCGCCGACACGGCAATTTCCACCATTGGCGAGCGGGAGGCGATCAATCCCGGCACCGGCTATGCCGCCGAGCTGATCGCCAGCGATAGGCTCAATATGCGCGTGCTGCTGCATGCCATGGTCACGGGGCATGTGATGTTCTTTGCCAATTGCGTGGCCGAGCTCAGCCAATCGCCGCGCGACAAGGTATTCACCGTGCTGGAGGCGGGGAGCCGCGTGGCTATCAATGCCCTGTTGACTCGCTGCGGCATGGGCCCCGCCATGCGCGAATTGCTGATCAAGCTGATCGGACACGCCCGTGCCGCCGACCTGGCCGATGATGCGGCCGCCCGGCATCTGGTGGTGACGACGCTGACCGAGGGCCTGATTGCCGACCATGCCGGCAATATTCCCGAAGAGCTGGAAGAGGCTTTCGCCTATCTCAGCGAGCAGAATGTTGCGCTGGCCCGCAAGGCAGCCGAGGGCGTCATGTCGGCCTTTGCCCAGGAAGCCGGCGAACGGCGCATGGTGGTGCCCGAGTGGGACGAGCAATTGGTGCTGCCGGCGGCGTAAAGCTCTAGTACCAATCGACATTCAGGATTCCGTTTTGGCTTGATGTCTGATTCATAGGGTTCCGTGTTTGTGATCACGGAGGGCGCCCAATGGCGATCAAGCGATATGAGTTGAGTGATGCCCAGTGGGAACGGATCGCGCCGCTGCTGCCCGGCAAGGCGGGCGATCCGGGGCGCACCGGTTCTGATAACCGATTGTTTGTGAACGGGGTTTTGTGGGTTCTGCGTTCAGGCGCGCATTGGCGCGATGTGCCCGAGCGCTATGGCAAGGACAAGACCTTGCACAAACGCTTCACCCGCTGGGCCAAGGCCGGCGTCTGGGAGAAGGTGTTCGCCGCCCTGATCAAGGATCGGGATAACCTATGATGGTTTTTGCAACTGGTGCTCCGCGTTCCCTTTCTCACTTTCATTGTTGCGAATGATTTGCAATTGCACTATTGATCGCTCGTCCCATTCTGGAGTGCCCGATGCGTCGTCGCCTGTTCTCCGTGCTTGCTGTGTCCGCTTTCGTCCTCGCCGCGCTGCCCGCTTCCGCCCAGGAACGCCTCAAGGCCGTGACCACCTTCACCATCATCGCCGATATGGCGCGCAATGTTGCCGGCGACGCGGCCGATGTGGTGTCGATCACCAAGCCGGGCGCCGAAATCCATAATTACCAGCCCACCCCCGGCGATCTGATCGCGGCCCAGGATGCCGATCTGATCCTGTGGAACGGGCTGAACCTGGAACAATGGTTCGCTCAGTTCCTCGCCAATCTGGGCGATGTGCCCAATGTGGTGGTGAGCGAGGGCGTCGAGCCGATGGGGATCGGGGAGGGGCCCTATGAGGGCAAGCCCAATCCCCATGCCTGGATGTCGCCCACCGATGCGCTGATCTATGTCGACAATATCCGCAAGGCCTTCGTCGCCGCTGATCCGGCCAATGCGGCAGTCTATAACGCCAATGCCGCCGCCTATTCGGAGAAGATTACCGCCACGGTCGCCCCGATCCGCGCCGCGATCGACGCCATTCCCGAAGACCGCCGCTGGCTCGCCACCTCCGAAGGCGCCTTCAGCTATCTGGCGCGCGATTTCGGGCTCAAGGAACTCTATCTCTGGCCCATCAATGCCGACCAGCAGGGCACGCCCCAGCAGGTGCGCCATGTGATCGACGAAGTGCGCGCCAACAATGTCCCGGCGATCTTTTCGGAATCCACCATTTCCCCAAAGCCGGCCGAGCAGGTGGCGCGGGAAACCGGCATCACATATGGCGGCGTGCTCTATGTGGATTCGCTCAGCGAAGCCGATGGCCCCGTGCCCACCTATCTCGACCTGCTTTCCGTCACCACGTCGACAATCGTAAAAGGCCTTACCCCATGAATGCGGCGCAGCAACCGGGCCTAGCGGTCAGCGACATTACCGTCGCTTACCGCAATGGCACCACGGCAATGAAACATGCCAGTTTCACCATCCCGCGCGGTTCGATAACCGCGCTGGTCGGCGTCAATGGCTCGGGCAAATCCACCCTGTTCAAGGCCATTATGGGCTTCGTGCCGCTGGCGGCGGGCTCGGTCGATATTCTGGGGGGGCCGGGCCGGGAGGCGCTCAAGCGCAACCTCGTCGCCTATGTGCCGCAATCGGAAGACGTGGACTGGAATTTCCCGGTCCTGGTGGAGGACGTGGTGATGATGGGCCGCTATGGCCACATGAACATGCTGCGCCGCCCCCGTGCCATCGACCGGCAGATGGTGACCGAGGCGCTGGAGCGGGTGAACATGCTCGATTTCCGCCACCGCCAGATCGGCGAACTCTCCGGCGGGCAGAAAAAGCGCGTCTTCCTGGCGCGGGCCCTGGCCCAGCAGAGCGAGGTCATCCTGCTCGACGAGCCCTTTACCGGGGTCGACGTCAAGACCGAGGATGCCATCATCGCCCTGCTGCGCGCCCTGCGCGACGAGGGCAAGGTCATGCTGGTCTCCACGCACAATCTGGGTTCGGTTCCCGAATTCTGCGACCGGACCGTGCTGGTCAAGGGCACGGTATTGGCGTCCGGCCCGACGGCCGAAATCTTCACCCGCGAATGGCTCGAAATCACCTTTGGCGGCGCGCTGCGGCACTTCGTGCTGGCCGGGGCGGACCTGCATGACGATGACGATCCGCGCCACGTGACGGTTTTGACCGACGATGAGCGGCCGCTGGTCATGTATGGCGAAGACGGCAAGATGAAAACCAAGCAGTCGGACCCGGTCGAGAAATGATCGATATCCTGCTCCAGCCCTTCGGCTATCACTACATGATCAACGCCATCTGGGTTTCGGCCCTGGTCGGCGGCGTCTGTGCTTTCCTCTCGGCCTATCTCATGCTCAAGGGCTGGTCGCTGATCGGCGATGCCTTGAGCCATTCCATCGTGCCGGGCGTGGCCGGCGCCTATATGCTGGGCCTGCCCTTTTCGCTGGGCGCCTTCTTTTCCGGGGGGCTCGCCGCCGGGGCCATGCTGTTCCTGACCCAGCGCACCAAGCTCAAGGAAGATGCGGTGATCGGGCTGATCTTCACCGCGTTTTTTGGCCTCGGCCTGTTCATGATTTCGCTCTCCCCTACCGCGGTCAATATCCAGACCATCGTCATGGGCAATATCCTGGCGGTGACGCCCGAAGATACGTTGCAACTGGTCATTATCGCCGTGGTGACGCTGGGCGTGATGCTGGTGATCTGGAAAGACCTGATGGTCACCTTTTTCGACGAGAACCATGCCCGCACCATCGGGCTCAATCCGCCCTTGCTGCGGGTGATCTTCTTTACGCTGCTGGCGGCCTGTACAGTCGCGGCCATGCAGACCGTGGGCGCTTTTCTCGTCATCGCCATGGTGGTGACGCCCGGAGCGACGGCTTATCTCCTCACCGACCGCTTCCCGCGGCTGATCCTGATCGCGGTGGCGGTAGGGACGCTGTCGAGCCTGATCGGGGCCTATATTTCCTTTTTCCTCGACGGGGCCACCGGGGGCGTCATCGTGGTGCTGCAGACCGGGGTGTTCCTGCTCGCCTTCTTCTTTGCGCCCAAGCATGGCCTATTGGCCGCCAAGCGCCGTACGGCCGAGGAGATGGCCAAATGAACGAATTCCTCGTCTATGCGCTCTGGCCGTTCCACTTCCCCTTCATGACCTCGGCCATGGCCATTGCCGTCATGGTCGCCATTCCCACCGCGCTCCTCTCCTGCTTCCTCGTGCTCAAGGGCTGGTCGCTGATGGGCGACGCCATCTCCCATGCCGTGCTGCCCGGCGTGGTGCTGGCCTATATCGTCGGCCTGCCGCTCGGCGTGGGCGCCTTTGCCGCCGGCATGGGCTGCGCGCTCTCGGTGGGGTATTTGAAGGAAAATAGCCGCATCAAGGAAGATACGGTGATGGGCGTGGTGTTTTCGGGCCTCTTTGGCCTCGGCATCGTGCTCTACACCTCGATCCGCACCGATGTGCATCTCGATCACATCCTCTTCGGTGACATTCTGGGCGTCAGCATTCCCGACCTGGTCCAGACCGGGATCATCGCCGTCGTGGTGACGGTGATCGTGCTCGCCAAATGGCGCGACCTGCTGCTCTTCACCTTCGATCCGCAACAGGCCGGGGCGATCGGCCTGCCAGTGCGCGTGCTGCATTATGGGCTCCTGGCGCTGCTCTCGCTGACCATTGTTGCGGCGCTGACGGCGGTCGGCATCGTGCTGGTCATTGCGCTGCTGGTGGCGCCGGGGGCTATCGCCTATCTCATATCCAAGCGCTTTGCGCCCATGATGCTGATTGCGTCAGCCGTATCGGTGACCTGCTCGCTGGTGGGCATCTATGCCAGCTTCTTCATCGACAGCGCGCCGGCGCCCACCATCGTGCTGCTGATGTCGGCGACCTTTATCGTGACCTTTATCGTCACCACCATGCGGCGGCCTTCGCCGCTGGCGGCGGCGGTCTAGGCCCCGATCTCTTCGGCTTATCCCCGCCTTTGCCGGCCAGCCTAGACTGGCCGGCAAAGGAGTTTCCCATGGATCAAAGCCCGCGCCTCTCGCTGCCTCTCATCATGCCGCAACAGGCCCAGAAACACGTGACGCATAATGAGGCGATCCAGGCGCTCGATGCGCTGGTGCAGCCCATTGTCGAAAGCCGCACTCTGGCGACGCCGCCGACGAGCCCTCTGGCCGGGGAGGGCTATATCGTGCCGGCTGCGGCTACTGGCGCATGGTCAGGCCATGCCAATGAAATCGCCGTATTCCAATCCGGCGCCTGGCTGTTCTACGATCCGGCTGCAGGCTGGCAGGTCTATGTCAAAGCCGACCGTACTTTCTGCGTCTTTGACGCCGGGGCCTGGGCGCCGCTGGCCTCGCTCGGCGCGGGCCTGGCGCAATTGGGCATCAATACCTCGGCCGACGCCACCAATCGCCTCGCGGTCTCAAGCGCCGCCACCCTGCTCAATCACGCCGGCAATGGCCATCAGCTCAAGCTCAACAAGGCCGCTGCCGGCGATACGGCAAGCCTGCTCTACCAGACCAATTGGTCGGGCCGCGCCGAAATGGGGCTGGCGGGCGACGATCACTGGCGGCTCAAGGTCAGCGCCAATGGTTCAAGCTGGATCAATGCCGTGACCGTGGATGCGGCGAGCGGGGTGACGAGCTTTGCCGCCTCGGTGCGACCGGCCGGCGACAATGCGGTGACGCTGGGCGCCAGCGGCGCGCGCTGGGCCTCAATCTGGTCGGCAACGGGTACGATCCAGACGTCGGACGCGCGGCAAAAGACCGATATCGCGCCAAGCGATCTCGGGCTCGATTTCATCCTAGCGCTCAATCCGGTGAAATATCGCTGGATTGCCGGTGGCATGGAGGAGGGCGTTGCGCGACCCGGCCGCCGCACCCATTATGGCCTGCTGGCGCAGGAGGTGAAATCAGCCCTTGAGAAGGCGGGCTCCAAGGATTTTGCCGGCCATGTGAAGGCCGATCCCGCTGATCCCGAGAGCGAAGAGGGCCTGCGCTACGAGGCCTTCATCGCCCCGCTGATTGCCGCCCTGCAGCAATTGGCCGCTCGGGTCGAGCAGCTTGAAGAGGCTAGATCTTGAGGCCGCGGATCAGCGCCTTGATGGCCTTGCGATAGTCGCCGACCTCCTCCGGCGGCGCCAGCGCCGCCCGGTCGAACAGGGCATTGAGCAAATGCGCCAGCGGCAGGGCCGGTAGCTCGCGGATCGCCTTAGCCTCCATGGCGGCCGTCACGCCCTCGACCAGGGTGCGCAGGCCATGGCGGCCATCGATCGCGTCCAGTTCCGCCCGGCCCAACACAGCCGGCGCATCCACCAGGAGGATGCGCCGTCGGCCCGGCTCCTGCATGGCATCGAGAAATGCATCCCCGCCGGCGATCAAGGCCTTGACCGGCCCCGGCTCGTCATCGCCCTCGGCGGCGGCGTTGATCGCCATGGCCAATAGCATGTGCTCTTCCTCGACCACCGTGGCAAAGAGCGCGGCCTTGTCCGCAAAGTGATGATAAAGCGCGCCGCGCGTCACCCCGGCCGTCTTGACGATCTCGGGCGTGCCGGTCGCGGCATAGCCATTTTGCGCAAAGAGCGCGCGGGCGGCGCTCACCAGGGCAGCGCGGGTTCCGCTGCGTCTTTCAGCCTGTGTCCGGCGCTCTTGCATACGTACAGCCTGTATGTTAGATGAATATTACAAACAGATTGTATTTTTTATCGGCGAGACACAAGGACAAAGATCATGATGAAAATGCTGGGCCTCTATCCGCTGCTGCTGGTGCCCGATGTGGAAGCCACGGCCGCCTTCTACGAACATAATCTCGGCTTTACCCGCGTCTTCGACAGCGACTGGTATGTGCATCTGCGCTCGCAAAGCCGGGAGCATATCGAATTGGCCGTCATCGCCTATGACCATGACACCATTCCCGAAATCTCTCGCAAACCGACGTCGGGCCTGCTGCTGAGCTTTGAGGTGGAGGATGCGGCAGCCGAACACATCCGCTTCCTCGCTGCCGGCATCCCCATCGCCCAGCCCCTGCGCGACGAAGTCTTCGGCCAGCGCCACTTCATCGCCGCCGACCCCAATGGCATCCTGCTCGATATCATCACCCCCATCGAACCCGATGCCGCCTGGCTCGCCAGCCAGCAGCAATAGAAGGTTGGCTCTGGCCTGATGGGGACAGGTAGGCTATTGGCACGGCATGGCCATCGACCTCGCCTCCGCCGACGCGACGCTTGCCGCGTCCTCATCTGTGCTCTTGTCCGAAACCGGATCGCTGCGGCGTCTTCCGCTGGGGCCGGAGCTTGAGCGTCCGCCCAGTTTTTACGAGCGCTTCGACGACTGGGCGGTGTTTTATGACGTGTTTCGCGATCATACTGGCAGGCATGTCTACCTGATCGGGCCTATGGCGCTGAACCTGGCACCATTGATCGATGCCATGGTTATCGAAGGCCGCCCCTCCGGTGCGCGTGCCAGGCCGAAAATCCATCACGGTGTCCAGGCTGAGATTCTGCGCGTCACCCTTCCGCAAAGCGACACCCATTTGGCCTTTGCCTTTGGCGACCAGCATTTCGAAGTGCCCATCGAGCCCAATCGCAGCGCCGCGCTCAAGGGCGATCGGGTCATTTTCACTATCAATAAGAACAATGATTTGCGATGGATCGCCGACTGGGCCCGCTTCTATGTAGTTGAGCATGGGGCGACTGCCGCGGTGGTCTATGACAATGGCTCGTCCGACTATACGCTGGACGAGCTGCGCGCGACCCTGGCAGGGGTCGAGGGGCTGGCCAAGTTCCTGGTCATCCCCTGGCTATATCCGTTCGGCTCCATGTACGATGTTTTCACCGGGCACAAATTCGGTGGCCATTGGGCCATGTTTGCTCAGCCGCCGAAATTCACGCAATTCCTGCGCAAATATGCCATGCAGGCACGCTCCATCCTCAATGTCGATGTGGATGAGTTGGTGTTTTCGCCGTTTCGCAAATCGGTGTTCAAGGCGGTCGAGCGCTCCCCGTTTGGGCTGCTGCGCTTCAACCGGGTCTGGGTGCTGAACGCTCGCGACGAATCCGGCCCGCCCCTGCACAGCCAGTTTGTTATCCGCAAAAAAGGCATCGCCGCCCGTGACCGCGGCAAGAAATGGGCATTGGCGCCGGGACGGGCATTTTTTGCCAGCTGGCGGGCGCAGCCCTGGACCCACCAGGTTAAGGGTTGGCTCAACCTATCGGGCTCGTCGGATACCTTTTATGGCTATCATTTCATCGGCATATCGCGGTCCTGGTACTGGGATCGCACCGAAAAAATCGTATTTGACCCCAAGCTGCATGTGCGGGACCCCTTGATGATCAAGACCTTCGCTGACGTGTTCGGCACGGAAAATAAGCGATGAGCCTGCCCACGATCGTCAGCTTCTGGCATGGCCCGATGAGTTGGCTCGAAGCGCTGTCCATCGCTTCGTTCCAGCGCCAGGGCCATAATGTCGAGATCTATGCCTATGCCCCAATTGTGGGCGCCCCGGACAATATCGTGCTTCGGGATGCGAGTGAAATTCTGCCGCTCGATCAGATGGTGTTCTACAAGGGAAAGGGAACACCCGGTGTCTTCTCCGACCGTTTCCGGCTTTGCCTGCTGAAGCAGGGCCGCGGGCTTTATTCCGATCTAGATGTCTATTGCGTCAGACCCTTTGCCGATCTTCCTGCCTATGTCATGGGCTATGAGCGGTCCGGATCGGTCAACAATGCCATCCTGATGATGCCGCCCGATGCTCCCTTGCTTGATGATCTGCTGAGCGTATTCGGGCTGGACAGACGACCGCTCTTTGAGCCGCATCTGCCTTTTGGGCGTCGCCTTGAAGTGGCCCTGCGCCGGCTGCTGGGCGATCGCGTCCCCCCCGAGCACATGCAGTTTGGTGCCACGGGACCTTTTGCCCTGACCCATTTCATGAAGCAGCGCGACCTGCTGGCCTGGGTACAGGACGAGGCGGTATTCTATCCCGTGCCTTACGAGGCGATTCCCGCATTGATGCGCGCCGGATCAAGCATTGATTCTGCGGTTGGTGCGAAAACGCTCGCGGTTCATCTTTGGCGCAGCCAGTTGACTGATCGGGGGCGCGCCGGTCTGCCCGCCCCGGACGCCGGCAGTGCCTTGGCGGAACTGTGCCGCAGAGAAGGTATCCGCTACAGCTAGCGGCCCAGGCCCAGTTTCTTCTTCCACCAGCGCTTCCAGCGGTGGCGGGCGAAGCGATAGAAGAGCTCATTGGTCATGACATGCCGATAGAGCCGGGCGAAGGCCACGCTTTGCAGCATGCCCGAGAAAATGCCCCAGGGCTTGGCTTCCCCCGTATAGTGCAGGATGGCGGGATTGAGCCCCTCATGGGCATGGCGGGCATCGATCGTGTTCCAGCGCCAGGGCAATTGCAGCCAATTGTGCTGAAACACCAGGTTGAGGAAATCCTGGTCGTAATAGATCCGGGCCATGATTCCGTCCTTGAGCGCCTGTTCCAGCCGCCCGATAATATCGGCCTCGCGCCATTTGGCGGTGTCGATCAGCACCATGCCGGCATTGAAATAGGTGTCGGCGGGATCAAGGATATCGCGGTTGTTGCGCAGGTCCCGCCCGCCGGTGATGAAGGCGCCGATCGAGTCGCGCACTGCGGCGATAGCGAAACCTTCCATGTCGATATCGTAGAGCTTTTCGATATTGTCGCGCACCAGCATATCGCAATCGAGATAAAGTACGCGTTCGGCATCGGGGCCGATCAGCCGGTCGATCATCAGTCGCGCATAGACGATATTGCTCAGCCGCTTGTTGACCGGCATGCGGGCGGCGACATCGCGGAACAGTTCCGAACCGTCCAGATCATGCCAGACCAGCGTGACGCCGAACTCGCCCTCGATCGCCTTGAGATCGCTGGTATGCTCCGGCGTCAGCGTGCGGTGGCAAAGATGAAACACCAGGTCGCTGCGACGCTTGGTGAAGAGGCATACCGAACGCATCGTGGCATAGGCCGGGGCCCAGAAATTGTCGTCGAAAGTCAAAGCGATATGGATGGCGCTCAAACTCGGGCTCCTCGCGAACGGTTGGACAGCGTCACAATGAGCGCCAGCACGCTTGCCAATACTATGTCCATCCAGCGCAAGCCAATAACTGCGTTGGTCATTCCCATCGAAAAATAGCCAATCGTCGTGACCCCGCCTAGATAAAGCAGGGGGATGCGCAAGGGACCTTGTGCCCGGAACGCGCCCACGAGCGGAGCAAGCAGAAACAATCCATAGGCGACCAGGCCAAAGACGCCTCCGGCGACGGCGAAGTCGGCGAGATCGTTGTGGAGGTGTGAGTAAAGCGGAAAGGCCACGCCTGGAGGCGCATGGGCCGCCGCAGCCGCAGGATAATCAATCAGCCCATAGCCCACAAATGGCGAGGCGAGAAATGCGTTGAGCGCAGACTGGTACATCACAAGGCGTTCAATCGTGGAGCTGTCGACGACGATCTCGGATCGTATGAAAGCCATCATTCCGGCAAATGGCGTCAAATGGCCGGTCATTTCTATAGCCAATAGAAGGGTTACGGCTAATGCCATCGTGATGAGCACTCCGCCAATAACCCATCGCGCCCTTTGCGGTGGAAGCCAGCTTGCACAAATGGCGATACCCGCCACGAGCAGCATATGTGCAGCTCCAATAATCGGTCCGCGAGACTCCGTCAGGTAGACGGTGGCAATGCCAAGCAGGGGACCGAGCAAAAAGGCCGCGCGTAGCCGGCTGGTACCCCACAGACCAATCAGGGCGACAAAGCCGCAGACGAGACCCAAACTGGCCAAATGGATCGGGTTGTTGACCAGCCCGGCCCGGGTCGAGCCAAAGATGAACACGTCAATCGCCGCTGCGGCGAAACCGCCAGCCGTTCCGGCGAGCGCGAGCAGCCCGATGCGATCCAAGGTCAACCCCGTCCCGAGCCGGTTTAGCAGGCCAGCCACGGGCGCGACCATGTAGAGATGGATCAGAGCCAGAAACGCTGCCACATGCAGCGGTGATTTTGCGGTCATGCTGAAAGCGATGAACAGCAACAGGCCCGCCAGCAATGGCATCCAGCTTGCTGGGTGGCCCAGCAATTGCCGGCGCTCCGGCACCCAGACCAGGTGAAGCAAGGCAAAGCCCATCAACGCCAATATCGCGGTGTTGGAAATTTCGGGCGCAAAAGTTGGCAGGGTCAGGCCGGCAACAAGGGTGCACCAGGCGAGCGCGGCAGCGATCAAAACAGGCAATGGTCTGGAGTGGCTCACTTGCGTCTCACCAGCGATAGGTGAGGGCCTGTGCTGCGGCTTGGTCGAAATGGATTGTTACTTCTGCGTCGCGGCTGGCGTCGTGCGTGTCGTCGACATATTGGCGTTGCGTCAGGGTAACGGTCTGGTTCTCCGCATCGGCGGAAACGAAGAGATAGTCAAAGCAATCCTGGGTGTCCTGGTCCCTGCGGCTCAGGATTTCGGCTTTGAGCTGGGCCAGTTCGCGGCCGCCGATGACGCTGCCATCCGAGCGCCTGGTGGCACGGACCGAGGGCACCCAGTCCATGCCGGTTTCGCAGATATAGCGCCCGTCGCGGAACGTGCCGCGATCGGTGAAGGCGATGTCGATATCCTCGTTCCAGGCATTGCCGATCTCGAATTCGGCCTGGCTCTTGCCGACATCGAGATAGATGTCCGACCAGTCGCATGTCCCCGCTTCCTCTCGATAGCACCAGCGCTCGCTGGCGCCCATGAGATGGCCGACATCGGCGATTCTGATCAGCTTGCCGGGCTTGTAATGGTCGATGATCCCCTGCGTCCGCCCGTCGAAGCCAAGGGCCGCCGAGGTGGCGGTGAGCAGCAGCAGGGCAGCCAGGGAAATCTTCATGGAATACTCCGACACAAAACTTGGCCGATCCTATCTGCAAATCGTCACTGACGGAACCTGCCTTGACTCCCGGAATATAATGTAACAAATAAAGTTACATGAAATCCGAATGCCATCGCTGCCGGCCCTGCTGATGCTGTCCGCAAGCGGCCATGGCACGCCTCTGGCAGCACGCAACCTGGAGCTCATCGCAATGGATGATGTCATAATTATTGGCGGCAGCTTTGCCGGCCTGGCCGGGGCCCTGCAATTGGGCCGGGCGCGCCGCAAGGTCACCGTGCTCGATACCGGCCTGCCCCGCAATCGCTATGCCGCCCATTCCCATGGCCTGCTCGGCCATGACCACAAGCCGCCCGCCGACATCCTGGCTGCGGCACGCCAGCAGCTGGAGCGTTATCCGACGGTGCGCCTGCTCAATGTGCGGGCCGACAGCATAAGTGGATTGGTTGACGACTTTTCCGTCCTCACCGATGATGGTGAAACGCTGAAGGCTCGGCGCCTGCTGCTGACTTATGGCGTGGCCGACCAATTCCCGGCCATTCCCGGCTTTGCCGAATGCTGGGGCAAGTCGATCGTGCCCTGTCCCTATTGCGATGGGTTTGAAGTGGCGGGGCAGCATTGGGGCCTGGTTTATTCCGGCCCGCAGGCGCTGCATGCCGTGTCGCTATTCGGCGACTGGACCGACAAGCTGACCCTCTTTGCCGATGGGCACGAGCTGGATGCCGCGGCGCGGGCCGATCTGGCGCGGCGCAATGTGCCGGTGATCGATGGCAGGCTGGAACGCATCACCCATGACAATGGCCGTTTGAGCGCGATCCATCTCGATACCGGCCGCACGGCCTCGGTCGATGTGCTGTTCGCGCATCCGCGCAATCAGCCCTCCGCCAGCCTCCATGCCGCTTTGGGGCTGGAAACGGTCGAGGCGCCACTGGGCGTTTACCTCAAGACCGATGATCGCAGGCAAACCTCGATGGAAGGCATTTATGCCGCCGGCGACCTGGCCAATCCCATGGCCAGCGTGACCCTGGCGACCTCAAGCGGGGCCATGGCGGCAATCTTCGCGCAGCAATCCATGCTGACCTGAAAACGTTCAGGCGCTTGCCTTCAGTTTAGAATGGTTCTAGACAATGTTTAGAACCATTCTAAACGAGATCGCGTCATGTTTTCCCTACTGCCCGATACCCGCCGCTCTTTTTCGAGCCTCTCCGAACGCGAAATCCTGGCTTTGGCGGTGGCGGCAGAGGAGGAGGATGGCAGCATCTATTCCGAATTTGCCACGCGGTTGGCGCCGACCTATCCCGGCTCGGCCGCTCTATTCGAGGGCATGGCCGCCGAGGAGGATGAGCATCGCCGCCGCCTGCTCGATCTCTATGTCGAGCGCTTCGGCAAGAGACTGGTGCCGATCCGGCGCGAGCATGTGCGCGGCTTCATCAACCGCAAGCCGATCTGGCTGCTGAAGAACCTCACGCTTGAAGCGGTGCGCCAGCAGGTCTGGGAGATGGAGGAGGGCGCCTACCGTTTTTACATGGAGGCGGCCAAGCAGGTCAGCGATGCCGGCACGCGCAAGCTGTTGGGGGATCTGGCTGCGCAGGAGCGCCGCCATGCCGATGCCGCCGACCGGATCGACGAGGCGGTGCTGGGCGCCGAGGGGCGCGACGTCGAAAAAAGCGAAAACCATCGCCAGTTCGTTCTGACCTATGTGCAGCCGGGCCTGGCCGGGCTGATGGATGGCTCGGTCTCGACCCTGGCGCCGGTCTTTGCCGCCGCCTTTGCCACCGGCGATACGCACCAGACTTTTCTGGTCGGTCTGGCCGCGGCGATTGGTGCCGGCATTTCCATGGGCTTTACCGAAGCGGCGTCTGATGATGGCAAGCTGACCGGGCGGGGCTCGCCCGTCAAACGCGGGCTGGCGGCCGGCATCATGACGGCCGTCGGCGGGCTGGGGCATGCTCTGCCCTATCTGATCCACGATTTCTTCACGGCGACCGCCCTGGCCATTGTCATCGTGTTGATCGAACTCTGGGCCATCGCCTTCATCCAGAACCGCTACATGCAAACCCCGTTCTGGCGGGCGGTCATGCAGGTCGTACTGGGCGGCTCGCTGGTCTTCGCGGCGGGTATATTGATCGGCAGCGCCTAGCCTCTAGGCAACCTTGTCGCCCAGCGTCGCCAGGCGGTTGTCGAGGATGACGCCGATCTCGGCGCATTCCAGGGCGATTTCGGCGATGAAATCGGCCAGCATGTCGCGGTCGAGCGCCGCCAGCGAGCGGACGACCATGGCGGTGTCGCGGTGCAGCGGCTCGAAATCGGGCGGGGCGATTTCCACCAGCCTTCCGGCCGCGATATCGTCGGCCACCGCCGAATTGACGAAGAAGCCCAGCCCCTCGCCCTTGATGGCGAGGCGCCTGGCCGGGCCGGTGGGGAGTTCGACACTGGTTTTGGCCAACCGCACCAGGGCGGCGGCGGTTTCGGGCTCGGCCTGCCACCAGCGTAGCGAGATGACGCGGGGGACGAGGGCCAGTACGTCCTCGATGCTGGGACGGGACGGCAGTTTCGCGGCGATTTCGGGCGCTACCACCAGCGGCACGCGTTCGCGCATGATGACCAGCGGGACGAGATCGACGATCAGCGGATCGATATTGGGCCAGCACAATATGCCCATTTCGACGTCCCGCTCATGCAGCATGGCGGCGATCTGAGCCTGGCGGCCTTCATTCACCACCACATCGACGCCGGGATATTTCTGTTGAAAGCGCAGCAGCGGCTCGGTGATGAGCGGGGAGACCAGGCTGCGCAGCGAGGCAATGGCGATGCGGCCGCGTTCCACCCGGCGCAGCGCCTCGCGGCCCTCCTGGGCCGTGCCGATAATACGGCGGGCAAAGGGCAGGAAGGTCATGCCCTGATCGGTCAGCGTCACGGTGCGGCCGCGCTGGAACAGCGTCACGCCCAAAAGCTGCTCAAGCGCGCGGATGCGCATCGAGGCGGTGGCCTGGGTGATGTGGAGATAGGCGGCGGCCTTGGTGAAACTCTGGTCGCGGACGATGCGATCGAAAGTGCGAAGCTGGTCGAGGTCCATCGGGAATGCTTATGCGGTCGGTCGATTATTACGCTGAAATCGAGACTAGCATTGGCTCTTGTGATGGAAAAGCGGTTTACGAGGACTCAGCATTGCGCTGGCGCGAGGCTTCGGCGCGTTGGCGCTTTTGCTCCTTGGCCCGGGTGGCGGCCGCGGCGGCGTCATCGCCCATATGTGCGGCGCCGCGCTTTTTGGCGAGGTCCATCTGCTTTTGCCGCTCGGCGGCGGCGGCATGCTTGGCCGTATCCGCTATGCAATGAGGGCAGCTGACGCCCTCGGCATAGGCCGGGTCGGCGCGATCGGCTGCGGTCAGCGGATGGCGGCAGGCGCGGCAAAGCGTGGCGTCGCCTTCGACCAGGCCATGGCCGACCGAGACACGCTCGTCGAAGACGAAGCATTCCCCGGCAAAGCGGCTTTGATCCTCGGGGACTTTTTCGAGATATTTGAGAATCCCGCCCTTGAGGTGGAACACTTCCTCAAAACCCTTGCTCAAGAGGTAAGACGACGCCTTCTCGCAGCGAATGCCGCCGGTGCAGAACATGGCGACCTTCTTGTCCCGCGCGGGATCGAGATGGGTTTCGACATAGTCCTTGAACTCGGTAAAGCTCCTGGTTGCCGGGTCGAGCGCGCGCTGGAACGTGCCCAGGCCCACTTCGTAGTCATTGCGCGTATCGACCAGCACCACGTCATTGCGCTCGATCAAGGCGTTCCAGTCTTCCGGTTCGACATAGGTGCCCACTGCCTTGGCCGGATTGGCTTCGGGTGCCCGCAGGGTGACGATTTCGGGCTTGAGGCGCACCTTCATGCGCAGGAAGGGCATGGCGCTGGCGGTCGAGAATTTGATTTCTGCGCCGGAAAGGCGGGTGCGGAAATCGGGGCCAGCGAGGAGATAGTGTTCCAGCGCGTCGATGGCCTCTTCCGTGCCGGCCACCGTGCCATTGATGCCCTCGGGCGCCAGGATCAGCGTGCCCTTGATCCCCCGCCCGCAGCAGAATTTGGCAAGCCTTGGCTGCAATTCGGCGCAGTCGGGCAGGTCGGCGAATTTATAGATCGCCATCACCTTGTATGGTTGATCAGCTTGGGGCACGGTACAAATATGTCTACTTGCGGTTAGGTCAAACAATGGCAGTAGTCGGCGAAGCGAACCAACACAACCAACTTCTGATCGAGAAAACGGGGTTGAAGGGCAACCACCCATTTGCAACGCTTTGGTTGCTTGAATGCAAAATAGACGGATGTGGTGAACGCTACCACGCAAACAGCTGTGATTTTCATATGAGACGATGCCCCAAGCACGGGGGCGACCGTCATCTGAGCGCGCCGCTTAGGAACAAACTATCAGGAGGACGTCATGACCTATCGGGCCGATCCGGCGCGCTATGACAGCATGCAATATCGCCATTCGGGCCGTTCGGGGCTGAAGCTGCCGATCATCAGCCTGGGGCTCTGGCAGAATTTCGGCGGCACGCGAGACTATCCCGGCGCCATGGAAATCCTGGGCCATGCCTTCGACGCTGGCATTACCCATTTCGATCTCGCCAATAATTATGGGCCGCCGGCCGGCTCGTCCGAAGAGCTGTTCGGCCAGGTCATGGCGCGCGATTTCCGGCCCTATCGGGATGAGCTGATCATCTCGACCAAGGCTGGCTACAATATGTGGCCCGGCCCCTATGGCGAATTCGGCAGCCGCAAATATCTCATCGCCAGCCTCGACCAGAGCCTCAGGCGCATGGGGCTCGACTATGTCGATATCTTCTATTCCCACCGCTACGATCCCAATACCCCGCTCGAGGAAACCATGGGCGCGCTGGCCCAGGTGGTGCGGCAGGGCAAGGCGCTTTATGTGGGGATTTCGAGCTATCCCGAGGCCGAAACGCGGGAAGCCCACCGGATTCTGCAGGAAATGGGCGTGGCGACGACCATCCATCAGCCCAGCTATTCCGTGCTCAATCGCTGGATCGAGAATGACCATACGATCGATGCCTGTGGCGAGCTTGGCATCGGCATCATCGCCTTCTCGCCACTGGCGCAGGGCGTGCTGAGCGGCAAGTATAATACCGGCGCCAAGGAAGGCACCCGCGCGGCCTCCAGCAATACCACGCTCCGGGCTAGCCATGTCGAGCCGCGCGTGCTCGAAGCCGTCGATAAGCTGGGCGCCATTGCGCGAGCGCGGGGGCAATCCATGGTGCAACTGGCGCTGAGCTGGGCGCTGCGGCGCAAGGAAATGACCTCGGCGCTGGTCGGCGTGCGCACGCTCGAGCAGCTCAAGGATAATCTGGGTGTGCTGAATAATCTGGAGCTGAGCGCGGAAGAGGTCGCCCAGATCGACGAGGCCACGAAAGACGGGCAGATGGAATTGCATCCCAGCCCCAAGGGGTGGTTGCGGTAGGACCTAGCTGAGTAGACCTCATCCTTGTCGAAGGACGAGGTCGTGGCACCCGGGCCTCCACTCGCTCGACCTCGTGGTTCGACAGGCTCACCATGAGGTCTTCTTGAGGACTGACCTAGTCCCAATCAAACCTTGGCGCATCGAGCGCGGAGAGATTGTCCGCACTCTCCCCGCCGATCCGCCGCAGCAGCAATGTCCCCAGGCTATGGCCGGCCTTGGTGAAGTCCTCGAACACGGTTTCGGCGCCAGGCTGGAACTGGGCGAAAAGCTGGGAGGCCTGCTTGGTGACCACATGGGCCGATTGACCCACTGTCCTGCCGGCTTCGTTGAGCGCGCCGATTACGGCCAGCGCCGAAATTTCCGAAGCACAGACATAGCCGTCTGGGCCGCCATCGGGGCGGCGGGCGCGCTTGGCGACATGGGTGCGGATGGCGTCGGTGGGGCTGCCCAGATTAATGTCGGCGGCAAATTCATGCTCGATGCCCGCTTCCCCCGCCGCCCGGGCAATGCCGGCCTTGAGATGCTCGGTATAGGTCAGGGCGCTATCGGGCAGGACGATGGACACCCGCCGGCAGCCCTTTTGCACCAGGCGCTTGACCGCGCCATAGGCAAAAGCCTCATTGTCGAAATCGACCCAGGGGTGAGTCTGCGGCCAGCGGCTGCGGCCATGGCTGATAAAGGGGAAGTCATTGTCGAGCAGGAATCGGACCCGCTCGTCGAAAATCTCGGTCTTGGAGAAGATCACCCCATCGGCCATGCGATTGCGCACGATGTGGCGGATCGGGTCCATCGGCGAGACATTGCGGAAGAGCGGCGTGATGACCAGGTGATAGGGCGTATTGCGCATGGCCTCGGTCAGCCCGCTGACGATGGAGGTGCCAAAACCATAGATCTGCTCGTCCGGCTCGAGCACCAGGGACAGCACATTGGTGCGCCCTGTCTTGAGGCGCAGGGCGGCGCGGTCGGGCAGGTAGCCGATTTCGGCGGCCACCTTCTGCACCTTGTCGCGGGTGTCCTGGGCCAGTTCGGGCGCATTGTTGAGTGCCCGCGATACCGTGGTCACGGCAAAGCCGGTCAATTCGGCAATGGTCTTGAGCGTCGGCTTGCCCGATGGCTTGACGCCGCGCTTTGCCTTGGCCGGTAATTCCTCGTCGGGCACGCAGCATCCCTCTTGGCCGCGCGAGCGGGCGGCGGTCACATCAGGGGCGGACAACACCAGATTGTCGCCGATACTGCAAGCCAGGCGCTTTGTGTGTCATGGCCCTGTCATAATATGACAAAATCACCCCAGTTTTCGTTATCCGCCGAAAGTCGAGCAGGCTTTTTTCAGAAATCGTCATTCTATGGGCCTGGCCGGGCTGGAAATTGGCATCGAACGCTCCTATCTTGCCTTCACCGCTGGCAAGCCCCGGCGGCCCTATCGTTCACCCTGCAGGAGAGGACTGAAGATGACATCATTCAATACCTTCACCATCCATGCTGGCTGCGCGAATGTACGTCTCTCCATGCAAGCCTCAAAACGCTGGCAACGGATCTGTCGCTCCAAACGAATGTGACCCCTCGTCACAACCTCGTCTCAAACTCTCGATAGAACCCCAGCGTTGCCGATTCACCCCGGTGGTCCACAAGGACCAGCCGCCAGGGTGGTGAATGAGTCGACGCCAAGTGGAGCATCCACTGATGCAGGAAAACAGTCTAGATCGGGCCAAGGCCCACAAGCCAATTGTCATTGAAGTGGCCGGCGAGCCTTTGGGCGTCGTCGTGCCGCATGAAGCCGGCTATCGCTTCCTCGCCGTCCGTCTGCCGGCCTTCGCCATCGATGGCCAGCATTTCGAAACCGTCGAAAAGGCGCATTTCGCCGTGTCCCAGGCCGTCCGCAAGGGCAGCGACGACGCGGCCTGAATTCAGCTCAAGAAAACCGCAAACAGAAAAGGCATTCCCAATCCATGGGAATGCCTTTTGTTTTGGGTCTAATCGTCATTGGTGGCGTTGAGGTCCTCGGGACGCTTGCCTTCATCGGCCGGAGGCATGGGCGTTTCGATGGCGATCAGCACCGCGTCGGCCAAAGCCGCGACATCGACGCGATTGACCCCTTGCCGGTCGAGCTCGCGCGCCAGCGTGGCGAGGAGGCTGTCGCGCAGGGGCGCAGTATCGTGCCCGCTAGCCATTGCCATCGATGGAAATCCCCTGTTCGTCCAGCCGCACTTCGACGCCCGGCCGGTTCTGCTGCTGATAGGTATAGATGGCAAATGCCGCCACCGCGACCAGCAAGACTGCGATCACGGCATAAAGACCATTGCGACTCATGAAAACTCCCGACGTCTGACGCTAATGATGCAGATACAACGCGTTAGCGCCCAAGAGGTTCACTGCGCCGCGATTTGCCGCAGCGCCATGACGAAGGCTTCCGGCGGTGACCGGCACATATGTCAGCCGACCCTTTGCCCTTCCCGCCAAACCGCGCGCACCACGGGCATTGGCCCCGATTTGCGCACCCGCACCAGATCGGCCCTTTTGCCGATGGCGATCTGCCCCCGATCATCGAGCCCCGCGGCCCTGGCCGGATTGAGCGTGACCATGGCCAGCGCCTGGGCGAGGCTAAACCCGTCCACCCGCTCGGGCAGCACGAAAACCGCCTGCAGCAGGGCAAAGGGCACGTAATCGGAACTCAAAATATCCAATAGCCCCGCCCGCACCAGATCGGTCGCCGAGATATTGCCCGAATGCGACTTGCCGCGCACGACGTTCGGCGCGCCCATCAGGATTGCAAGCCCTGCATCATGGGCTGCGGCGGCGGCTTCGAGCGTCGTGGGAAATTCGGCAATGGCGACGCCATCGGCCATGGCCTCTTCGACATGGGCGAGTGTGGCATCGTCATGGCTGGCGAGGGGCAGGCCCAGCTCTGCCGCGCGCGAGACGATGGTCTGCCGGTTGGCGGCCGAATATTTCGCCTGTTCGCTGAGGCGCGCCGCGATATAGAGATCGAGCTCTTCCTGGGTGCGGCCCATCTTGTCCTTGTAGAAGCGCTTATAGTCTTCCAGCGAGCAGAATTGCCGCTGCCCGGGCGTATGGTCCATCACCGAGGCAAGGCGCGTCGCCGGATCGGCCGCATAGGTTTCAAATTGCGGCACGAGATCGTGGCTGGGCAATTCGCAGCGCAAATGGACGAAATGCTCGGCCCGCAACCATCCGCCTGCGCGCCCGGCATGAATGGCGCCGACGAGCTTGTCGACATGTTCGCCCATTGTCGGCATGTCGAAATCCGAGCCGATCCGCACCGCGTCGAACACCGTGGTAATGCCCGAGCCGGCGATCTGCACATCATGGGCATGGAGCGAGGCCAGGGGGTCCCAGAACACGCCGGGCCGGGGCCGGTAATAGCTTTCCAGCTGGTCGGTATGCAGTTCGACCAGGCCCGGCATGAGGTAATCGCCCTCAAAGTCCTCGCCGATTTGGCTGACGCCGCTATCCATGGCGGTGATCACGCCATTCTCGATGGCGACGCTGCCCTCGATCACCGTATCGGCCAGCACGATCCTGGCATTGCGAAAAACCTCGGCGCCCATCAGCCATTGCCTCCCAGCGGGAATTCGGCCAGGCGGCGGAAGGGGCGGCCCTTTTCCGGCTCGATGAACAGCGAGAGACTATCGATGACCAGGATGTCGTCCAATACCGGGGCGAACCAGGTATTGGCCGCCTTGGCAATATCATTGGCGTCCTCGGCGCCGAGCCGGTCGGTCAGCGTCATGTGGAACCGGAATTGCTCGAACACATAGGGATAGCCATAGCCATCGAGCAGCTCCACCTGCCGCTCGCTCAGCCCCTTGCCGACGCGGGCGGCGCGGTCCTTGACGCTCATCGGCGCACGGAACAGCTCGAAATTTTCCACCACATGGGCGGCAAAATCCTGGAGGGTCTCATTGGCTTCTTCCGGCACCAGCGCCAGAAAACCATCGAGCGAAGCCAGCTTCAGCCGGCCCAGGCTGAAGGGCGATTGCTCGGCGGCAAAGCGGGTCAGCGCAGCGCGCAGATCGGCTTCGGTCGTGCCATCGGCCAAGTGCATCGGCGCCTTGATGGTGGCGTGAAAACCGTAGCGATTGGCCGATTGGGTGAGGTTGAGCAGGCGCGTGCGGTCGATGCCGGCAACCGGTCCGTCGAATGTATCGCCATCGGCGGCATCGCGCCCCAGCCAGGTTGCGGCGCGTTCCCAGAGGCTTCCGGTGGCCGGCGGGGCGAAATAAATCGCGAATCGTTCAGTCATTCAGAGCCTCTTTTCATTCCCTTGTCGGCGTGCCGCTATCGATAATCTATGTCTGTCGTTTGACACTGGGCCGCCGACAGCCCCAAATGGCTGCGTCACCCCTGTTTGGCCTACCCTTGGCCGTATCGAGTCGCAACCCAGCCCATGGATCGCACCTTCCTTCAGTCCCTGTTTCAGGCCGCCGTGGCCAAGGCGCAGCCCGCTCTCGCCGTGCGCCTCAACCTGCCGCCCAAGCCTATTGGCCGCACGCTGGTCATCGGCGCGGGCAAGGCTTCCGCTCAAATGGCCAAGGCCTTTGAACAGGCCTGGGACGGCCCGCTCAGCGGCCTTGTCGTGACCCGCTATGGCTATGGCGAAAGCTGCGAGCGCATCGAAATCGTCGAGGCGGCCCATCCGGTGCCCGACGAGGCCGGATTCCTGGCCGCCCGCCGCATCATGGAAACCGTGTCTGGCCTTTCCCATGACGATCTCGTCGTGGCGCTGATCTCGGGCGGTGGTTCCTCGCTGCTGCCCGCGCCCGCGCCAGGGCTGACGCTCGACGACGAACAGGCCATCAACCGGGCGCTGCTGGCGTCCGGCGCGCCGATCGGGGTGATGAACCTCATCCGCAACCAGTTTTCAACCATCAAGGGCGGGCGGCTGGCCGCCCATTGTGCGCCGGCGCGGGTAGCGACGCTGGTCGTATCCGACGTGCCGGGCGACGATCCGGCCATTGTCGCCTCCGGCCCCACCATTCCCTTGCCCGGAACGCGGGAACTGGCGCGCAAATATGCCAATCTCTACCGGCTCGAGCTGCCACAAGCCGCCCAGGCACTGCTGACCGGCGAGGATAATCTGGCGCCTTTGCCCGGCGATCCCGCCTTTGCCCGCAATAGCGTGCGCACCATCGCCTCGGCCGCCCTGTCGCTGGAGGCGGCCGCCGATCTTGCCCGGCAACACAATATCGAGGCCGCCATTCTCTCCGATTCCATCGAAGGGGAATCGCGCTATGTGGCCCAGGTCCATGCCGCCATGGCCCGCGAAATCGCCGCCCGCAATCGCCCCTTTCCCAAGCCCGTCGTGTTGCTGTCGGGCGGGGAAACCACGGTGACCCTGCGCGGCAAAGGCCGGGGCGGGCGCAATGCCGAATTCCTGCTCGCCTTTGCCATCGCCATCGATGGCGTCGAGGGTATTACCGCCCTGGCCGCCGATACCGACGGGATCGATGGTTCCGAGGACAATGCCGGCGCTTTCGTCGATGGCACTACGGCCACAAGGCTGCGCCATGCCGGCATCGACCCGCTGGCAGCGCTGGCCAATAACGACGCCTATTCGGCCTTTGCCGCGATTGGGGACCTGCTGGTCACCGGGCCGACCGGCACCAATGTGAATGACTTCCGGGCAATTCTGATCCGCTAGGAGGCGGCGATGGCGAAGGTTCTGGGCATTGGCGGCATGTTCTTCCGGTCAACCGATACGGCGGCGCTTGCGGCCTGGTACGAAAAACATCTCGGCGTGACCGAGCTGTGGAACCAGGCGGCCGGGCTCACCGTCTTTGCGCCATTCAAACAATCGAGCACCTATTTTCCCGCCGACAAGCAATGGATGATCAATTTCCGCGTCGATGACCTCGATGGCATGATGAGCCAATTGCGCGATGCCGGCATCGCCGTCGAAACGCGGCCCGAGGAATGGGATACGCCCGAAACCGGCCGCTTCGCGCGCATTCATGATCCCGAGGGCAATCAGATCGAACTCTGGGAGCCTGCACAGGCTCCATAAAAAATCATACTTTTGCTGCCGCAGGCCTTGGCGGTTTCCCCGCTCTCTGCTCTAACACCCGCGCATATGCGGCTCGGGAGATAGACATGGCCAAACGCAAAATCGCCGTCATCGGTGTGGGCAAGATCGCGCAGGACCAGCACCTGCCGGTGATCGACAGGTCCGAGGATTTCGAACTGGCTGCGACCGTCTCGACCCGGGGCCTCGGCCATAATGGCCTGCCCGTCTTCAAGACCCCGGCCGAGCTTTATGCGGCCATGCCCGATATCTCGCTGGTCTCGATCTGCACGCCGCCGGGCATCCGCCATCAATATGTCCGCGAGGCGCTCGAGGCCGGCAAGGACGTGATGATGGAAAAGCCGCCCACCACCACGATTTCCGAACTCGATGATCTCATCGCCTATGCCGGCCGGCTCGGGCGCGTGCTCTACCAGACCTGGCATTCCCAATATAATGCCGCGGTCGATCGCACCCGCGATATCCTGGCCGAAAGCGGGGTCAAGTCGGTGCGCATCGACTGGCGCGAAAGCGTGCGCAAATGGCATCCGGGCCAGGATTGGGTCTGGGAGCCGGGCGGGTTCGGCGTCTGCGATCCCGGCATCAATGCCATGTCCATCTTCACCAAGGTCATGCCGTTCCCCGTCTTTGTGGAATCGAGCAAGCTGACCTTCCCCGCCAACCGGCAGACCCCGGTCGATGTCGAGATCGTCTTCAAGTCCGGCCAATTGCACAAGCCGAGCCTTTCGGCCGGGTTCAACTGGCTCGAAGAGAGCGGGGAAATCTGGACCATCCGCTTCGAGACCATGGCCGGCGACGTGCTCAAGCTCGAAAATGGCGGCCGGAGCCTGCGCGTCAATGACGAACTGGTGCTCCAGCATGGCGACGACGAATATGCCGCCATGTATGAGCGTTTCGCGACGCTGCTGGATCGGCACGAAACCGACGTCGACGCTGCGCCATTGCGGTTGATGGCCGATGTGTTTTTGCTGGGTGCCCGGGAGAACGGGCCGGATTTTGAGTGGTAGGCTTATTTCCCGGTCTGCGGGTTAGCCACTGACCTGCACCTCCCCCTCGACGGGGGAGGTTGGGAGGGGGTGCATGAGCCCCGATATAAGGGCTCTCATCCCCCCTCCCTTGATCCCTCCCCGCAAGGGGGAGGGTGACGACTGACAGTTCGGCTACTTCCCCGCCGCAGTCAGCGCCTGCAAATCACTCTCCGACAGTTTCAACCTTACGCCTTTGGCGAGGCTCTTGACCTGTTCCACCGACGTTGCCGAGGCGATGGGGGCGCTGACGCCGGGTTGGGCGACGAGCCAGGCCAGCGATACTTCGGCCGGCGTCGCGTTATTGGCCTTGGCGACTTTGTCGAGCGCGCCAAGGATCGCTTCGCCCTTCTTGTCGAGATATTTCTCGATGCCGCCGCCGCGCTGGCTTTTGCCGAGATCGGCCTTGGAGCGGTATTTGCCGGTGAGGAACCCCGAGGCCAGGCTATAATAGACGATCGTGCCGATCTCCTGGTCGATGGCGAGCTTTTGCAGCTCCCCTTCGAAATCGGCGCGGTCATAGAGATTGTATTTGGGCTGCAGCACTTCGTAGCGCGGCAGCGACTTGATCACCGAGATTTCCTCGGCGTCCCGGATCATTTTCGGCGTGTAGTTGGAGGCGCCGATCACGCGCACCTTGCCGGCGCGGATCAGCACGTCATAGGCGCCCAGCGTTTCCTCATGGCTGGCATCGGGATCGGGCCAGTGGCTGAAATAGAGATCGACGTAATCGGTCTGCAAGCGCTTGAGCGAGGCCTCGATCGAGGTCTTGATATTGTCCGCGCCCAGCCCGTTCTTGACCTTGCCGGAATTGACCTTGGTGATGATATGGACCGCGTCGCGATTGCCGCGCGCCTTGAGCCATTTCCCGATAATGGTCTCGCTCATGCCCGGCGGATTGCCCGGCACCCAATTGGGATAGCCCTCGGCCGTGTCGATCGCGGTAAAGCCGGCTTCGACATAGGCGTCGAGAATGTCGAAACCCTGTTTTTCGTCGACCGTCCAGCCGAAGACATTGCCGCCCAGCACAAGCGGTTCGATGACAAGTTCACTGCGTCCGAGCGGGCGGCGGTCCATGGGTCTTCTCCTAAGTGTCTGGTTGTAGAACGTGCCCGCCGCCATTCGGTTCGTTGGGGCAGGGCAGGTGGGTCATCTGGGCTCGATAAGGTCCCACTTGTTTCCATATAGGTCTTCAAACACCGCCACGCTGCCATAGGGCTCATGCCGGGGCGCTTCGAGAAAATGAACGCCCCGCGCCACCATGGCGGCATGGGTGCCGGCAAAGTCGTCGGTTTCGAGAAACAGCATGACGCGCCCGCCGGTCTGGTTGCCGATAGCCGCGCGCTGTTCGGGCCCATCCGCTCGCGCCAGCAGCAGCTTGGCGCCCTTGCCGCCAGGCGGCGCTACCACCACCCAGCGCTTGCCGCCGCCCATATCGGTATCGCTGAGCAGGCTGAAGCCGGCCTTGTCGCGGTAAAACGCTATCGCCTCGTCATATTCGGCGACGACAAGGGCGATGGTAGCGATGGAAGAGCTCATGGCACCTATGGATCACTGCCGCCCATTGCCGGTCAAGCGGCGGGTTAACCAACCGAACGGATCGCTCCAAAACCGTCCATTGCTGTGGAATGGGGCAAACACTGTCATCGAATTGACCAAATGGTAAAACTGACCCATTGCGCTCCCCTAAATTCTAGGCTTTGTTGGCGCCCAAGCTCCGGCCGGCAAACCGGATGCGCAAAAAACTTTCTCGGGAGACAACAATCATGAAATTGATGACCACCCTGCTGGCAGCTTCCGCCATGCTGGCGCTGGCCGCGGGCGCTGCCCAGGCCAAGCAGCTGGTATTCTGCTCGGAAGCCTCGCCGGCCCACTTCGATCCCGGCCCGACGACCGGCGGCAATGACTTCGACGCGTCCTCGCGCACCATCTACAATCGCCTCGTCGAGTTCGAAAAGGGCGGCACCGCCATCGAACCGGGCCTGGCCGAAAGCTGGTCCACTTCCGAAGACGGCAAGGAAATCACCTTCAAGCTCCGTCCCGGCGTCAAGTTCCACACCACGTCCTATTTCACCCCCACCCGCGATCTCAATGCTGACGACGTGATCTTCAGCTTCGAGCGCCAGTGGAAGGAAGACAATCCGTGGTACGCCTATCTCAACGGCCTGACCTGGGACTATTTCCAGGGCATGGACATGCCCCGCTACATCAAGGAAATCGTCAAAGTTGACGATCTGACCGTCAAGTTCGTGCTCAACGAACCCAATGCGCCCATGATCGCGAACCTGGCCATGGACTTTGCGTCCATCGTCTCCAAGGAATATGCCGATCAGCTCGCCGCTTCGGGCGACCTGGCTGCTTTCTCGACCCAGCCGATCGGCACCGGCCCCTTCGTCTTTGCCGATTACCAGCTCGATACCGTCATCCGCTATCAGGCCTTCCCCGACTATTGGAATGGCAAGCAGCCGATCGACGACCTGATCTTCGCCATCACCACCGATCCGTCGGTGCGCGCCCAGCGTCTGCTGGCCGGCGAATGCGATATCATGCCCTATCCGGCGCCCGCCGATATCGCCCAGCTGCAGGCTGACCCCAACCTGGTCGTCCAGGAGCAGGAAGGCCTCAATATCGGCTACATGTCCTACAACACGACCGAGCCGCCATTCGACAATGTCAATGTGCGCAAGGCCCTCTCCATGGCCATCGACAAGGCTGCCATCATCGAGGCGGTCTATCAGGGTGCCGGTCAGGACGCCAAGAACCTGATCCCGCCCACCATGTGGAGCTACAACAACAATATCCCCGCCGACACCTATGATCCGGAAGCCGCCAAGAAGCTGCTCGAGGAAGCCGGCGTCACCAACCTCACCACCGATCTCTGGGCCATGCCCGTGTCGCGTCCCTACAACCCCAACGCCCAGCGCGTTGCCGAACTGATCCAGGCCGACTGGGCGGCGATTGGCGTCACCGCCAATATCGTCTCCTACGAATGGACCGAATATCGCGAGCGCGGCAAACAGCCAGACCGCAAGGGTCCGTTCCAGATCGGCTGGACCGGCGACAATGGTGATCCGGACAATTTCTTCGCGACCCTCTTCTCCTGCTCGGCCATTGGCGTGTCCAACTATTCGAGCTGGTGCAACCAGGAATTCGAAGACCTGATCCAGAAGGCCAAGACCACTCCCGACCAGGCCGAGCGCACCGCGCTCTATGAAAAGGCCCAGGAAGTCTTCAAGGCCGAAGAGCCCGCTCTGACCCTGGCTCACTCGAAAGTGTTCATGCCCATGAACAAGCGCGTCATCGGCTACAAGATGGACCCGCTGGGCATTCACCGCTTCGAAGGCGTAGACGTCACCGAGTAAGGCTGAGGCCCCAGCAAATTACGGAGTCCCGGACCGGTTTTACCGGTGCGGGGCTCCCCATTCATTTTAGAGCAGGGTAGAGAGGCGCCGGCCAACGGCTCCCGTCAAATGCCCCGCCACAACAGGAAACGCGCGCTCTGCCGGTTTGCCGGCGCGGCGCTTTAGGGTAAAGACCCGCATGCTCAATTACATTCTGCGCAGGCTTGCGCTGATCGTGCCGACTATCATCGGCATTTCCATCTGTGCTTTCGCCTTTGTCCGCGTGCTGCCGGGCGACCCCATCCTGGCCATGGCCGGCCAGCATGGCGTGACGGCGGAGCGCTACGAAATCCTGCGCGAGCAGTTCGGCTACAATCTGCCGATCTGGCAGCAATATTTCAATTACCTCGGCGGCATCCTGCAGGGCAATTTCGGCGTCTCGCTCGCCACCAAGCGCCCCGTCATCACCGAGTTCATGACGCTGTTCCCCGCCACGATCGAATTGGCGCTGGTCGCCATGTTCCTGGCGGTGATCATCGGCATTCCAGCCGGCATCTTTGCCGCCGTCAAGCGCGGCTCCTGGTTCGACCAACTCACCATGGGCGTGGCGCTGACCGGCTATTCCATGCCCATCTTCTGGTGGGGCCTGCTGCTGATCATCTTCTTTTCCGGCTATCTGGGCTGGACGCCGGTCTCGGGGCGCATTGCGCTCTCCTTCTTCCTGCGCCCCATTACCGGCTTCATGCTGGTCGATACCCTGCTCTACGGCAATTGGCCGGCCTTTGTTTCCGCGCTGCGCCATCTGATCCTGCCGGCTGTGGTGCTGGGCACCATTCCTCTCGCCGTCATCGCCCGGCAGACGCGCTCGGCCATGCTCGAAATCCTGGGCGAGGACTATGTCCGCACCGCCCGCGCCAAAGGCATGTCGCCCCGCCGCGTGATCAATGTGCATGCCCTGCGCAATGCGCTGATCCCGGTGGTCACCACCATTGGCCTGCAGGTCGGGCTGCTCATGGGCGGCGCCATCCTCACCGAAACCATTTTCTCCTGGCCCGGCATCGGCAAGTGGATGATCGATTCCATCGCCAAGCGTGACTATGTCGTCGTGCAGTCCGGCCTCCTGCTGATCGCGCTCATCGTCATGGCGGTGAACCTGATCGTCGACGTGCTCTATGCCGTCATCAACCCGCGTATCAGGGTGCAGTAAGATGACCGAAACCACCCAACCCGTTCCCGTCAAATCCGACCGCGTCGCTGCGCTGCGCGAGTTCTGGCATTATTTCTCCATCAATCGCGGTGCGGTCATTGGCCTTGTGGTCTTTGCCCTATTGGTGCTGATCGCCATTTTCGCGCCGCTGCTGGCGCCCTATTCGCCCGACCAGCAATATCGCGACGCCATCCTCAAACCCCCGTTCTGGGAAATGGGCAGCGATCCGCGGTTCCTGCTTGGCACCGATCCGGTGGGCCGCGACATGCTCTCCCGCCTCATCCACGGCGCCCGCTATTCGCTGTTCATCGGCTTCTTTGTCGTGGTCGGCGCGCTCATCGTCGGTGTGACGCTGGGCGTGCTGGCCGGCTATTTCCGCGGCTGGGTCGATGCGCTGATCATGCGCGTCATGGATATAATCCTGGCCTTCCCCTCGCTGCTGCTGGCTTTGGTGCTGGTGGCCATTCTGGGGCCGGGCCTGTTCAATGCCATGGTGGCTATTGCCCTGGTGCTGCAACCGCACTTTGCACGTCTCGTGCGCGCCGCCGTGATGGCGGAAAAGAACCGCGAATATGTGACCGCAGCCCGCCTTTCCGGCGCCGGGCATTTGCGGCTGATGCTGGTGACGATCCTCCCCAATTGCCTTGGGCCGCTGATCGTCCAGGCCACGCTGAGCTTTTCCAATGCCATTCTCGAAGCCGCGGCACTGGGTTTCCTCGGCATGGGTGCCCAGCCGCCGACCCCGGAATGGGGCACCATGCTCGCTTCGGCCCGCGAATTCATCCTGCGCGCACCTTGGGTCGTGACCTTCCCGGGTCTGGCCATCCTCATCACCGTGCTCGCCATCAACCTCATCGGCGACGGATTGCGCGATGCGCTCGATCCCAAGCTCAAGAGGAGCTGACATGCCTCTGCTCGATATCAAGAACCTGACCGTTGCTTTCGATACCTCGGTGGGCCTGTTCAAGGCCGTGGACGGCATCGATGTGTCGGTCGATGCCCGCGAAGTCCTCGCCATTGTCGGGGAATCCGGCTCGGGAAAATCGGTGGCCATGCTGGCGGTCATGGGGCTGCTGCCCAATACCGCGACCGTCACCGCCGACAAGATGGAATTCGAGGGGCTCGACCTGCTCACCATGTCGCCGGCCGACAAGCGCAAGATCATCGGCAAGGACATTGCCATGATCTTCCAGGAGCCCATAGCGAGCCTCAATCCCTGCTTCACCGTGGGCTTCCAGATCGAGGAAGTGCTGAGTAAGCATCTGGGGCTCAAGGGCAGGGCGGCCCGCCAGCGCGCCGTGGAATTGCTGCATCTGGTCGGCATCAAGGACGGCGCCGAACGGCTTGGCGCCTTCCCGCACCAGATGAGCGGCGGCCAATGCCAGCGCGTCATGATCGCCATGGCCCTTGCCTGTAATCCCAAGCTCTTGATTGCCGACGAACCCACCACCGCGCTCGACGTGACAATCCAGAAGCAGATCCTGGATCTGCTGGTGCGGCTCCAGGCCGAGCATGGCATGGGCCTGATCATGATCACCCATGACATGGGCGTCGTCGCCGAGACCGCCGACCGCGTCATCGTGCAATATAAGGGGCACAAGATGGAGGAGGCCGACGTGCTTTCCCTGTTTGAAAACCCCAAATCCAATTACACGCGGGCGCTGCTCTCGGCCCTACCGGAAAATGCGGTGGGTGATCGCCTGCCCACCGTTTCCGACTTCGTCTTCGAACCCGCGCCGGGAGTGGCATGATGGCGGCCCCTGTTCTCGAAGTCCGCGATCTCAAGCGTGACTACATTTCCTCCGGCGGCTTCCTGCGGCCGGCAAGGATCGTCCACGCGGTCAAGGGCGTGAACTTTACGCTCGAGCGGGGCCGGACCCTGGCCGTGGTGGGCGAAAGCGGCTGCGGCAAGTCGACCCTGGCCCGCATGATCACCCTGATCGACCCGCCCACCTCGGGCGAAATCCTGATCGATGGCAAGCCGGTCGATGCGGCCCACGTCACCCACGACATGCGCCAGAAGGTGCAGATCGTGTTCCAGAACCCCTATGGCTCGCTCAATCCGCGCCAGAAGATCGGGGACGTGCTGGCCGAGCCCCTCCTGCTCAATACCAAGCTGTCCGCCGCCGAGCGGCGCGAGCGCGCCATGGCCATGCTGCTCAAGGTCGGCCTCGGGCCCGAGCATTTCAATCGCTATCCGCACATGTTCTCGGGCGGCCAGCGCCAGCGCATCGCCATTGCCCGCGCGCTGATGCTCAATCCGAGTTTCCTCGTGCTGGACGAGCCGGTTTCGGCGCTCGACCTGTCGGTCCAGGCGCAGATTCTCAATCTGCTCAAGGATTTGCAGGACGAGTTCGGGCTGACCTATGTGTTCATCAGCCATGATCTCAGCGTCGTGCGCTATATCGCCGACGAGGTCATGGTCATGTATTTCGGCGATGTCGTCGAGCATGGCAGCCGCGACGAGGTCTTCGGCAATCCCCAGCACGCCTATACCAAGATGCTTTTCGCCGCGACGCCCAAATCCAGCGTCGAATCGATCCGCGAGCGCCTGGCGAAGAAGGCCGCTTTGGTCTCGTAGGGCCTGCAGCAGCCAAAATGTCATCCCCGCGAAAGCGGGAACCTCTGTTTCGCTTAATTGCATCGCAAACGGAGGTTCCCGCTTTCGCGGGGATGACACCGTGGGTGGGTGATGGTGCAGGCGAATTGCGGCCTTTCACGAAGCCTGCCGCCAGCGTTCTTCGCCCAGAAAGGTTTCGAGATCGCTCCGGCTCATGGGCCGGGCAAAGGCGTAGCCCTGCAGGATATCGCAGCCCAGTTCCGCCAGGATGGTGGCATGCGCCATGGTTTCGACGCCCTCGGCGATGACGGCGATGCCCATGGATTTGCCGATATCGACGATCGACGCCAGCAATTGGCGCTGTCCGGCATCGTTGAGGATGGGGTCGACCAATTGCCGGTCGATCTTGAGCCGCGCCGGCCGCAATTTCTGTAGCGACACGATCGAGGCATAGCCCGTGCCGAAATCGTCGATTTCGACCTCTATGCCCAATTCCTTGAGCCGGTCGATATTGTGGGCGACCACGGCATCGCTTTCATCGAGATAGATCGATTCCACCAATTCGAAGGACACCCGCCCCGGCGGAATGTGCAATTGTTGCAGCCCGGCGATCAGTTCGTCGTCATGCAGCCGACGATGGGACACATTGACCGATGTCCGGGGCACTTTGAGGCCCATACCGTCCCAGTGCTGCAGATCGGCCAGCGCCTGGTCGAGAATGATGCGATCGATATTCGCCACCACATTGAGCTCTTCCGCTATCGCCAGAAACGCGTCCGGCGTGCGCAGGCCGAGCACGGGATGGCGCCAGCGCGCCAGGGCCTCGACACCCACCAGATCAAGGCTGCGCGCATCGAACTGGGGCTGGTAGAAAGCCACGAATTCATTGCGCTCGAGCCCGCTCAGGATTTCGTCGGCCAGACGCTTGGTATGCACCACTTCGGCCTGCAACGTGTCCGAGAAATATTCGAAGCGGTTCCGCCCGCGCGCCTTGGCGCGATAGAGCGCGATATCGGCATTGACCAGCACCCGGGCCACGTCGATATGGGTTCCGTGCCCGGCGGCAATGCCGATGCTGACCCCGAACCGGCATTGATGACCCTGATAGCTCACCGGCTTGCGCATCTGGTTGATGATGCGCTCGGCCATGGCGCCCAGATATTCGTCGCCATCACCCGCCGGGCAGACCACGACGAATTCGTCGCCACCGATCCGCGCCACGAAATCGGTGGTCCGGCAATTGGCGCGCAACACCGTGCTGGCATGGATCAGCATGGCGTCGCCCGCCGCATGGCCCAGCGTATCGTTGATCTGCTTGAAGCGGTCGAGGTCCAGATGCAGCACGGCAATGCTGCCGCTGCCGGCATAGCCGCGGGCGGCATTGCGCTTGAGAATATCGTCGAGATAGCGCCGGTTGGGCAGGCCCGTGAGAATGTCATGCAGGGCATTGTGCTCAATGCGGCTCTTGGCTGCTTCCAGCTCCCGGTTGCGGGCCTCGGTCAGGAGCTTGGTGCGCCGCAAATCCTCGTTGCGTGCCACATCCTCGGTAATGTCCCAGTTGACGCCGACCAGCTTGGAATGGCTGCCGGCGTCATTATAGACCGCGCCGATCGCCTTGATGGTGCGCACCGTTCCATCCGGCCAGGTGACGCGGAACACCGAATTGTAGCGCCCGCTTTTGATGCCGGCGGAAAAGTCGGTCAGGGCCTGGGCGAAATCGGCTGCGTGGAGCGCGGCCTTCCAATGCCCGAAATTGCGGGGCATGCCGTCCTTGGGCAGTCCGTAGAGTTCGTTCATCCGCTCGTCCCAGACCAACTCGCGGGTCAGTATGTCCATTTCCCAGACGCCCACTTCGGAGCTGTCCAGCGCCACCGCGAGCCGCCGGGACAGCCGGTCGAGCTCGGTCTCGCGCTGCTTGAGCTCGCCGATATGGAGCTGACGCTCCCGCATGAGCCGGCCGGTGATGACAATGGGCAATAGGATCAACGTCCCGGCAATGACCAAAAGGCCGCGCAGCCCCCAGATATCGGGTCCGGCGGTCCAGCCCGCCTTGGGGCGGGCCGCAATCTCCCAGGACCCGGAGGGCAGCACCACGCTGGCGGTGACCGGCTCGGCGGCCTCGAGATCGGGCCCGAAAAAACGCTGTCCCCTGGCGCCCAGCGCATCCTTGCCGGTGACCGAAATATCGATGTCCAGCGCCGGGTCGAGCAGCCCGCTTTCGGCATAGAGCCGCTCGGTATCGACCACGGCCGAGACAATGCCCCAGAATTGGCGGCTTCCGGACGCGCCGGTGAAGACGGGAAAGCGGCCGACAAACCCTTCTCCGCCCTGCACCAGATCGACCGGCCCGGCCAATACCAGCTTGCCGGTATCGCGAGCCTGCAAGACCGCGTCGCGCTGGTCGACAGTGATGACATAGTCGAGCCCGATCAGCGCTTCATTGCTCGCCATCGGATAGGCCATGGTGACGACCAGTTCAGGCGCCGCGGCCACCAGGCGCAATTGGCTCTGTTCCTCGAAAATGCGCGACGCCAGGGCCGAAAAGCGCGCCTGGTCCATATCGGGCTCGGTGGCGATGGTGGACACCAGCCCCCGCACCAATTGCAGATTGCCGTTGATATTGCCCTCGAGCTTGGCCCGGATCAGGCCGATCTCGGCCTGCACATCGGCCCGCATCCGCTCATGGGTGAGGATGGCGGTCTGCTTGTCGATGAAGAAGCCGCCTGCCAGCAGCACGATCAGCGCTATGACGGCCGGAATGGCAATCGGGCGCAGCCAGCCCAGCCTATCGTCCTGCGATGCAACAGAATTCACCACTGGTACCATCCGTCCCCCAGTCTTCTGTCTGGGCATGATGAGTGTGGGACGACAATCTTAGGTTTGTCTTATTCCCAGGGCTTTGCTTGCTCTGTGGTTAGCGTGCGGATAACCGCCGGGCAGGTATTTATCCGGTTTCCACCAGCATTGTCCCCGCCTCGGCGCAAAGCGCGGTGAAGGCGGGCGACGGGCTGCGGTCGGTGACGAAAATATCGATCTGATCGATCCGGGCGATCCGCACCGGCGCCGTGCGGGCGAATTTGCCGGCATCGGCGACCAGGATAATGTGCCGCGCATTGGCGATGATGGCTTGCGCCACCTTGACCTCGCGATAGTCGAAATCGAGCAGCGCGCCGTCTTCATCCAGCGCCGAGGCGCCGATAATGGCGTAGTCGACCTTGAACTGGGAGAAGAACCCGGCCGCGGCCTCGCCCACAATGCCGCCATCGCTACCCCGCACCACGCCGCCGGCAATCACCACCTCGAATTGCGGATAGACCCGCATGCGGTTGGCCACATTGATATTGTTGGTGATGACCAGGAGCCCGGAATGATCGAGCAGCGCCTGGCTCACCGCCTCGGTGGTGGTGCCGATATTGATGAAGAGCGAAGCGTCATTGGGAATGAGCGCCGCCGCCGCCTTGCCGATGGCCTGCTTTTCCGCCGCCGCAATGCCGCGCCGCGCTTCATATTCGAGGTTTTCGACGCCTGAGGGCAGCACGGCCCCGCCATGCATGCGCTTGAGCAGGCGCTGGTCGCAAAGCTGGTTGAGATCCTTGCGGATGGTCTGCACCGATACGGCAAAGCGCGCCGCCAGCGGCTCGACAATGACCCGCCCCTCAAGCCGGGCCAGTTCCAGGATCGCCTGCTGGCGGAGCTGCGCCTCGCTCAATCCCGCCCCCTATGCCGGTTCGAAATCGGATGGCCGCGCCGTCACATCGGCCAGGCCGGCGGCAAAGCGGCGGGCATTGCGCACATAGCCATCGGCCGAGCGCGTGAGCCCGGCAATGGCTTCGGCATCGAGCGCGCGGACCACCTTGCCCGGCACGCCCACCACCAGCGAGCCATCGGGAATTTCCTTGCCTTCGGTGATCAGGGCCCCCGCCCCGATCAGGCAATTGCTGCCGATTTTCGCGCCATTGAGCACGGTGGCGCCCATGCCGATCAGCGTATTGTCGCCGATGCTGCAGCCATGCAGCATGGCCTTGTGGCCGATGGTGCAACCATCGCCAATGGTCAGCGGAAAGCCCATATCGGTATGGAGCACGGCATTGTCCTGCACATTGGTGCGGGCGCCGATGGTGATGGCTTCATTATCGCCCCGCGCCACCGCACCGAACCAGATGCCGGCATCGGCGCCGACCACGACATTGCCCACCAGCACGGCAGTCGGCGCAATCCAGGCGGTATCGGGATCGATCCGCGGCGCCACGCCATCGAGTTCATATAGGCTCATGGGCTTCCTCCTCAGACAAGTATGCAATAGCCATCGCGCATCTCGGCGATTTCGGCCAGTGCCTGGGTGAACATCCCCCAGTCGTCGCGTTCGGCAATCGGTGCCCAGATCGCCTCGACCTCATCGATCAGCATGGTGCGCGGCTTGTGGCGCGCGAAATAGGGGTGATCAAGATTGACGGTTTCCGTCGCGGCATAGGCCTCCATGGCATTGGCAATGGGCCGGAAGGCTTCACTCGCATAAAGCCCGGCCGAGGGACTGGCTGCCGCCCGCGCGGCGCTCAAGGCCCCGCCGCGCCAATCGAAGAAGAATTGCTCATAGGGCGCCTGTGATTGGCTGAGAAAGCCGAAGAGAGCGGTGACGAAGGCGCTGTCGCTGTCCACATCGCGCGGCACGAGGCCCAATCGGTTCAACATCGCCTGCGGCAGGGCGGCGCGGAATTGCGGCCAGATCGTATTGAGCGCGGGCTCCAGCGCTTCGATGCTGGAAAGCGGCAAGAGGCACTCGGCCAGCCGCGTCAGGTTCCAGGCAAGCGTATCGGGCTGGCGGCCGAAACTATAGAGCCCGGTCTCGTCGAAATAGGCGGCGGTGAAATCGGGGTCGTAGCTGGGCAGGAATCGCCAGGGGCCATAGTCGAAGCTCTCGCCCGTGACATTGATATTGTCGGTATTGAGCACGCCATGGACGAACCCAGCGGCAATCCATTGCGCGCCGAGCCGGGCCACTGCTGCCACAATGGCTTCGAGCAGGGCCGCGGGCTTGTCGGGTGCATCCGCCAGCGCGGGATAATAATTGGCAATGGTGTAATCGACCAATTGGCCGATGGCCTGGGTATCCTCGAGATAGGCGAGGCGCTGGAAGGTGCCGATGCGGATATGGCTGTGGCTGAGCCGCACCAGCACGGACGAGCGCGTCGGGGAGGGCTCGTCGCCGCGATAGAGCTCCTCGCCGGTCTCGATCAGCGAAAAGCTCTTGGAGGTATAGACGCCCAGAGCCTCCAGCATTTCGGTGGCCAGCACTTCGCGCACCCCGCCCTTGAGCGTCAGCCGCCCATCGCCGCCGCGCGACCAAGGGGTCTTGCCGCTGCCCTTGGTGCCGAAATCGAGCAGGCGCCCATCGCCCTGGTCATAGCCCTGGGCAAAGAGAAACCCGCGCCCATCGCCCAGATCAGCATTGTAGCTGCGGAACTGATGGCCGTGATAGCGCAGGGCCAGCGGCTGGTTGAACGAGCCGGGCAGGGGCTTGAACCGCCCGAAATGCGCGATCCATTCAGCGTCGCTCAGCCCATCGAGCCCCATGCGCGCGGCCCAGCGCTGGTCGCGATGGCGCAGGATGGCTTGCGGGAAATCGGCCGCCGCGACGCGATCGAAGAACGCATCGCCGAGCGTTTCGTGCGCTGTGGCTGGCTTGAATTGGGGCATGGTCATCAGGCTAGCAATTGCCCCGCCCCAGCGCCAGTGTGCAACCCAGCCTTTCGTTTGCCCGTCTAGCGCAGTCCACCAAATCGCCCTATATCCAAGCCGATGAAACCCCAAAGCGACATACTGCGCCTCGCGCCCTTCCAGGCCGCCATCTTCGATATGGACGGCACGCTGCTCGATACCGAAGCGGTGTTCAAGACCATCGTGTTTGAAGTCTGCACCGAACTGGGCTTTGAAATGACCGATGCGGTGCATATGTCCATGGTCGGCTCCAGTCATGAGCGCACCAATCAATTGCTGCTCGAGGCCTATGGCGTCTCCTTCCCCTATACGCTGTTCGACGAACGCTGCCGCGTCAGCATGCGCGAGCGCACCCATGGGGGCGTGCCGGTCAAGCAGGGGGCGCGGGAATTCCTGAGCGAATTGCGCGATCGCAAGATCCCGATCGCCGTCGCCACCTCTTCGCGCACGCCCCATGCCCATACCCATCTTGGCGCGGCGGGCCTGCTCGACCTGTTCGAGACGGTGGTCACCCGCGACGATGTGGTCAATCCCAAGCCGCACCCGGAACCATACCTGACGGCGGCACGTCGCCTGGGCGTCGACCCCACGCAATGCCTTGCGCTCGAGGATAGCCATGCCGGCGTGCGGGCGGCGCATGCCGCGGGCATGCAGACCGTCATGGTGCCCGATCTGGTCCATCCCAGTGATGAATTGCGGGCGCTCGGCATCGCTGTTGTGGAAAGCCTCGACCACGTGCGGCTGGCCGCTTTCACGCCCCGCTGACACCGGTTTTCTGGTCCTGCTGAAAGGGTCCTGGCCTCGGCCGGGACCCTTTTGTTTTGCGCCGTGGCGGCAATGTCCTTGTTAATAATTTCGGCCGCGCCAAATCCCGTAAATTTTTATCGATCCGCTTAAAGCCCTGTTTGTTACGTCCCAAGCCTTTGTACGCTAAGGGTTTTCAAGTGACGGTCGCTGGATTAACCCTAACTTAAGAAGCTAACGCCTATGGTTAACCGGCGGTAAATTTTGGCTTCCCAGCCGCGCCAAGCCCGGATAGGGTGCGGCTCGTTACCAGACCAAGCCGGTCCGCAACGACGGATCGGACGACTATGAAGGCCCGCCGGAAACGGCCGGACGGGCTCAGGGGCAAGGACGGGGCATTGACGCAAACCTGGCAGGTCATCGTTGTGCGTGCGGTTTCGCATGTACTGATCCTGTGCGCGGTTGCGCTCGTGCTGTTCATCACCCTGGCTCCCGCCCATGCCGAAGATCTTCGCATTGCCGATGTGACCCCGCTAGACGTGCCCGCCGACCTGGCCGTGCTGCGTGCCCAGCCAGCGCTTGGCGCCACCGCGGTGCCGCTTGAGCCCGGCCAGCAGAAACTGACTGCGGCGCTGCTCACCAATTACGTCGCCCGCCAGCAAGCCCTGCGCGCCTTTGACGTCAATGCCGCGCTGCCGCAGCCCGAACTCAATTCCGAAGTGCTGATGGGCTATATTGCCCGTGGTTCCTTCGGCGGCGGCAATGGCGCGCTCTCGGCCATCGACAGCTTCGCCGCCTCCAGCGCCCCTTCCGAGCGGGCGCTCAATCCCTCGGTACTCGCCGCCTATATCGAAAGCGGTTACCAGACCACCGACCAGCGCCTCGAGCATGCCAATACCGAGCGCGGTTGCCTCGCCCAGGCCATCTATCACGAGGCGCGCGGGGAAAGCGAAGCCGGCCAACTCGCCGTCGCCAATGTCATCGTCAACCGCGCGCGCTCGGGCAAGTTCCCCTCGACCCTCTGCGGCGTCATCTACCAGAACGCCAATAAGGGCCGCTATCGCTGCCAGTTCACCTTTGCCTGCGACGGCCGCGACGACGCGCCGGGCGAACGCCGCGCCTGGGCCCGCTCCAAGGACCTGGCCCAGCAGGTCTATGCCGAATTCGCGCTGGGCCAGAATGTCGGCGCCGTGCCCGGCTCGACTCTCTACTACCACACCACCGCGGTACGCCCCGCCTGGGCCAGTACCTATAATGCGGTCGCCGAGATCGGCTCGCACATCTTCTATTCGCCGAACTGATCTGGCACTCCGCTCGTGCGTCCCCCACGCCGACCGCGACGCAATTGCACCGCGAGGGAAGGATTGTATCCGAGGCATTCGGGGACGGGGATAAGTCGGACGTGGCTCCTGCATCGCCACCTCAACGTTTGACCCAACCACAGTGTCATTCCCGCGAAAGCGGGAACCTCTGTTTCCTTGTCCAGCGCCCGCGAAACGGAGGTCCCCGCGTCCGCGGGGATGACATCTTGGGTGGGGTAGAATGGCGGTGACTGACGTATAAAAGGGCGCCCGTAGGCGCCCTTTTTACGTGGATTGGCGGGAAAACCTACTCCGCAGCCTGTGCCATCCGTGGCCCTGCTGCGGCGTTGGCGGCGGTGCCGAACTTTTCGAAATTGGCGCGGAATAGGCCGGCCAGGTGGGTGGCCTGGCGGTCATAGGCATTGCCGTCGGCCCAGGTGGCGCGGGGGGTGAGGAGCGTTGAATTGATGCCGGGGACGGCGATGGGTACGGCAAAGCCGAACAATTCGTCGGTCCGCATTGCGGCATCGTCCAGCTCGCCATTGAGGGCGGCGGTGAGCAACCGGCGGGTCGAGGCGATGTCGATGCGCTTGCCGACGCCATAGCCGCCGCCGGTCCAGCCGGTATTGATCAGCCAGGCGGAAGCCCCGCTTTGCTTGAGTTTTTCGGCCAGCATGGCGCCATAGACGGTGGGATGGAGCGGCATGAAGGGCGCCCCGAAACAGGCCGAGAAGGTGGCCTGCGGCTCGGTGACGCCGCGTTCGGTGCCGGCGACCTTGGCGGTATAGCCCGACAAAAAGTGGTAGACGGCCTGGTCCGGCGTCAGCCGGGCGATGGGCGGCAAGACGCCAAAAGCGTCGGCGGTGAGGAAGACGACGGTGCGCGGCGCCCCGCCGACGCTGCCCTTGGCAATGGCCGGAAGGACGTGGATCGGGTAGGCCGCACGGGTATTTTCGGTGAGCGAAACGTCATCAAATGACGGCACACTGTTAGCATCGAGCACGACATTTTCGAGCACAGTGCCAAATTTGGCGGTCGCGGCGAAAATTTCCGGCTCGGCTGTGGGGCTGAGCTTGATGGTCTTGGCGTAGCACCCCCCTTCGAGGTTGAAAACGCCATCCTCGCTCCAGCCATGTTCATCGTCGCCGATCAATGGTCGATCGGGATCATTGCTGAGCGTAGTCTTACCAGTACCCGACAATCCGAAGAACAGCGCGCTCTCGCCATTGGCCCCGATATTGGCCGAGCAATGCATCGGCAACACGCCCTGGCGCGGCGCGTGGAAGTTGAAGAGGCTGAACACCGATTTCTTGATCTCCCCGGCATAGAGCGTGCCAGCGATGACGACGATATTGCGGCTCATGTCGAGCGCGATCACCGTATCGGTGCGGCTGCCATGCCGGGCGGGGTCGGCCTTGAAATTGGGCGCATGGACGATGGTCACCGCAACCGGATTGGCTGACGCCTCCACCATCTCGCCAGGACGGATCAGAAGATTGCGGATGAAGAGCGCATGCCAGGCGCTGGGGGTGAGCACGGTGACGCCATATTGATGGCGCGGATCGGCCCCGGCGAGGAGATCCTGCCGGTAGATCGGCTGGCCCGCGAGATGGGCCTGGGCATCGGCCAATAGGATATCGAAATGAGCCGGGCTCATGGCGCCCGAATTGTCCCACCAGACGCTCTTCTCGGTCAGCCCGTCACGGACGATGAACTTGTCCTTGGGCGAGCGACCGGTAAAGGCGCCGGTGCGCACCGAAACCGCGCCATCGGCGGTGAGTTCGGCGCCTCCATCGGCAAGGGCGCGTGCAACCAGGCGCGGGGCGATATCGTTGAGGAATAGCGAAGCGGCTTCCGCGCCGATCCGGTCCCGCAAGGCGCTGTGGTCGAACACACTCATCTGCAAACTCCAAGGGTCGCCGCAACACCATGATGCGGCCCTTTATGGAGCCAAACTTAGTGTGGCCGATGGGGGCGCAACTATCCCGAAATCGGTCGTAAGACGGAAGTTGCATCCACCGCGCAGAGGGTCCGGGCATTGCTCAAGACTTGGCCGCGCCTTATTTAACGCGTAATTGTCGCCTGCAACGCGTTGTTTTCCGGCTATAGTTCCAGCCGGCCATCATGCGTCCCAACACGAAAGGCAGCTCATGCCCAAGATTGCCCTGGTAGATGACGACCGCAATATTCTGACCTCGGTGTCCCTGACGCTGGAGGCGGAAGGCTATCAGGTCGCCACCTATACCGATGGTGCCTCCGGGCTCGAAGGCCTCACCACCGACAAACCCGATCTTGCCATTCTCGATATCAAGATGCCGCGCATGGACGGCATGGAATTGCTGCGCCGCCTGCGCCAGAAATCCGATGTCCCGGTGATCTTCCTCACGTCCAAGGACGAAGAGATCGACGAATTGTTCGGCCTCAAGATGGGCGCCGACGATTTCATCACCAAGCCGTTCAGCCAGCGCCTCCTGGTCGAGCGCGTCAAGGCGATCCTGCGCCGGTCCGCCCCGCGCGATCCCTCCGCTCCAGCCGGCGCCGCCGGCGAGGCCCAGCCGGGCAAGGCGCTGATCGAGCGCGGTTCGCTGGTGATGGATGAAGAACGCCATACCTGCACCTGGAAGGGCCAGCGGGTGACCCTCACCGTCACCGAATTCCTGATCCTGCAGGCGCTGGCCTTGCGGCCCGGCGTCGTCAAGTCGCGCAATGCCTTGATGGATGCGGCCTATGACGATCAGGTCTATGTCGACGATCGCACCATCGACAGCCACATCAAGCGGCTGCGCAAGAAGTTCAAGGCGACCGACGACGATTTCGAAATGATCGAGACGCTTTATGGCGTCGGCTATCGCTTCAAGGAGCAATAAGCAAACCAAGTGGCCATTCTAGAGCCCGATACCGAAACCAGGCCGGACGCCGAGGCGCCCGGCAAGGCCACGATGGCGCCCGAGCCGGCAGCAGAACCCGAGCGGCGCCGGCGTCACCCCTGGCGGCTGCTGCTGTCGCCCTTCTATCGGGTGGCCAGCGGCATCAGCCGGTTCCTCGACTTCACCATTTTTTCGAGCCTCACGCGACGCATCATCGTGCTCAACCTGGCCGGGCTCCTGGTGCTGGTGGTGGGCATTCTCTATCTCAATCAATGGCGGGCCGGCCTGATCGATGCGCGCGTGCAATCTTTGCGCGTGCAGGGCGAAATCATCGCCGCGGCGGTCGCGGCCTCGGCCACGGTCGATAGCGACGTCATTTCGGTCAATCCCGACCGGCTGCTGCAATTGCAGGGCGACGGCACGGTCTCCTCGCTCTCCTATTTCGATCCGACGCTGGAATTTCCCATCAATCCCGAACGGGTTGCGCCGCTGCTGCGCAATCTGATCACCCCCACCCGCACCCGCGCCCGCATCTATGATCAGGGCGGGCTGATGATCCTCGATAGCGACAATATCTATGCGCGCGGCGAGGTGATGCGGCAGGTCATCGACACCAAGAAGGCCGACGATTTCTTCCTTTGGGATTGGTGGAACGCAGTGCTGGCCTGGGTGCCGGGCGACAATTTCCCCAAATATCAGGAATATGGCGTCGACGAAGGCATTCGCTATCCCGAAGTGGCCTCGGCCCTGTCGGGCGCGCCGGCCGATTTCGTGCGCGTCGACGCACAGAACCAGCTCGTCGTCTCGGTGGCGGTGCCGGTGCAGCGCGTACGCGCCGTGGTGGGGGCCATCCTGCTCTCGACCGCGCCGGGCGATATCGATTCCATCGTGTCGCAGGAACGTTGGGGCATTTTGCGCATCGCCATGATCGCCGCGGCCGTGCAGATCGCGCTGTCCCTGCTGCTGGCGGGCACCATTGCCGGCCCGATGCGGCGGCTATCGGCGGCGGCCGAGCGGGTGCAGACCGCCGGCAATGCCCGCGCCGAAATCCCCGATTTCACCGACCGACCCGACGAAATCGGGCACCTGTCGGGCGCGCTGCGCCGCATGACCGATGCGCTTTATAACCGTATCGAAGCCATCGAGCGCTTCGCCGCCGACGTGGCGCATGAACTCAAAAACCCGCTGACCTCGCTGCGCTCGGCCGTTGAAACCCTGCCCCTGGCCAAGCGCCAGGAGGACAAGGACCGGCTCAACGACATTATCCAGCATGACGTCAAACGCCTCGACCGGCTGATCACCGACATTTCCAGCGCCAGCCGGCTCGATGCCGAACTGGCGCGCGAAAGCGCCGACCGCGTCGATATCGAAAAGCTGGCCGAAGCCATGGTCGGCATCCAGAAGGACATGGCCCAGGGCCGCAATGTCTCGGTGGTGATGGGTAAGCGCACCGGCAAGGGCAATGCCGTGGTCAATGGCCATGAAAGCCGGCTGGCCCAGGTCTTTGCCAATCTCATCGACAATGCCGTCTCCTTCTCGCCCGAAGGCGGGGTGGTGACCGTGGCGCTATCGACCGATGCCGACGATATCACCGTGACGGTGAGTGACGAGGGGCGCGGCATTACCGGGGATTTCGGCAAGATCTTCCAGCGCTTTTATACCGACCGGCCCGACACCGAGAGCTTTGGCGACCATTCGGGGCTGGGCCTGTCCATCTCCAAGCAGATCGTGGATGCTCATAAGGGCACGATCCGGGCCTCCAATCGCGGGGATCGCTCGGGCGCCCTGTTCACGATTGTGTTGCCACGGGCGCGAAAATAGGCCCCGCCATGAGCCAGACACTCAATCTGCATGGCACGGCCATCGTGCTGGGCGGCGCCGGATTGCTGCTGCGCGGGCCTTCGGGCGCGGGCAAGTCGCTGCTGGCTCTGGCCCTGCTCGATCGCTGGGCGGCGCGGGGGCTCGATGCTGCTCTCGTGGCCGATGACCGGGTCGATGTCATCGCCGGGCCTGACGGGCTGCTGATGAGCGCTCCGGCCCCGATTGCCGGGCTTATCGAGCTGCGCGGGCGTGGCATAATCACCCGCCCCTATCGCAGCCCGGTGCCCCTGCATCTGCTCATCGATCTCGTGCCCGAACTGGTCCGCATGCCCGATTCCCATGCCTTCACGAGCGAGATTTTGGGCGTGTCCCTGCCGCGCGCGCCCCTGCCCGAGGCGCGCCTGGCCGGGCTCGAGCATCAAATGCTGTTGGTAAGTGAGGCTCTGGCCGCTCTCGACCCGCCGGCGGGCCTGAAGTGACAAAAAACCACTTGAATCCCTGCCGCTCCGGGGCAAGACTGCCCTTTGCTCGCGCCTTCGGGCCGGGTTCGGCTTCGCGCGCTACCGCAATGCGGACTTGCGCGGGCAGGGGGCAGACAATACTGGAATGCCGTCGGCGCCACGACGCAGGCGCATCTCGGCAGGCTGGGGACGTTGCATGATCGGTCTGGTTCTGGTGACGCATGGTGCGCTCGCCAATGAGTTCAAGTCGGCACT
>DATMSY010000226.1:0-16806 GCA_035565135.1 Devosia sp.
ACTGCTCCATATGGGCGAGAATCTGGATGGGGAGGGTGGAGATGCCGGGGCCCGTCAGGAAGATCGAGATCGACACGTCGTTGATCGAGGTGATGAACGACAGGATGAAGGCCGCGATGACGCCGGAGCGCACATTGGGCAAGAGGATGGTGAAGAAGGTTTTGAGCGGAGGCGAGCCCAGGCTGATCGCGGCTTCCTCGATGGAAAAATCGAAGCTGGCGAGCGAGGCGCTGATGACGCGGACCACATAGGGCAGCACCAGCAGGGAATGGCCGACGACCAAAGAGAGGTAGATCGGCGCGTTGAACTGCACGGCGACGTTTTTGAGTAGGGAGAAACCCAGAACCAGTTCTGGCACCAGAATGGGCAGCACGAACAGCGTCGACAGCCAGCCGGGAAGCTGGATGCGGTAGCGGTTGAGCGCGTAGGCGGCCGGAATGCCGATCAGCAGGGCAATGAAGGTCGAGAGGAACGCGATCTGCAGGCTGGTCAGGATGGTGCGGCGGAAGGCCGAGATTTCGAAGATGTTTTCGAACCAGCGCAGGGACAGGCCCTGCGGCGGGAAGGTGAGATAGGTCGTGTCGCTGAGCGCGGCGCCGACCACGATGATCAGCGGGCCGATGAGGAACACAAAGACCAGGGCGGTGAAGGCGATCAGGGCCGGGTGGAGTTTTGTGGTCATCAGACGGCCATGGGGTTGAGGCGCTTGGCCACGCGGGTCATCAGCAGCACGACGGCTATGGTGATGACGACCATGATGGCGGCGATGGTGGAGGCCGAAACCCAATCGAAGGTGACCATGGCCTGCTGATACATCAGCGTGCCCATGACCATCTGGCTTTCCCCGCCCAGCAGCTGGGGCGTGGCGTAAGCAGTGAAGCTGCCGGTAAAGACCAGCACCGCTCCGACGATGAGGCCCGGCACGGCGAGCGGCAGGATGACCTGGGTGAAGGTCGCGCTGGGCTTGGCGCCGAGCGAGGCGGAGGCCTGGATCAGGTCATCGGGAATGGATTCGAGCACGCCGACCAGGGTGAGTACCATGAGTGGCACGAAGAGATAGACCATGGCGACGATAACGGCGCCTTGCGTATAGAGCATGGTCATGGGCTCGGCGATGATGCCGGAGCCGACCAGGGCGCTGTTGAGGATGCCGTTCTTGCCGAGGATGATCATCCAGGCGAAGGAGCGGACGACGACGCCGGTCAGCAGCGGGAAGACCGCCGCGATGATGAGGATGGATTTGAGCCAGCCGGGCGAGCGCGACACGACATAGGCGGTGATGAAGCCGATAAACAGCGCGATCACAGTGGTGATCAGCGAGACCTGAATGGTGCGCCAGAGGACGGTGCGCCGGAAGCCGCTGCCGAAAAAGCCGAGATAGGGCGCCAGCGGGCCCGCCGGGGTGAGGAAGGTGGTGATGATGGTCGCGAGGACCGGCAGCACCAGGAAGATGACGACGGCGAGCGTCGCGGGGGAGGCAAGGCTCCATCCGGCGAAGCGTTTCATGGGCATTCAGCTTTCAGCTCAAGCACGGGGCTTAGAAAATAGCACGATGTGTCCCGGCGGGGACCGCTACTCTTGTACAAGACAACAGAGGTTCCCGCCTGCGCGGGAATGACATTGTGGTTTTGGATAGTGCGTCTGCGGTCAATAGCGTTGGCGCGGGACCAAGGAAGGTCCCGCGCCTTCACATTACATGCCGAACAGTTCGTTCCAGCGGTCGATCCAGCCGCTCTTGGCGGCGTTGAGCTTGGTGTAGTCGACGCGCTGCAGGCCGGCGATGACGTCGGCGCCATAGGTCCAGAGGGCTGCCTGCTCGGGCTCGAGCTTGACGGCAGTGTTGACGGGAGCATCGACACCCTGTTCGGCCAGCTGCTGCTGGATTTCGGGGCTGAGGATGAAGTTGATGAACTGGTAGGCCAGTTCGGGCTCGGCAGCACCGGTCGGGATATTGACCGTGTTGAGCGTGGCGATCGAGCCTTCCGACAGGTCAGCCCAGACAGTGGTCGGCACAGCGGCCTGAATCTGGGCCAGGGTGAAATCCTGCGCGATGGCGGCGGAGATTTCGCCGGTCGAGAACAGGTTGATCATTTCCGAGCCGGTATTGTAGTTCTTGACCACGTTGGGCTTGAGTTCTTCGAGGGCCTTAAAGGCGCCGTCGGCATCCGCATAGGCATCGACGCCGGCATGGTCGCCGGCCTTGAGCACGACCATCGGGCCGGCCGTGGTGGTGATCCCTGGCAGTGAGAGCGAGGACGCGAGGTCTTCGCGCCACAGATCGTTCCACGAGGTGATCGGGGTGGTGACCCTGGCCGAGTCATAGACGATACCGACGCGGCCGATCGAATAGGCTGGGCCGTAGCCGCCCTGCGGGTCCTGCGCGAGGTCGTAGAGACCAGCTAGGTTCGGCAGCTTGGCGGGATCGATCTTCTGGAACAGGCCGGCTTCGATGCCCTGCTGGCTATAGCTGTCCGAGAAATAGGCGACGTCGACGCCGGCGCCATTGCGGATCTGAATCTTGTTCAGGCGCTCGCCATTATTGCCGGTCTCGAACACGATCTCGCAGTCGCACTGCTCGCGGAAGGGCGCCAGAATGATGGATTCGAGCTTGTCGCCGTTAAAACCCCACCAGGAAATGGTCAGGGTTTTGGACTGGGCCATGGCCGGGGCGGCCGAGAGCAGGGCCGTCGCGGAGATCGCCAGCGCCAGGGCTTTGACGAGGGTGTTCTGCATTCTTGAAATTCCTTTGCATCGGGGGGCTGTCGCCCAGCCGCTGGAGAATTAGCCTATTTTTGTGGCGTGCCGCGAGCAAGCACAAAGAATAGGCCTGCGCTTTCGTCAAGCGGTTTATTAACGCGATTTTAGCGAGTTGAGCCGGTCAGGCGCCCATCGACCCAGACTTGTTCGATATTGGCGCGGCTGGTGCCATAGAGGATTTTCTCGAACACGGCGTCGGGCCGGGTTTCGCCGAACAGGCGGATACCGCCCGCTGGTGCTGACGTATCGATGACCAGAGCGTCAAAACGATAGCCGGGGGCGAAGATGCCGATGGGCAGATCGAGCGCGATGCCGCCGCCAGCTGTTGCGAGATGGAAGGCCGTCTTGAGGTCGATGGCCGAGCCGGGCGTGCCGCGATTTGCCGCAGGTAGGGTTGGGTCAACGCCGTCCTGCAACAGGCGCGAAACCTGCACCGTGGTGCGGCAGGCTTCGAACATGGAGGCGCTGGGGCCGCCGGATATGTCGGTGCCCAGGCCCACATGGAGGTGCTTTTCCAGCGCGCGGCGCAGGGGGAAGACGGCGTTGGCGAAGTAGATGTTGGAGAGGGCGCAATGGGCGACCGCGGATTGGCGGCCCACCAGGCGCTCCATATCGGCGTCGGTGAGGAAATTGGAATGGGCGAGGACTGATTTTCGGGTCAGAAGGCCAAAGCCATCAAGGGCTTGCGCGTCGGTGTGGCCATATCGATTCAGGACATGACCATGGGCCCAGTCGCTTTCCGAGCAATGGGTTTGCACATGGCAATCGCATTCGGCGGCGAGCTGGCCCAGGGCCGTCAGCGCTTCGTCGGTGCAGGAGGGGATGAAGCGCGGCGTGATGACGGGGAGGACGCGGGCGTCGGCATTGGCGGGGTGGGTGCGGATGTGCTCGATGACGGCGCGTGTGCCGGCAATGGCGGCTTCGGGCGAAGCGTCGCGGTAGAAATCGGGGCAGGCGGCGGGATCGTCCATCACCACTTTGCCGACCAGGGCGCGCTGGCCTTTGTCGATGCAGATATCGGCCAGGAGCTTGGTGGCTTCGGTGTGCTGGGTGGCGAAGTAGAGGGCGGTAGTCGTGCCGTTGGCGAGCAGGTCTTCGACCAGCGCGGTGTAGCGCGGGCGGGCGAAGTCGAGGTCGGCATACTGGGCTTCGAGCGGAAATGTGTATTTCTGCAGCCAGACTTCGAGCGGCTCATCGAGAGCCTGCCCGAGCTGGGGATATTGTGGAGCATGGATATGGAGATCCACGAGGCCAGGGAGAATATAGCGGGCTTCGGGCAGGCGCAGCAGAGTGTCGCCATAGCGGGCGACGGCGGCGGGCTGGGCGGGATTGCCAGGGCCGATGACCGCCGTGATCGTGCCGGTGGCATCGATTTCGATCAATGTGTCGGCAAGCACTTCAAGTGCGCCCTGCTGGGGGGCGTGAAAGAAGGTGCCGAGGATGGCGCGGTTGCGGAGAGTCATAGTTTGCTCAGGGTGCGGAGCTGGTGGGCGCGCAGGGCGCGGTAGCTGAAAAGGACGAGGGCCAGCACGGTGACGATGAAGGGGATCATGCGGATCAGCTCGGCCGGTATCCAGTTGAACAGGCCCGGCAAGACCACGGCGAGGGCTTCAAAGAAGCCGAACAGCAATGCCGCGAGCAGGGCGCCAACCGGATGGCGGGCGCCGAGCAGGACAGCGCCGAGCGCGATGAAGCCACGGCCGGCGGTCATGTCGCGGGTGAAGCCGACATAGTTGAACATGGCGAGTTGGGCGCCGCCGAGGGCGGCGAGACCACCCGAGACGAGCAGGCTCCAGGCGCGGATGGCGTTGACGGGAATGCCTGCGGCTTCGGGAGCGGCCGGATATTCCCCGACGCCGCGCAGCCAGAGGCCCCAGGGCGTGCGGTAGAGGAAGTACCAGATGGCAAAGACCAGGAAGGCCGCGACCCAGGAGAGAATCGAGTGGCCCGAGAGGAATTGCACCAGGGTGGGGCCGATGCCGGGAATGACGCCGAGGAAGGAGAGATCGAGCGCCGGGATGGCCTTGGAGGGCAGGTTGATCGAAGTGCCCTTGTCGCCGCCGGTGGCGAGGGTCAGCGCGAAGACCGTGCCGCCCGCGGCGAAGATGTTGATGGCGAAACCGACAAGGATGATGTCGGCCTTGAGCCTCAGATGAAAGAAAGCCATGACAGCGCCGAGTAGGGCGCCGGCGGCCACGGCGGCAAGCACGGCGACATACCAGGGGGCAAAGACCGAGACGATCACGGCGGTGAGGCACCCCACCAGCATCATGCCTTCGAGCGCCACGTTGAGCGCGCCGGAGAGGTCGGCAATCAGGCCACCCAGGGTGGCGAGCAGCAAGGGCGTCGCAGTGCGGATGACGGTGACGAAGAAGGTCGCGGAAAAGACCGTCATGAACAGTTCGATCATTTGCCGGCCTCCATGACGGCAGGGGGCGTGGCGTCGCGGCTCAATAGGCGGGCGAAGAATTTGCGGCCCGGTATGGAGAAGGACGAGGCGACGAGCAGGATGATGATGGCAGTGACGACGCCGATAACCTCGGAGGGTACGTCGGTGCGGATATTCATCAGCTGTGCGCCTTGGCGGAGATAGCCGTAAAAGAGGGCGACGACCGGCACGGCCAGCGGGCGGCTGCGGGCGACGATGGCGATCAGGATGCCCTCGAAGGCCAGGCCCCCTTCGAACAGAATAGTGAGTTTGCCATAGGACTGGCCCTGCACGAACATGGCGCCGAGCAGCCCGCCCAGAGCACCGGCGACGGTCATGGCGGAGACCATGATTACGGTGGAGCGGATGCCGGAATATTCGGCGAATTGGGCATTGTGGCCGACGAGGCGGAGTTTGAGGCCCCAGGCGGTGCGATAGAGCGCGAACCAGACGGCGAGCACGGCGACGATGGCAAAGATCAGCCCGATATCGATGCGGGTGCCGGCGACGAGAGCGGGGAAGACGGCGGTGGCGGGGAAGTCATTGGTGGTGAGCACGCCGCTGCCGGGCGGCACGAGCTGGGTGCGGACCAGATAATTGCACAGCTCGATGGCGATATAGTTGAGCATCAGCGAGGAGACGATCTCGTTGGCGCCCAACTTGGCCTTGGCGATGCCCGGGAGAAAGCCATAGAACCCGCCGGCAATCATGGCGCAGAGCACGCCGAGGGGGATGCCCAGCCAGGTCGTGCCGATGGGCGAGAGGGCGATATAGGCGGCGGCGAGGCCTCCGACATAGACCTGGCCCTGCACCCCCATGGAGAACTGGCGAGCCTGGAAGACGAGGCTGAAGGCGAGGCCGGTAATGGTCAGCTTGGCGACGTCATCGATCCAGAGGCCGATGGTGCGCGGCCGGGAGATGGGGGCGGTCAGCAGCACGTTGAAGGCTTCGAGCGGAGCCTTCGACGTGAAGAGGATGATGATGAAGGCGACGCCAAGAGCGATAAATGCGGCAGCGAGCGCGCGGCCGGTTTCGCGGCGAACATTGGCCCAACGCGCCTTGCGGCCGAGCACGGCTTCTGTGGTCATGCTCATCGCAGCGCTCCCTGCATTTCGGCGGGAGCCTGGGTGGCAATGCCCAGCATATAGGTGCCCAGGGTTTCGGGGGTGAGATCGTCGGAATTGACGAAGGCGGCGACGATCTTGCCACGATAGAGGACGACGAGGCGGTCGGCCAGCGCCAGCAGTTCGGACAGATCGGCCGAGCTGAGCAGCACGGCGGCGCCAGCGTCGCGGGCGTCGGTCAGGGAGCGCCAGATGAACTGGGTGGCGCCCAGGTCAACGCCGCGGGTGGGCTGGTTGACCAACAGGAGCTTTGGCTGTTCGGAAAGCTCGCGGGCGACCACGACCTTTTGCATATTGCCGCCGGACAGGGTGCCGACAGCCGCGCCGGGGGCGCCGACGCGGATCGAGAAACGCTCGATGAGCTTTTCGGCATTGGCCTTGATAGCCTTGAGATCAAGCAGGCCATTGCGGACATAGCGCTTGTCGTCGAGCCGTGTGGCGATGAGGTTTTCGGCGACGCTGGCGCCCGTGGCGAGGCCCCGCGCGAGGCGATCTTCGGGGATGCTGGCAAGCCCGGCGGCGCGGCGTTCGAGAATGGTGAGGGGCGCAAGGCTCTTGCCGTCGAGATAGGCGACGCCGTCGGCAATAGGGCGCAGGCCCGCGACGGCCTCGAGCAATTCGGACTGGCCATTGCCCTCGACGCCGACGAGGCCGACGATTTCGCCGGCATGGACGCGCAGATTGAGATCATCGACCAGGGTGGCGCCGTTTTCGCCGGTGACCTTGAGGGCCTTGATCTCGCAGGCCAGTGCCCCCTGATTGGCGGCGCGGTCGACGCGCAGGGCGACTTCGCGACCCACCATCAAGGTGGCGAGGCTTTTTTCGGTGACTTCCCGCGCGGCGACTTCGCCCACCGATTTGCCGGCACGCATCACGGTGATGCGGTCGGAAATTTCGAGCACTTCGGGCAGTTTGTGGGCGATGAAGATGACCGTGCGGCCCTGTTCCACCAAAGCGCGGACGGCGACGAACAGTTCTTCGACTTCCTGCGGCGCGAGGACGGCCGTGGGCTCGTCGAGAATTAGGATGCGCGCGTCCCGGTAAAGCGCCTTGAGGATCTCCACGCGCTGCTGCTGGCCGACAGGGAGTTGGCCAACCGGTGGCAGAGGATCGACGGAGAGACGAAACTTTTCGGAGAGCGCGCGCACCGCCTCGATCGCCTCTTGGCGGTCGAACCGGACGCCATGGCGGGGCTCGGAGCCCAGCACGACGTTTTCATAAACGGAGAACGACGGCACGAGAGAAAAATGCTGGAACACCATGCCGATGCCGGCGTCGATCGCCTCGCGCGGATTGGTGAAACTGACCGGCTTGCCATCGAGCAGCAGCGTGCCGCGATCGGGGCGCTCGATGCCGAACAGGATTTTCATCAGCGTGGATTTGCCAGCGCCGTTTTCGCCGACCACCGCATGCACCTCACCGGCATTGATGGTGAGGTTGACCCCGTTATTGGCGACCACGCCGCCCGGATAGGTCTTGCCGATGTCGATAGCTTGCAGCAGCGGGGCCATGCACGTCGCTTTCCCATTGGAAAAGAAAAGCGGCGCCGCTTTTGAGGGCGGCGCCGAGGCGTTTACTTCATAGCGGTGTCGGGAACCAGTTCGCCGGAATTGATCTTGGCTTCGAGAGCATCGACCTCGGCCCGGACTTCGGCGGGGACCAGCTTTTCGTAATAGGCATTCTTGGAAATGCCGACCGCGCCTTCGGGCATGCCGAGCAGGACCGCCGAACCATAGGGTGCGGTGCCGTCAATGGTCTGCTGGAGCGCGAGGAACAGGGAATCCCCGACCTTCTTTTCCACCGAAGTGAAGATGACATCGGCCTGGGCCGGGTCGGTCTCGGCGAAGATTTCGGCCTGGTCGCTATCCACACCAACAGCGAGCTTGCCGGCGTCGCGCACGGCCTGCAGGGCGCCGATGCCGGTGCCGCCGGCAATCGGGAAGATCACGTCGGCACCCTGGCCGAGCTGGGCCAGGGCCATTTCTTTGCCCTTGGCCGGGTCGCTGAACGTGCCGGCGACAGTGTTCAGGATCTGGATATCGGGATTAGCGGCCTTGGCGCCCTCGTCGAACCCGACCTTGAAGTCGGTGACGGTGGGGAATTCCATGCCGATAATGGTGCCCAGAATGCCTGAGGTGGAGAGCTTGGCGGCGGCATAGCCGGCGAGGTAACCGGCGGCCGAGGTCTGGTATTGCAGGGCCAGCACGTTCGAGCAGCAGCCGGTCGAGAAATCCGGGCTGTCGTCGAAAATGATGAACTTGGTATCGGGATAGTCGGGCGCCAGCTTGGCGACGAAGCCAGTCATGTCGAAGGTGCCGACGATGACCACGTCATAACCGGTGTCGGTGGCATCGGCCAAGGCCGGCTCCCAGCGGCCGCGATCATAGCCGGCTTCGATGACCTTGACCTCGACCGGCAATTCGGCGGCAGCGCGCTCCACGCCGGCCGTCGCACTGTCGAGGAAGCTCTTGTCGCCACGCGTGCCATGCAGCACGAGCGCGACGGTTAGCGGATTTTCGGCAGTGTATTCCTGGGCCTGCAGGGCGGCTGGGGCTGCTGAAGTCAGCAGGCCGGCGGCCAGCAGGAGACCTGCCGAGCGGCGGGTCAGGGAACGAAACGACATGGGCGCACTCCGGGTTGGGATGTCAGGGGACGTAGGCGATGGATGCTTTGTAGATCTCGACCAGGCGGTCGATCTTGGCTTCTTCGACGATGGTCACCATGGGGGTGCCCAGGCGGCCCGAGGGATCGACCACGGTCATGCCGCGGGTGATGCCGGGGGCCAGGGCCACGTCCATGGAGGCGCGCAGCGACCTAGTGACAATGGTTGGATCGATGACGACGGCAGCGGCCAGCGGATCGACGAAGCGGAACACATCGCCGCCGCCATAGCTGGCATTGGTGCGGCGGGCGTGATCGGCCAGGGCTTCCGAGAAGGCCTTTTCGGGGCCGGCAGCGACGGCGGTGAAAGCCTTGTCGACATCGGCGCCGCTCATATTGTGGGTGACGCAGGGCTCCCAAGGGATAACGACGATGTCGATATCGGCCGAGAAGACCACCGAGGCGGCTTCGGGATCGGCATAGATGTTGAATTCGGCGGCGGGCGTAGTATTGCCACGGCCATAGACGGTCGCGCCCATGATGGTGAGCTGGCCGATGCCGTTGATGAGGGAGGGCTCGAGGCGCAGCGCCAGAGCCAGGTTGGTCAGCGGGCCGATCATCAGGAAATCGATCTTTTCGCCCTTGCCGCCGGCTTCGCGGAAGGTCTTGCGCAGGAAACCGATGGCGTCTTCGCTGGCGGGCTTGGCGTTTTCGAGCGGGCGTGGGGCGCCGCCCAGGCCGTCTTCGCCGTGGATATATTTGGCGTCGATGATCTTTTGCGTCAGCGGGCGGTCGGCGCCCATATGGACGGGCACATCGGCGCCGGCAATGGCCAGGGTGGACAGAATATTGCGGGTGGCCGCATCAAGGCCGACATTGCCGAAGACAGTGGTGATGGCGTCGGGCGTGCGGCCGCCAGCGATGAGCATCAGCAGGGCCTGAGCGTCGTCAACGCCACCGTCGGTATCAAGAATCAGTTTGTTCAAATTTGCCTCATGCGACCTGGCGCGCCCGTTTGACGCGCGCCCAGAAGTCTTGGTAAGTGGCCGAGTATTTCGACCTGATGGAATGGTAGTCGGCGCGCTGTAGCATGCGATCGCGGACGATGTCTTCGCCGGCGACCCAGACATGGGCAACGTCCCGGCCGGAGCCAGAATAGACCAGCACGGTCTCGATGTCCGGGGTTTCCGAATAGCCCGGACCACGCATATCCACAGCGATGATGTCGGCGGCCTTGCCGATTTCGAGCGAGCCGATCTCATGATCGAGCCCCAGAGCCTTGGCGCCATCAATGGTGGCCATGCGGATCAGTTCGGCACTGGAGATCGGTTGCGCCACGCCTTCGCGGTGGGAGGCGACAAGGCCCGCCACGCGCATTTCGGCGATCATGTCATAAGAATTATTGGCGGCAACATTGTCGGTGCCCAGAGCAACGGTAACGCCGGCTGCCTTGAGCTTGACCACAGGGCAAATCCCCTCACGGCCAGAGCGCAGGCCGGCCGTGGCATTGTAGGATACCGATGCGGCCGGTGCGGCGGCGAAGATGGCAATGTCCTCGTCGCTGAGATCAAGGCAATGGGCGGCATGGACGCGGCCGGCAAAGAAGCCATCGCGGGAAAGGGCCTGGGTGGCGGTGAGGCCGTAGCGCGCCATGGTCTCCGCATTGTCTTCCGGCCCCGCCGCCATATGCAGGTGCATGCCGACGCCGTATTTGACGGCCATATCGACTTCGGCGCGCAGCAGGTCCTCGGAATTGTCGACATAGGGCGCGTGGGGCCCGAACCAGGGGATGACCCGGCCATCGGCGGAGCGCTGCTTTTCGATGAAGGCGGCGGCCTTGGCGAGTTCGTCGTCGCCGCGGTCCTTGTCGCCCAGTTGGACAATGCCATAGGCGATGACGGCGCGCAGGCCACTGGCGGCGGCGGCCTGAGCAATTTCTTCGGCGAAGAAATACTGATCGCAGAAGGTGGTGGTGCCGCTCAGTGCCATTTCGGCGCAGGAGAGGGCGACGGCGGGACCGATGTCAGAGGATATCAGCGAGAGTTCCGGCTCACGGATGGAATTGTACCAGCCTTCCATGGTGAGGAGGCTCTGGCCTTCCGAGCGGCCACGGAACAGGACCATGGCGGAATGGGTATGCGCATTGACGAGGCCCGGCATGACCAGATGCCCAGGCAGGGCTATGGCCTCATCGTAAGAAGCGGTGTCGGGTTGCGTCGCTTTTGGCCCGGTTCCGGTGATGCGGCCGTCCTCAAAGGCGACCCAACCGCCTTCGTGGATGGTATTTCCCGCGTCGACCGTGAGAATCGTGGCATCGTAGATCAGAACAGAGTTCATTCAACCGGCCCAGTAAACCGCTTTACGTGGCAAATTAGCGCCAGTTGCGTGCACAATGTCAAATGCTATCGCAGTTGATTTGCACAAACCATATGCGAATAGCAGAAATGCACAAGGCGGCGGCATAGCCCTTTGGCTTAGGGATGGCCGAGGATAGGCAATGAAGCTGAGATTCGGGGGCAGGGTTTATGGCTACGCTGAGCGATGTGGCGGAAGAGGCTGGCGTTTCGCCAACGGCGGTGTCGCGCTATCTCAACAACCGGATCGAGCTGCCGCAGGGAACGCGGGACCGGATCGACGCGGCGATTGCCAAGCTTGATTATCGGCCAAATCTCTTGGCCAAGCGGCTTTCGACCGGCAAGGCGGAGGCCATTAGCCTCGTGACGCCGGAAATCGGCAATCCCTTTTTCGCGGAGCTGGCGGCTGCGGTGGAGGCCGAGGCGGAGCGGCATGGCTATGCTGTCTATATGTCCTCGACGCGTGGCGACCGGGCGCGGGAGGTGGATGCCATCAAGCGGCTGCATGACCAGCATGTGGATGGGCTGATCATGATGACCAACCAGCCCGATGACGGCACGCTGGCGGAGCTTCTGGCGCGGCACGATAATGTGGTGCTGCTGGACGAGGACATTCCCGGCGTGTCGGTGCCGCGGGTCTTCGTCGAGAACGAAGAGGGCGCCTATGCGGCGACAAAACTGCTGATCGAGGCTGGACATCGCGATATCGCGCTGATCAGCGGGCCAAGCGGATTGATGAGCGTGCGCGAGCGGCTGGCGGGTTTTCAGCGCGCCATGGACGAAGCCGGCGTCGCCACCCGCGACGAGTGGATATTGTTGGGGCAATATTCGCGTGAGTTCGGGCGGGAGGCGGCGGAGCGGTTGCTGGCGGGCGTTGAGCGGCCGAGCGCGATTGTTGCCTGTTCGGATTATCTCGCGGTTGGCGTGTTGCAGGTTCTGCGGCAGTCAGGGGTTGCGGTGCCCGGGGATATGTCGCTGGTGGGCTTTGACGACATGCCCTTTGCCGAACTGGTGGACCCGGCGCTGACGACAGTGCGCCAGCCTGTCGCCGAAATGGGGCGGATCGCTTTTGAGCGGCTGCTGGCCGTGATCAACAAGACCGAGACGGAAACTGTCACCCGGCTGCCGGTGGAGCTGGTGGTGCGGAAGTCGGTGGCGCGTTTTGAGCGGGGATAAGTGGCGTTGATCGTGGACCATGGGTTCGTTAAGCAACGCGCGGCATGCGCCGCAGGAGAGAATAGACCATGGATTTGCCCGACGATCTGCTGATCAACGCCGCCGACGAGGTTCGCATCCGCCAGCATCTGGCGCTGGTGGCGCTGGGCAAGCGGCCGGCGGATCGCGCCGTGCGCGTTGGGCGGCTGCTCGATGTGCATGGGCGGCGCTGGCATGAGGATCAGGAGATCGTCATATCCGGGCGGCGCATCGCCTGGGTGGGGCCGGCTGGCGCCTATAAGGGCGAGGTTGCCGAGCGGGCGGAGCGGCTAAATCTGCATGCCGTGCCGGGGTTTGGCGAGGTTCATAAACATATTGAATCAAGCCATTTGACGCCTGAATACGAGGCGGCCTTGGTGCTGCCGCATGGCAATACCTGGACCTGTGAGGCCAGCCACGAATTTTCCAATGTGGATGGGCCGAATAATCTCGAATTCTGGCTGACGGCGCGGCGCGCGGGATCGCCGATGAAGATCTTTCCGCTGCCCGGATCGGCCGTGCCGCCGACCGCCTATGAATGGGGCGGCGGGCACTTTGGCTATGACGAACAGCAGAGCTTTTTGAAGCAACAGCTGATGGTGGCCGGGCTCGACGAGGTGATGGATTGGCCGGCGGTGTGGAACCCGGAAAATCCGTCCTATGAGCGACTCTGGGGGATGATCCGGGCGACATTCGAGCAGCGCGGCGTGGTCGAAGGGCATGCGGCCGGCATGCGGGCCATTGACGATATCAATGCCTTCGCGGCGGCCGGCATGGCATCGGACCATGAGGCGTGGACGGCCGAGGAAGTGCGCGACAAGCTGCGGCGCGGGCTGTTCATGGAATTGCGGCCGCACTCGGTCAAGGAGATGATCGGCGGGCTTCTGGCCGAGGGGCAGCAGGATTGGTCGCAGTTTGCGCTGTGTACCGATGACCGTTCGTGTTCCGATACAATGAAGCTGGGGGCAACCGACCATAATGTGCGGCTGGCGATCGAGGCTGGGTTGGCGCCCGAGATTGCCATTCAGCTGGTGACGATCAACCCGGCGCGGCATATGCGCCTGACGCCCTGGGTGGGCGCGATTGCGCCGGGGCGGTTTGCCGATCTGGTGCTGCTCGATGAGGTGGAAAGCCTTTCCATTGCAGAGGTTTGGGCCGACGGGAAGCAGGTTTCCGAGGGCAAGACCTATAGCGGGCCGTTGCCCAAGATCGGCTGGCCGGGCTGGGCGACGGGGACGGTGAATATCCAGCGCGAGATGCTGCCCGAGGATTTTGCTATTGCGGCTGAGCCGGGGCGCGAGACCATGTCGGCGGCCATTCTGCGGCCGTTCCATTGGGCGGATGAGTTCATCACGATGGACCTGCCCGTGGCCGATGGCCTGGTGCAGCGCGATGCCGGGCGGAATGTCACCAAATTTGCCATTGTCGACCGGTTTTCGGGGCAGGGGCTGACGTCGAAGATGTTCTGGCTGGGCACGGGGCCCAAGACGCCGGAGACGGCTTTGGCGTGCTCGATGGGGCATGACAAGCACAATATCTGGGTGGTTGGCTCCTCGGACGCGGCCATGGCCAAGGCGGTCAATGCGCTGCGGGAAACGCAGGGTGGCTGGGCACTGGTGCGCGAGGGCGAGTTGGCGGCGACGGTGCGCTATGAGGTGGGCGGGCTGATGACCTGCCGGCCGCCGGAGGAGCTGGATGCCGAGATGCAGGCGCTTTATGCGGCGGCGGAGGGGATCGAGTGGATGTATGAACCCACCTTCTCGCCGCGCTGGTGGCCGGGTTTCCCCGAGCGGCTGGCCTTTGCCACGCTGACCTGTGCCCCGTGGCGCTGGGTGCTGGTGGCGCCTTCGCCGCTGGCGCCGGAGGGGTTTGTGAATGTCGCGACGGGGGAGACGCATCCCATCGTTTGGTGATGGTTCCTACAGCGTCTTGAACATCACGTAGCTGTCCACGTAACCGTGTACCGGGTGGTTGAACGCCTTGGGCAAGGTGCCGACTATGGCGAAGCCGAGCGATTGCCAGAGGGCGACGGCGCGGGTGTTGGTCGAGACGACGTGGTTGAACTGCATGGCACGGAAGCCGCGTTCGGCCGCGCGGGTCAGTGAGTGCTGGCACATGGCGCGGGCGATGCCTTTGCCCTGGGCGGCGGGGGCAGTCATGTAGCCGCAATTGGCGACGTGGGCACCGCCGCCGGCCTGATTGGCCATGAGGTAGTAAGTGCCCAGGATCACGCCGTTTTCTTCCGCGACGAAGACTTCATGACTGGGGCCGAGCCAATAGGCGAGGACGCCGGCATCGTCGAGATCGCGGGCTATGGCGTAGGTTTCGCCGGCGGCCAGGGTGGGCGCGACGATGGCGAGGATTTGCGCGGTGTCGGCCTCAACGGCGGGGCGGATTTGAACTGTCATTGTTGTCGTCGTCTTCATCCATGGGCGGAACGCGGATCTGGCCAGGGGGCGCCATGTCGGGGACGATGGGTTTGTTGGCGATGGATGGGCGGTGGCCCAATTCGAACCGCCAGGAGGCCGTGGCGAAAAGGATGAGTGCGATGGCGACGCAGCCGGCGGCGGCAATCCAGGGGGCGCCGGGGAAATAGCCGGGGGAATCGGGCGCCGTGGTGAAATAGGAAAAAATCTGCGTGGCGACGACCGGGCCGATGATGGTGGCCAGAGAATTGGCTGCGTTGACCGCGCCTTGCAGCTCGCCCTGGGCATTGTCGGGCACCTGGCGCGAGAGCACGCCATTGATGGCCGGCGGGGCCAGGCCGCTGATGGCGCCGATCATGATGAAAACGTAGAGGTAGAAGGCCTGATCGGTGAAGGCGACGCCGACAAAGGCGGCGATGGCGGCCAAGAGACCCAGCATGGCCACGGGCGGTTCGCCGATGCGCTTGACCAGGGGGCCGACGATGAAGGCCTGACAGATGGCAAAGCCAATGCCGAAGGCGCCCAGGGCGCGGCCGATATTGGACGAGGTGAATTGATAGACCTCGACCGTGAAATAGCTGAACACGGTGGGCAGCGCCTGGGCGGCCAGCGAAAAGGCGAAGAGCACGGCCAGAAGCCACAGCACGACCGGATATTGCCGCAAGGCAACCACGGCGCCGAAGGGATTGGCGCGGCGGATGTCGAATTTGCGGCGGGCGTGCCGGGGCAGGCTTTCGGGCAGGATGAAGAGGCCGAAAAGGAAGTTGGCGAAGGCGAGGCCGGCAGCGGCGAAGAACGGAACGCGGGGGCCCAATTCGCCCAGTTCGCCGCCGATGACCGGGCCGATGATGAAGCCCAGGCCGAAGGCGGCGCCGATCAGGCCGAAGCGGTGGGTGCGCTTATGGGGCGGGGTGATGTCGGCCATATAGGCGGTGGCGGTGGCGACGGCGGCACCGGCAACGCCGGCAATGATGCGGCCGACGAAGAGGTACCAGACGAAGGGAGCGATCGCCATCATCAGGTAGTCGAAGGTGAGACCGAGCAGGGAGCAAAGGAGGACCGGGCGGCGGCCGAAGCGGTCGGAGAGATTGCCTAATACCGGCGAAAAGACGAATTGCATCAAGGCGTAAGCGAAAACAAGGTAGCCGCCGATGACCGCCGCATTGGCCACGCTGCCGCCGGTCAATTCTTCCAGCAGCTCGGGCAGGACCGGCACGATGATACCTACGCCGATCATGTCGAGCAGAATGGTGACCAGGATACAGGCCAGCGTCAGGCGGGAGCGGGTCGCAGCTTGCATACGGTGGCGCTAACCTTCTGAAATTTCACTATGCCCTTGCGGGCCATAATCGTGTCGCGCAGTTGACACAGCCGGATCGGCCAAAGCAAGGCCGAAGGGCGGTGAGAGGGTATGCGCGACAGCGGGGCGTGGGGAGATCGCGAGTCGTTTCAGGGCTTTAACTCGGATGGTTCGCAGGATGATTCAAGCCCTTAGGGCGCTACATCATGGCCATAAAGCCAGGCGAGGCGCTTGAGGTGGCCGCGCGGCCCCTGGAGTGCGATGGCCAGGTTGCGGGCGGTGCTGAGGGGCCAGCGCAGGTGGAAAATGCGGCCATTGGAGCTGGAAATCCCGGCGACGCGCTCGATGCGGGAACGGCGGGCCTGCTCGAATTTGGCGAAGGCGGAATCGGCGCTGGGCTCTTCGATGAGGAGCGGGGCGAGGATTGCGGCGTCTTCGATGCCCATGGCGGCGCCCTGGGCCTGGAAGGGGACCATGGCGTGGGCGGCGTCGCCGATGAGGCCGATATTGCCGCGATGCCAGGCCGGGGACTCGACGGTGTAGAGGGGCCAGGGCGTCCAGCTTTGGCCGGCCGCGGCGATGATGGCCTGGGCGCGGGCGGGCAGGCGACGGGGCAGGTGGG
>DATMSY010000227.1:0-15320 GCA_035565135.1 Devosia sp.
CCCGCCGCCACCGCGACTCCGAGCCCAACCAGTCCCAAGCTCCCCGCACCCGCCAGCGCCACCAGCAGCGCCCCCGCCAGCCGCGCCGCCCGTTCCGGCCTGAACACCCCGAAATGGGCATGCATCAGCCATTGGAACAGCCCGCCGAACACCACGAAAGCGGCGGCAAAACCGATGAGATAATCGCCAAACACCTCTGGCGCCGCCAGCCGCGTGAACACCGCCACCGACACCAGATTGAGCACCGCCGCCGCCAGCCGCGACGTCAGATAGAGCGAAGCGTGCCGGTCGCTCACAAGTATTGCTCAGTAATAATGATAAATACGTACGGGAAATCCATCGGTCTTAACCCATTAACCGGCATGAAGATGACAATATAGATTTCAACAATACAAATCTTACCCAACACATAATGTCTGGAGGCGGAAGTGTTGGGCGCGAGGTCTACTGCCGCAGAAAAGCCGATCATCATGCTGGTCCGGGCCCTGAGCGGCGGCGGCGCACAAAGCGACGCCATCGAGCTGGCCAATGGCCTGCGCCAGGCCGGCTGGCCTCTCGCCATCGCCACTTTTGATGCGCGCGGCCCGCTGGCCGAGCGCATCGCGCCGTCCGTCCCGCTGCTCGATCTGGGGCAGGGCGGCAAGCTGCGCATGGCGCGCGCCGTCCCCGCTCTGGTGGCCATGATGAAAAATACGCAGCCCGCCGCCATCATCGCCTCCGAAGCATCGGGCAATTGCCTCCTCGCCTTCGCGGCCACAAGGCTCGCCAAGCCGCACCGCCCCAAAATCGTGCTGCGCGAAGTCGCCGCCCCGCTCGCCGCAAGCCGGGCCGATCCCTATTGGCAAAACCGGCTGGCCTATCGCCTGGCGCCTCGTCTTTATCCGCTGGCCGATCGCGTGGTCAGCCCCGGCCCCGCCGTGCGCGACGAGCTGATCGCCCGCTTCGGCGTATCGCCCGCCCGCGCGGTGAGCCTGGGCACCAATGCCGTGCTCAGCGCCGCCCGCCTCGGCGAACTCGCCGCCCCCATGCCCCGCGCCAGCGACCTCATAATCGCCATCGGCCGCCTGTCCCCCGAAAAAGACTTCGCCACCCTCATCCGCGCCTTTGCCATGGTCCGCCGCACCCGCCGCCTGCGCCTTCATATTCTGGGCGAAGGCAGCGAGCGGCCCGCCCTCGAACGCCTGATCGCCAGGCTCGCTTTGCACGATTGCGTCGATCTCCCTGGCTTCGTCCCCGACCCGCTCCCCCGCCTGCAACAGGCAAGGCTCTTCGTCTCCGCCTCCCGCCACGAAGGCTTCGGCAATGCCATTGTCGAAGCCCTGGCCTGCGGCACCCCCGTCGTCGCCACCGACGCCCCCCATGGCCCCCGCGACATTCTGGGTCCCGATCATCCCCTGGTGCCCGTGGGCGAACCCGGGCTCCTCGCCGAAGCCATCCTCGAAGCCCTCGATCGCCCCATCGATCGCGCCGCCCTGCGCCACCGCGCCGCCGATTTCACCACCGAGCGCACCGTCGAAGCCTTCGCCGCCATGCTGGCCAGCCTGGGCCTGGGCGCCAATGCCACAAGCCGCCACGAGAAAATCCCATGATCGACTGGTCCCACCCCCTTGCCGGCGCATCGCGGCGGCTGGCCCGTGCTTTGCCCTTCCGCCCCTTCTGGCTGGCGCTCGAGCGGCCCGTGGTCTCCTTCACCTTCGATGATTTTCCCCTCTCCGCCGCCGAGCATGCCGCGCCCCTGCTCGAAGCCCAGGACGCGCGCGGCACCTTCTACTTCGCCCACCGCCTCGCCGGCACGTTTGAAAATGACCAGTTCATCGCTGGACATGGTGTGGCCGCAAATTTGGCGGCAAATCGCCATGAACTTGGTGGACACACCAGCAGCCACATCAATGTCCAGCGCGTCGCGCCGGACCAGCTCATTGCCGATATCGCTGCCAATATATCGGCAATCGCGGCGCTGAGCGGGCAGGCGCCGACCTCCTTCGCCTACCCGTTCGGCGTCGTGTCGCTCAATGCCAAGCGTCTATTGGCAAGGCGATTCGCCGGCCTGCGCGGCATCCAGCCCGGCATCAATCGCGGCTGGATCGACCTGGCGCATCTGCATGCACACGAACTCTACGACGTCTCCTCCGACCGCGCCGGCATCGCCCGCCTGCTCGATCGGCTGCAGCGCCATGGCGGCTGGCTGATCTTTTATACCCACGATGTCCGCCCCAGCCCCAGCTCCATCGGCTGCTCCCCCGCCCATTTCGCCGCCGTGCTCGACATGGTCCGCCAGCGCGGCCTCGCCATCCAGACCGTCGCCCAGACCCTGCGCCAGATCGGCGCCCCCGGAGCCGCCTGATGCCCCCTCGTGCCATAGCGCCCATGCAGCGCGGCGACGTGCCCGAAGTCGCCGCCCTCTTCCAGCGCGTCTTCCGCGACGGCCGCGCCCCCAGCCCTGAATTCCTCGCCTATTTCGAAGAGAGCTTTTTCGGCTCGCCCCTTTATAGCGAGGCGGAAGGCGGCCTCGTCCATCGCGATGCCGATGGCATGATCGACAGTGCCCTCCTGGTCATCCCCATGCAGGTCCGAGTCAATGGCGAGGCCCTCACCGGGCGCCTCATGAGCAATTACATGACCGACCCCGCCCGCCGCACCCGTGGCGGCGCCGATATGGTGCTCACCATCCGCGCCCGCAATCAGGCCTTCTGCTTTTCCGACAGCGCCAATCCCCTCAGCGCCGATCACTGGAAAGCGGTGGGCGGCCATGTCCTGCCCATTCAGAGTCTCGACTTCCGCCATATCCTGCGCCCTGCCGCCTGGTTCGCCCAGCGCGCCGGCACGAGGCTCCCATCACCGCTGGCCCGCCTCGCCAGCCTTTGCGCCAAGCCGCTCGACGCAATGCTCCGCCGCCTCATGCCCGGCCTCGTCCCGCCGGAAGGGCAGGGCGCCGCCATCTCCCGCGCCGACTTCATCGCCATGGCGCCCGCCCTCGTCGACCGCTTCGCCGTCCACCCCGTCTGGAGCGCCCCCGAACTGGGCTGGATGCTCGACATGGCCGCCCGCAACACCATTACCGGTCCCCTGACCCTGCGCGGCATCCGCGACGACCAAGGCGAGCTCACCGGCTGCAGCGTCTTCTATGCCCGCCCGGGCGGCATGGCCCGCGTCCTCAATATTCTCGCCCTTCCGGGGCAGGAGGGCGCCGTCATCGCCGACCTCATCGCCCATGCCGACGCCATCGGGTGCCTGGGCATAGAGGGCATGGCCCAGCCCTTCCTCATGGAAGCCCTTTGCCGCCGCAAGGGCATGGCCTTCGTCCCCCGCGGCTTCTACTGCATCTCCACCCGCAATCCCGCCATTGTCGACGCCGCCCGCCGGGGCGATGTCTATCTCGGGGGCCTGTTGGGCGAGGACTGGAGCCGCCTCGTCACCGACTTTCACGATTGAACCGCGGCCCCGCCGGAGGCATTGTGCGGCCGACACACCACTGCCGGAAGGGCAAGTATGACTGTTTCCGCCCCTCCGTCCCGCCCGCGCTTTGCCATCATCGACATTGCCCGCGGCGTCGCGATCATCGCCATGATCGCCTATCACCTGTGCTGGGATCTCAGCTATTTCCGCTTCATCGCCGCCGATGTTGGCTATGATCTGCAATGGGTCGCCATCGCCCGCACCATTCTTTCGGCCTTCCTCTTTCTCGTCGGCGTCGGTCTGGTGCTCGGCCATGGCCGCGCCATCCGCTGGCGCGCCTTCTGGAAGCGCTGGGTCTTTGTCGCCCTGGGCGCCGCCATCATCACCATCGCCACCTTTTTCGCCTTCCCGCAGAGCTTCGTCTATTTCGGCGTGCTGCACGCCATAGCGCTCTTCAGCCTCCTGGCGCTGCCCTTCCTGCGCGCCCCGCTCTGGCTGGTCATCCTCGCTGCCATAGCCATCATCGGCGCCCATTTCGCCTATGCCGATCCCCTGTTCAACGCCAAGACCTGGTCCGTCCTCGGCTTCTGGACCGTGCCGCCACCCGCCAATGACCTCGTGCCCATCTTCCCCTGGTTCGGCCTGGTCCTGCTCGGCGTCATCGCCACCCGCCTCGTGCTGGCGTCCCCGTTGGCCGATAAGCTCGCCGCCATCCAGCCCAAAAACCGCCTCGCCACCACGCTCGCGGGCGCCGGCCGCTGGAGCCTTTTGATCTATCTGCTGCACCAGCCGATCCTGCTCGCCGTGCTCTTCCCGCTGGCCTCGTTGACCCATCCCGAAATCGGCATGCGCACAGCCGATTTCCTGCGCTCCTGCCAGCAGACCTGTACAGAGGGTGGCACCTCGGCCCCGCTCTGCGTCACCTATTGCCAATGCGGCCTTGAAGGCGTCGAAAAAGACGATCTGTGGAACGCCATCTATACCGGTCAGGTGACCGCCGCCGAGCAGGCCCAGCTCGACGCCAATAACCGCCAATGCTCGGCTTTGATCTATCCGGAGCTCAACCTGCCGCAATGAGGACGCCATTGCGCGTCATCGGGGTCCGACTTTGCGTTTTTTGCTTAGATTCGATCTTGAATGGCAGCGCGAATGAGCGTTTTCTATTGCTGCGAGTTGATTTGTCCAATCCCCGGATGCGCGCCTTCCTCGCATCCGCCTGGACCTACACAATTATATATTGAAGTCTGGATACTTCCTTGACCACCAATAAGGCTGGCCGCGTCCGATCACGCGGCGATGCACGGGCCCATGTGGCCGCCGCTCACGCTGGCAAGGGTGAGGGCACGCTGCTGCGGATTGCCAAATATTCCTTCCGTCATCCCTGGCAGGCGGCCGCCGCCATTGGCGCGACCATTGTCGCCTCCGCCTTGCAGCTAATGATCCCGCGCCTGCTTGGTCACGCGGTCGATCAGGCCCAGGGCATTCTGGCCGTGGGTTCCGTCGATGCCCAGCAGGCCCTGATGGGAAGCGCCATCCTGCTGCTCAGCGTGTCGGTGGCGCGCGGCATCTTCACTCTGCTGCAGAACTATTATTCGGAATCGGTCGGCCATTATGTCGGCTACGAGCTGCGCCTGGCCTTTTACGAAAAGATCCAGCGCCTCTCCTATTCCTACCACGACAAGGTCCATACCGGCGATCTCATCACCATCGGCCTGCTCGACCTCGATGGCGTGCGCATGTTCTTCGCCACCGGCATGGTGCGCGTCGTGCTGCTCTCGGTGCTGATCGGTGTTGGCGCCTATATGCTGCTCACCACCGATATCCTTTTGGGCCTATTGAGCCTCAGCTTCGTGCCCTTCGTCGCCTGGCGCTCTTCGGTCGCCCAGCTCACCCTGCGCAATACCTGGCTGATCCTGCAGCAAAAGCTCTCCGGCCTCACCCGCGTCATGGAAGAAAACCTGGGCGGCATCCGCGTCGTCCGCGCCTTTTCCGGCCAGAAATTCGAGCTGAACAAATTCGACACCGCCTCCAGGGAAGCGCTCGAGCTCGCGCACGAACGCGTCGGCGTCCGCGTCCGCAACACCTCGGCCATGACCGCCTCCTTCTTCACCGCCATGGGCCTCGTGCTCTGGTTCGGCGGCAACAAGGTCATTGCTGGCGAAATGAGCGTGGGCACGCTTGCCAGCTTCCTCACCTTCATGACCATCCTGCAAATGCCGGTGCGCCAGCTCGGCCTCATGGTCAATTCCTTCGCCCGCGCCTATACCTGCGGCGACCGCTTCTTCGCCTTCATCGACGAGCCCCTGGCGATCGATGACAAGCCCGGCGCCACCGAGCTCAAGGTCACCCAGGGCACGCTCAAATTCGATGACGTGCATTTCACCTATGCCGGCGCCACCCATCCCACGCTCGATGGCGTGAGCTTCGAGGCCAAGGCCGGCGAAACCATCGGCATTGTCGGCGCCCCCGGCAGCGGCAAGTCGACCCTCGCCCATCTCATCCCGCGCTTCTACGATCTCAGCGCCGGCAAGATCACCATCGATGGCCAGGACATCAGCGAAGTGACCCTGCAATCGCTGCGCCGCGCCGTCGCCGTGGTGCAGCAGGACAGCTTCCTCTTCACCACCACCATCGAAAACAACATCGCCTATGGCGATCCCTGGGCCAAGGAAACCAAGATCGAGCGCGCCGCCGAAAGCGCCCAATTGCACAATTACATCATGGGCCTGCCCACCGATTACGATACCGTGGTGGGCGAACGCGGCGTCTCCCTCTCCGGCGGTCAGCGCCAGCGCCTCGCCATTGCGCGCAGCCTGGTGCTCAAGCCCGCCGTCATGGTGTTCGACGATTCCACCGCCGCCATCGATGCCGGCACCGAACATCGCATCCGCAGCGCCATTCGCCGCTATGCCAGCAATCGGGTGACCCTGATCATCTCGCACCGCCTCTCCTCGCTGCTCCATGCCGATACCATCCTCTTCCTCGAGAATGGCAAGATCGTCGAGCGCGGCAGCCACGAGGAATTGCTGGCCAAGGGCGGCCGCTATCGCGCGCTCTATGATCTGCAGACCCGCCCCACTGAAGACGTCGAAATCGGGAGCGCCGCCCAATGAGCGTGATGGACGAAGAACGCGAAGTCGCCGCTTTCCCCGGCCAGCGCCCCCCGCGCGCCAGCGTCGGCAGCCACCGCATCGAAGAAGAAGTCTTCGGCAAGGCCTATGACCCCAAGACCGTGCGCCGCATCTGGGCCTTTGTGCGCCCCTATCGCAAGCGCATCTACCTTTCGGTCGCCGCCGTCCTGGTCTTTACCCTGACCCAGCTCGCCATCCCGCTCATCATCGGCTGGGCCATCGATAGCGGCATGACCAAGGGCGGCAGCACCGCCAATCTGGGCTGGGCGGTCCTCGCCTTCGCCATTGCCGTGCTGTTCAATTTCGGCGCCTCCTATCTCCAGGAAACCGAAGTCGGCCAGGTCGCCGAAAACGTGCTCTTCGACATGCGCCGCGCCATGTTCGCCCAGCTCCAGCGCGTCTCGCTGGGCTTCATGGACAAGACCGAGGTCGGGCGCCTGATGAGCCGGCTGCAGGGCGACGTCAATTCCATGCAGGAATTCCTCGAAACCTCGGTGATTTCGGTCGGCGACATGGTGCTGCTGGTGGGCATCGTGGTGGTCCTGCTCACCCTCGATTTCCGCCTGGGCCTGCTCACCCTCTCCACCATGCCGATCCTGTTCATCGTGCGCATCTTCTGGCTGCCCCCGGCCAAGCGCGCCTTCTGGGCCGCGCATGAAACCAATTCGGTTACCAATGGCGCCATGGCCGAAGGCATCAATGGCGTGCGCACCGTGCAGAATCTCGATCGCCAGAAGGTCAATTTCGACCTCTATGACGACAAGGCCTATGCCAATCTGCTGACCCAGCTCACCGGCTCCAAATTCGCCCAGGTCATGGTGCCCATCGTCGATAGCCTCACCGGCATCGCCATGGCCGTGGTCGTGGTGGTCGGCGGCTCGCTCGTGCTCAATGGGGGGCTGGAAATCGGCGTCATCGTCGCCTTCCTCTTCTACATCCAGCGCTTCTTCGACCCGATCCGCTCGCTCACCATGCAATATTCCATCATGCAGCGCGCCATGACCTCGGGCCGCCGCATCACCGAAGTGCTCGACGTGCCCGTCTCCATCGCCGACAAGCCCGATGCCGTAACGCTGACCGGCGACATGGATGGCTCGGTCGAATTCCGCGACGTGGTCTTCGGCTACAATCCCGAGCGCCCGGTGCTGAAAAATGTGAGCTTCAAGGTCAATCCGGGCGAAACCGTCGCCCTGGTCGGCCCCACCGGCTCGGGCAAGACCTCCGCCATGTCCCTGGTCCACCGCTTCTACGAAGTGCAGTCCGGCGCCGTGCTGGTCGGCGGCCACGATGTGCGCGACGTCACCCAGGAATCGCTGGGCGAACAGGTCGCCATGGTGCTCCAGGAACCCTTCCTCTTCACCGGCACGGTCTTTGAAAACATCCGCTACAACAAGGCCAGCGCCACCCGCGAGGATGTCATCGCCGCCGCCAAGGCCGTTGGCGCGCATGATTTCATCAGCCAGATGCCCGGCGGCTACGATGGCGTCCTCGAACAGCGCGGCTCCAACCTCTCGCTGGGCCAGCGCCAATTGCTGAGCTTCGCCCGCGCTTTGGTCGCCGACGCCAAGATCCTCGTCCTCGACGAAGCCACCGCCAATATCGACTCCTATACCGAACGCCAGATCCAGAAGGCGCTCCTGACCCTGCTCAAGGGCCGCACCGGCATGGTCATCGCCCACCGCCTCGCCACCATCCGCGGCGCCGACCGCATCATCGTCTTGCAAAATGGCGAACTGATCGAAACCGGCAACCACGATCAGCTCATGGCCCAGAACGGCCTCTACGCCAAGCTCTACAACATGAACTATGCCAGCTTCGACGACATCCCCGACGAACTGGTAAGCCAGGCCAACGCCAAGGCCGCCAGTACTTAGGAGCAGGGCACCTGCGCATCCAAAAACGCGGTGTCATCCCGGCGCAGGCCGGGATCCATGCTGTGAAGCATCCACGTGCGCCGATGGTCGTGGTCAGATGCGGACATGGATTCCGGCCTGCGCCGGAATGACACCGTGAGTGAGGAAGCCCCGATGCGCTTCCCTCCCCCTTGTGGGGAGGGATTGAGGGTGGGGGTTCTGCGGTCGCCACGAACTCTATTCTGGTGAACATCCTCGATTTCTCCCCCATCGTCCACACAAGCCGGGCAATGACGACAGGATGAAATTTTCCCCAAGCATCATGTGCTGACGAACGTCCAATCCCTGCTAAGCTCACCACACCCGTTCGGAGCCCTCCATGCGTCTGCCCATTCTCGCCACTCTTCTCCTCGCCGCCACGCCCGCCTTCGCCGTCGATGCCATCACCTATAAGGGCACGCTGGGCGATCACGAGATCATTGCCGAATTGGCCTCGCCCGGCCCCAACCAGCTCATCGGCCGCTACAGCTACCTCGCCAAGGGCGGCGATATCCCGCTCGACGCCAATGGCAGCGTCGGCACCGCCGCCATCACCCTGCTCGAAGAAGCCCCCTGCACCGAACAAACCTGCGTCCAGAACGACGAAGGCGACGTCGAAAACCCGCCCATTGGCGGCATCTGGTCGCTCACCCTCTCGGCCGACGGCGCTGCCTATTCAGGCACCTGGACCCCCATGGACAAGTCCAAGAGCCTGCCGATCACGCTCACCGAAATCGCCCGCCGCACCCTGCCCGAGGGCGCCGAAATCACCCCCTATGAACTGCGCGACAGCACCTTCGAGCTGTTCTACGGCGAAGGCGCCGTCTTCGCGCCCCACACCGCCCCCTATGATTTCGCCAAGATGGAAGTGGTGATGGATGCCGGGGAAACCGAAACCCTCGAAGGCTCCACCTTCCGCTACGTCACCGACCCGCGCACCAAATTCCCCTTCCCGCGCATCCTCTCGCTCGCCGACGGCTCCCTGACCCAGCAGGCCAACGAAGCCCTCGAGCGCCGCCACGCCGCCCTCAATTTCTTCGCCTTCGACTGCATGGCCCAGGTCTATGCCGGCTTCGGCGCCAATGAATATACCTTGGGCATGGGCGCGGGCACTTTGGGCGATTACGACAGCGAAAACATCGTCCTCACCTATCTCTCGCCCACAGTGATGAACTGGGTTGAATCGGGCAGCACCTATTGCACCGGTGCCCATCCCAACAATCACAGCGATACCTATATCGTTGATACCAAAACCGGCGAGCCCTTCGCGCTGGCCAATGTGTTCAAGGATTGGGAGGCGACTTACAAGATCGGTGGCTCCGACGGCGAAATCGACCAGGCCGCAGCCCGTGCCAATCCGCAGGATTATTACTGGGGCGCCGGCCAGAAGCTGATCGACTACGCCATCGCCAACCGCATGCCCAATGACGAGTCCGACCGCGACGACCAATGCGGCCTCGACGACCTCATCGCCTCCAACCTCGCCCTGCGCTTCGTCCCCGGCGATTCCGTCCTCTTCACCCTCGAAGGCCTCCCCCACGTCACCTTCGCCTGCAGCCAGGACCTGCTGACGGTAAAACTCCGCGACATCCCCGAACTGCTAGCCCCCACCGCCAAGGATTACTTTCCGGCGCTGCAATAGTCCCCGAAGTCCGAAAGCCCCAATCCACACCCTCCCCTCGCGGGGAGGGCTGGGGAGGGGCGCCGAGCTCTTGCGCCAACGCCTCCCCACCCACTGCATCTCCCTCGGGCTCGACCCGAGGGCCACTCGTCGCTTGCTCCGGATTAGGAGAGTCCATCGGGTCAAGCCCCGAGCCTCCTCCCATTGGCTCACCCTCGCGGGGAAGGATTAAGGGAGGGGGCAGCTAGCCCGAATATCCGGACTCATGCACCCCCTCCCAACCTCCCCCGTCAACAAGCCGCCCCGTGGTTGTGACAGGATCGGAACGCACACCACCCACGATGTCATTCCGGCGGAGGCCGGAATCCATGCTGCGCCCTCTCCCCAAGCTGGATGTGGCGATTGGCCTTCAGCCTGGATCCCGGCCTCCGCCGGGATGACACCGAGCATGTGGCACTATCCCTCCCACCCGCCAGCCTCAGATATGTTGCGATGCATCGGCTCCATCATCCCCTCGCCCCTCAGGGGAGAGGGTAGCGGAGCCGGGAGCGCAGCGACCTGGCGGAGCTGGGGTGAGGGGTGCCATGCTGGTGCATTGCGCCATGCTGCAGCATCGCACCCCTCACCCGCCGGCTTCGCCGTCGACCTCTCCCCTCCCGGGGAGGTGCTGCCCGGGTGGTTGTGACAAGATCGAATCTCAAACCACCCACAATGTCATCCCGGCGAAGGCCGGAATCCATGCTGTGTTCTCTCCCCACGCTGGATCATGCTGATGGCCTTCAGCCTGGCTCCCGGCCTCCGCCGGGATGACACCATGCGTAGAACGCGCCCGGAGAACCCCAAAAAAACTTATCCCCCACCCCCGCCACCGCCCCCATACTCCCCCCATCTTCCGGAACACGGGCGGCGCTGCGGCGACCGGCGTCCGGGAGCCAGCCGGGGGAGTGGAGGTCGCGCTCTGCTCCGGGTCGAACGGACGAAACATTTCGGGCGGGGCGCTACGGCAATCCGCTGGGGTTTGCGATCTCGCCGTCCGATAAAGTCCCGGCACCCCGAGGCGGCATCCGTCTCATACTAATCACTTTCGAGGCGAATGCCGTCTCGGGGTCCGTCCGTCTTTTCGATAACCGCAACCAGGCGGCGCTTTGCCATGGGCATGCCCTCTTGCCGCATCCGTCATGGCGCCGCCCGCCCGATAGGCGCATGACGGCATGATGTTGGGGAAAGTCACATGAGTCTGCTGATTGCCGCCGCGCTGCTGGTGGCGGTGTTCTTCACCTCCTTGCTGTCGGGCATTTTCGGCATGGCCGGCGGGCTCGTGCTGCTGGCCATCCTCCTGGCCATCCTGCCCGTGGGCACCGCCATCGCCGTGCAGGGCGCCATCCAGATCGTGGCCAATGGCTCGCGCGCCTGGTTCTCGCGGGCCTTTATCGATTGGCGCGTACTCGGCTTCATCTGCCTGGGCCTAGTGACCGCGGGCATTGCGCTCTTCATCCTGCGCTATACGCCTGACCTGACCACCGTCTACATCGCCATCGGCCTGCTGCCGGTGCTGGTCTGGATTCCGCAGAGTTGGCTGGCGCTCGACGCCAGCAAGCCGCACCATGCCTTCATCTGCGGTCTCTTGGGCGGTGGGCTCAATCTCGCCGTCGGCGTCTCCGGCCCCACCGTCGATATCTTCTTCATCCGCACCCCGATGGACCGCCGCAAGATCATCGCCACCAAGGCGGCCACGCAAGTGGTCTCCCATGCGGCCAAGGTGGTGTTCTACTGGAACGCCACGTTTGCGCTGACCGGCTGGGAATGGGGCGCCGTCGCGCTCGCCGCTCCCTTCGCCATTGCCGGCACCAGCGCCGGCCATTGGGTCCTGCAGCGCCTCACCGATGCCAATTTCAAGCGCTGGACCCGCCTGGTCGTCACCGCCATCGGCATTTTCTACCTCACCCGCGGCATCTTGCTCGTGATCTAACAGGGAAGTGTGGTTATGGTGCCGCCAATCTGGGGAGATGACATGGCACCATTCGATAGCGTCACCGCGCGCCTCATCCTGCTGTTGGCCGAAACCGGCTCCATCGGCCGCGCTGCCGAGCGCGAGGGCATCGCCACCTCGGCCGTCAGCCGCCGCGTCTCCGATCTCGAAAGCCGGCTGGGCGTGGTGCTGTTCGATCGCTCGGCCCATGGCGTCAAGCTCACCACGGCCGGCGCCGCCTATGCCGAAGGCTGCCGCAATGTGCTGCGCGCCATTGCCGATCTCGATGCCGTCATGGCCGATTTCGGCTCCGGCCTGCGCGGCAGCCTGCGCCTGGCCTGCACCAGCGCGGCGCTTACCGGCCGGCTCCCCGAATTGCTGGCCCGCTATGCCTTGAAACATCCCGGCATCGCCCTCGACATTCAGGAAATGGGCGCCGCCAAGGGCCTGCTGGCGCTCGACGAGGGCAGGGCCGATATCGCCATCGTCTCCGACAATTACGATTTCACCCGCTTCGAGATCAAACCCTTCGAGGATGATCGCGTCTGGGTCCTCGCCCCGCCCGATCATCCCCTTGCCGCCCAGATCGAGCCGCGCAAGGACATTGCCTTCGAAAAAGTGTTGAGCCACCCCATCGTCGGCAGCCACCAGGCCGGCTCGCTCGATCGCCTCCTGGGTGACGCCGCCACCAAGGCCGGCAAGCCCTTCGTCGAAAGCGTCCGCGTCGAGAGCTTCCCCGCTTTGGTCCGCATGGTCGAAGCCGGCTTCGGCATCGGCTTCCTGCGCTCCACCAGCCTCCACCTCCTCGCCGGCACCGATCTCGTCTGCGCGCCTCTCGCCGAGCCCTGGGCCCTGCGCCAATTGCTCGTCGCCCGCCGCAAGTCCAGCCCCCTCTCCGCCGCGATGAAAAGCTTCATTGCCCTCTGCAGCGAAACTTATTCCCCTGCCGTCTAGGCGCGACAATATTGCTGTTGAGCCGAACCGGCTGACCTCATAGGACTGATCGCATGATCCAGCGGCGCAGCATGGCAAGAGAGTTGGGGACGGCCCTGGCCGTGCTCGCCATCTATTTGCTGACCATTTTGGCCCCGCTGCACCAGGCCCGCGCCAGCCAACTTGATTTCGCCAAGCTCGGCTACGAGACGACAAATACCGGCTGGGTGCTCTGCACCGCCAATGACACCAGCGGCGATAGCGACATCACCATCGCCAAATGCCCCGCCGCCGGCATTGGCAAGAACGATCTGGCCCTGCCAACTTTCGCCAGCCTCGATCTCGGCACCCCTTTTGTCGCAACCGTTCCCACCGGTCTCACCCAACCGGCAAAAACACTGCCGCGCCAAACCGCCCCCGGCGGACCACGCGCCCCTCCGACCCAGCTCTGATCCCGGCCCCATGGGCCCCATCACGCTGACCTTTCCCGGAGTTTTTCGACCATGATCCGAACCGTTTTTTCCGCCGCCCTGGCCGCCATACTCGCGCTGTCCGCCCCCGCCTTCGCCCATGATGGCGCCACCCATCTGGGCCCTATCAACATTTCCCAGCCCTTTTCCCGCGCCACCCTGCCCAATGCCCCGGTCGGCGGTGGCTTCATGACCATCGAGAACACCGGAGACCAAGCCGATCGCCTCGTCTCGGTCACCTCGCCCGCTTCCCCCGATGTGCAGATCCACGAAATGGCCATGCAGGGCGATGTCATGAAAATGCGCAAGCTTGCCGATGGCCTGCCCATCGGCGCCGGCGAAACCGTGACCCTCGCCCCCGGTGGCCTGCACCTGATGTTCATGGGGATCACCCAGCGCTTCGTCGAAGGGCAAACCGTGCCGGTCACGCTGACCTTTGAAAAGGCCGGTACTGTCGAGCTCGAGCTGCCCGTGCTCGGCGCCGCCGCCGACGCTCCTGCCGATCACGCTGGTCATTGAGGCGCGCCATGACACTCAAAACCATCCGCATCTGGCTCTGGGTCGCCGTCGCCGTCATGGGTGTCGGCCTGGCCGGCGCCACCTTCCTGCTGCGCCAGCCCGGCGCCACCGCGTCCACCGGCTTTGGCGGCGGCACCTATTCGCTGGTCAACCAGCGCGGCGAACCGGTCGATCAGACCATGTTCCAGGGCCACCCTTCGGCGCTGTTCTTCGGCTTCACCCATTGCCCCGAAGTCTGCCCCACCACCATGGCCGAAATGTCCACCTGGTTCGAGGCGCTGGGCGACGAGGGCAAGAATCTCCAGGCCTATTTCGTCACCGTCGATCCCGAGCGCGACACACCCGAAATCCTCGGCGACTATGTCTCTTGGGTCTCCGACCGCATCACCGGCGTCACCGGCAGCCAGACCGAGATCGACAAGATCGTCAAGGCCTGGGGCGTCTATGCCGCCAAGGTCCCGCTCGAAGGTGGCGACTACACCATGGACCACACCGCCTCGGTCTTCCTGCTCGACAGCAAGGGCGAATTCCAGGGCACCATCGCCTATGGCGAAGACAGCAACACCGCCATCGGCAAGCTGCGCAACCTGCTGGCCAAGTCCTGATCCCCAGCGACTTATCCCCGCCCGCTCGCGGGAAGTCTAGAATGACTGAAATTCGGCTTCCTTAGGAGGGCTATCGTAGATGGCAGTGCCTCACCGAATTCGCGTTTGCGAATTCGGTTGGGGTGAGGGGTGCGATGCCGCAAGATGCGGGATGCTTCGGCATGGCACCCCTCCCGGCGCCTTTCCATCCTGCGCCGGGACAATTAATAGTCTCAACCTTGCTAAACCTGCCCCATCCCCAACACAGCCGGAGCCGCCCCATGAAGCCGTCGATTTCCATCATCACCATTGGCGTCGATGAGCTGGAGCGGGCCTTTGCCTTCTATCGCGCCCTGTTCGAGATTACCGACGAGCAGATCGGGGCAGGGGAGGACCATGTCGCCTTTTTCTTCGACGACGCCTTTTCCTTCGTGCTCTTCCCGCGCGAGCAGATCGCCCAGACCGCCGGCAAGGACGCCGCCATCCCCGGCACGCCCGGCTTCGTGCTCAGCCACAAGGCCGATAGCGCCGAGGCGGTCGATGCCATTCTCGACCGGGTCCTGGTCGCCGGCGGCTCGGTCATCACCCCCGGCACCCAATCGGAATGGGGCTATTCCGCCTATTTCGAAGACACCGAAGGCAATGTCTGGGAGCTGATGGCCTCCCCGCCGGTCAATTGATCGGCAGGGGTCTAAAACCCGCCACCCGTCTTGAATCCGCCCGTCTTGCGGGTGCCGCTCGATCCGGTGCGGGGCCGCGAAAAGCCGCCGCCGCCCGAAGAACTGCTGCCGCCGCCGCCCCAGCC
>DATMSY010000228.1:0-106820 GCA_035565135.1 Devosia sp.
AAGAAAACGGAGGTTCCCGCTTTCGCGGGAATGACACCGTGGGAGGAGATTGCTTGGCGGATGAGGTCGTGGCTACACGCTCGACCTTGTGGTTCGACAGGCTCACCTTGAGGTCTCCCGCCCCTCCCTCGATCTTCAAACTCCCGCAAGACCTTGCCGCTACCATGCGCGGCGAAGTGAACTGATGGCGGCACGTTGCGCATACTGATCCGGACATCGAGATGGGCCATCTGGGCGCGCCGGCTGGGTACGCTGGCCCTGCCGCTGGTGGTCATCCCAGTGTTGCTGCATCGCCAGCGCTTGATCACCAGCGATCTCTTCCTGGTGGCAGTGCTGATGGCGGGGCTGGTCGCCGCGATTGCCTTTGTCGTCTCGCTGATCGCGCTGGGCCGGCTGTGGCACACGGGCGACCATGGCTGGGGCAAGGCGCTGGCGGGGCTGGCGCTGAGCCTTTTGTGCCTTGTTCCCTTTGGTTGGTATGGCAGCCTGATGCTGCGCTATCCGCCGGCCACCGATATGGCGACCACGGTGCGGGGGGCGTTGCCGCTGGTGTTTGAACCGGGCACTGCCGCCATGCCGGCCCCAAAACTGCTGACCCCGGCGCAATTGACCGCCATTTTCCCCAATGTGCAGACGCGCACCTATCCGCTGGTGCCCGAGCAGGTCTTTGCCATGGTCGAGCATATGGTGGCCGAACGGGGCTGGGATATCCGGCTCTTGCGCGAACCGGCGGGCGATGCGCCCGGCCGGATCAACGCCCAGGCCATGACACTGCCGGGCTGGCGCGAGGAAGCCGTGCTGCGGGTGATGGCGACCGCGGAGGGCTCCGCCGTCGACATGCGCTCGGCCTCGCTCAATGCGCTGCATGATTTCGGCTCGAACGGGCAGCGAATCGAGGAATTCCTCATCGCGCTGGATGACGCGGTAACGGCGCTGCTGCGGGATAATCCTATGGTGGAAGAGGGTGAGGCGGCGGTTGTGGCGCCGGCACCGGTGGACTAGGCCCCCAACCGCGTTCCGAACCACCCGCGATGCACCGCCAGCAAGCCCTGCGCCTCCAGATATTCCACATGCGCGGTGATGGTCATGGCAGCGGCGCGGCGCACCACGAGCGGCTGGGTGGGGTAGATCGCCTTGACCACCGCGCCAATGCTGCGCGCGCCGGCCTTGACGGCCGCAAGGACCTGTTCATTGCGCCATTGCCGATGCGCCAGGAGGCTCTTGGCATAGGCGGGGCCATCGGTAATGGGACCGCCATGGGCGGGGACATAGTGCCGATAGGAGAAAGCGATGACCTTTTCGAGCGAGGCCAGGTAATCGGCCATGGAGCCATCGGGCACGCCGACCAGGGTGGAATTCCAGCCCATGATGTGGTCGCCGGTGAGTAGGATATCGCTGCCCGCAAGGCCGAACGCCAGATGATTGGCGCAATGGCCGGGCGTCGTGTGAACCGTGAGCGCGAGATCGCCGACGGGAACGGTTTCGCCATCGACCAATGTGCGGTCGGGCTTCAGATCCCAATCGCAGGACTGGCGCAGCCGGTTGCGCTCGAAGCGGCGCAGTGGGCGCGACAGCCGATGGGGGCCGCCGAACCAGAGCGGCGCCTGCAGGAGCGCAGCCATGCGCCTGGCCGCTGCGCTGTGGTCGCGATGGGTATGGGTGAGGATGATGGCATCCACAGGCCGCCCGGCAATCGCCGCCTCGAGCGCGGCGCGGTGGGCATCGTCTTCCGGGCCGGGATCGATCAAGGCAAGCCGCTCATGGCCAATAAGAAAACTATTGGTGCCGGTAAAGGTATAGGGGCTGGCATTGGGCGCGGTGATGCGCACCAGCCCTGGCGCCACGGCAATGGGCATGCCGGTCTGCGGGTCAAAGCTGGTGTCATAGGCCGGGGAGGGGGCGGGTCTGGTCATTGCGCTGGCTTTGCCGAGAGACTAAGAAGTCAGGATTGATGCGCGTCCCGGGATGGGGCGGCGCCCGATTAGAAGCATGGAAGGTATGAAATGGCCGTGACTTTGACCACGCCCAACACGCTGCTCGGCGTGTTCCAGCCCAAGGGTGACACTGCCAAGCTGGTGTCCTCTCTCGCCACGGTCGTGCTCGGCACGCTCCTGCTGACCATTTGCGCCAAGATCAATGTGCCGGTCTGGCCCGTGCCGGTGACGCTGCAGAGCTTTGCCGTCGCCGCGCTAGCCGCCGCTTTCGGCGCCCGGATCGGTGTCGCCACCGTCGCGCTTTATCTGGTTGAAGGGGCACTCGGCCTGCCCGTTTTCGCCACCGGCGGCGGTCTTGCCTATCTCATGGGCCCCACCAGCGGGTTTCTGTTCGGGTTCCTGGTGATGGCCGCCATTATCGGCTTTGCCGCCGATCGCGGCGCTTCGGGCAAGCCGCTGACCCTGTTCGCCGCCATGCTGGCCGGCGGTGCGGTGATGTTCGCGCTGGGCTTTGCCTGGCTGCTGGCCATGGCCGGCCAGGCCGGCTGGCTCGACCAGGCCAATGTGGTCGCCTCCGCCTTCGCCAAGGCCGTGCAGCCCTTCATCATCTGGGACATTCTCAAGATGGCGCTGGCGGCTCTCACCGTCACCGGCATCTGGGGGCTCTTCGCCGCCAAGCGGTGATTCTCCTCCCGATCGCATGGAAAAAGCCGGTCCTGATGGGCCGGCTTTTTGTTGGCGCGGGGCTTTGCGTGGCAACGCGCGGGCGCGCGGCGCGTTGATGGGGTGGGGAGGAGAGCCATGTCCGATCACTATGTCGTCGCCGAACAGGACCGCGCCTGGCATTACAGCTTCAAGGGCGCGCTGGTGGGGCCATATACATCCAAGGAACTTGCCATCGCGGCCGCCATCAAGCAGGCCCGCGCCTCGGGCAGCGCCGATATCGAAGTGGTGGTGCGCGACGCCGACATGCGTTCGGAAACGGTGTGGCGCTCGGATTAGCAGGAAAACAAAAGCCCGGCCTCCTGAGAAGCCGGGCTTGATTGGTCGGAGTAGAGTGATTCGAACACTCGACCCCCTGCTCCCGAAGCAGGTGCGCTACCAGGCTGCGCTATACTCCGTCAGAAATCGCCACGATCGGGTCTGCGGCGTCGGTTTGCCCCGGCGCCATGTCGCGATTGGGCGCTTTATAGCGATGCTTCCCGCCGCATACAAGCGCCTCGACACGCGTTTTTCACCACCCTTCCAGCCATGTTGCGAAGCGCCACCAAACCGTGTACGAACCGCGCCAAGTTGGGGTGTCGCCAAGTGGTAAGGCACCGGTTTTTGGTACCGGCATTCCTAGGTTCGAATCCTAGCACCCCAGCCAGATTTTCTCTCCATAGCGCACATGGCGGCCGGACGGCTTCCGGTTCTATGCGGTCATTCGGGTCCCGTCGCGAAGATTCCGAAATCTGCCGATGACGTCTCGCGCCTCCAAGCAATAGTCCGGTATTCTTAGTGCTCCGCGCTGCACCGGCCACGGTCGGCAAGCGCTTCGATGATCCGGCAGTCGCAGATGCGACCGTGCCCGCACTCGTCGATCATTCGTGTCAGCTCACCCCGAAGGGCTTGCAGGCTTGCGATGCCCCACGCGGCCCCGGGGACCCACAGCTGCAGTCCTGACCAAATCAGGGACGCAAGGGAACAGTGGTGCATTTTTTCAACCGTTTCTGGCAAAAGAGTACGCGTTTCCAAGCGCAAAGTGGCGCTACCCATTAGAAGCTAGCTGCGGCTACGCATGCTGCGGCTTCATACGGATGACAGGTTATGACGAATTGGTCCCATGGCTTTGGTGGGTTTGCGCCGACCAGGCGCGAATTTCTGCGAACTGCTGGCGCCCTGACGCTCGGCGCGGCGGCCAGTGGCCTGCTGCTGCCAGCCAGTGCCATGGCGCAGGCGGCGCCGGCCACCCCGAAAAAGGGCGGCCACCTGATCCTCGGCCTTGATACGGCTTCGAGCTCGGATCGTCTCGACCCGGCCTACTATACCGAGTCCTACCTCTATACCGTCGGTTTTCAGCTCTACAACACGGTGCTTGAGCTGGACGAAAGCGGCAAGCTCGTCGGGGCCCTGGCCGAAAGCTGGGAGGCGACCAAGCCCGATGGCAGCGCCTGGGTCTTCAAGATCAAGAAGGGCATCCAGTTTCACAATGGCAAGGAACTGACGGCTCAGGACATCGTCTATTCACTCAATCATCATCGCGGCGAAAACAATCCCTCCGGCGGCAGCGGCATGCTGCTCCAGGTCACCGACATCCGCGCCAGCGACACCTATGAGGTCAGCATCGACCTCAATGCCGGCAATGCCGACTTCCCCTATGTCATGGTCGACTATCACTTCGGCATCGGCCCCGATGGCGCCGATTTCGACAAGGGTATCGGCACCGGCGCTTTCATTCTGGAAGACTTCCAGCCCGGTGTTCGCGCGCTGACCAAGCGCAATCCGAACTATTGGCATCCCGACCGGGCCAATGTGGATTCAGTCGAAACCATCGCCATGAACGACGCGACTGCCCGCGTCGCCGCCCTCATCAGCGGCTCGGCCCATATCATCAACCGCGTCGAGCCGCGCACCGTCAGCCTGCTCTCCTCGCGCCCGGGCATCAAGGTTCACGGGGCCAAGGAGAACACAATGTTCACCTTCCCCATGCTCACCAATGTCGCCCCGTTCGACAATCCGGACCTGCGCCTGGCGCTCAAATACGCCATCGACCGCGAAGCGATCCAGCAGAGCCTGCTCGTCGGCACCGGCGCTATCGGCAATGACAATCCGATTGCGTCCTGGAATCCCTATTTCGCCGCCGACATTCCGCAGCGCGCCTATGATCCCGAACAGGCCGCGTTCCACTACAAGAAGTCGGGCTTTTCCGGTTCGCTGCCGCTGTCGGTTTCCGACAATGGCTTCCCCGGTTCTGCCGATGCGGCCCAGCTCTATCAAACGGCTGCAGCCGCGGCCGGCATCAACATCGAAGTCAACCGCGTGCCCTCCGATGGCTATTGGGACGAAGTGTGGCTCAAGCATCCGTTCTGCGCGTCCAACTGGGCCGTGCGCCCAACGGCCGACGCCATGCTCTCGCTGGTCTTCCAGTCCGACGCGCCATGGAACGAGACCGCCTGGAAGAACGAAACCTTCGACAAGCTTCTGGCCGCCGCGCGCACCGAGCTGGACGAAACCAAGCGCAAGCAGATCTACCACGATCTCCAGTCGCAGCTGGTGAACGAAGGTGGCGAGATCATCCCGGTTTTTGCCGACAATCTGTCAGGCGCTTCGGACAAGGTTGGCGGGTTCACGAATGTGCCGGGCGGTGGCGACCTCTCGGGCTATCGCGTCGCCGAAAAGGTCTGGCTCGAAAGCTGATCTCACAAGGGCCCGGGGCAGCGCTGCCGGGCCCGATTTACGTTTTCAGGAAATCGAAATGGCTCCTCGCATCGTGCCGGTTCAAACGGATACGACGCTGCCAGCGTCTGCCGATGTCATCATCATCGGCGCCGGCATCATTGGTATGTCGACGGCAATGTTTCTCGCCGAAGAGGGCCTCAAGGTCGTTGTCTGCGAAAAGGGCGTGGTGGCGGGCGAACAGTCGAGCCGCAATGCCGGCTGGGTGCGCCAGCAGGGCCGCGACACGCGCGAAGTCGCGCTGTCCATGGCCAGCCTGGCGCTCTGGCGCGATATCGATGCGCGCGTGGGCGGGGATACCGGCTTCCGTCAATGCGGCAGCCTCTATGCATTTCGCACCATGGCGGAACTCGAGCATTACAGCGCCTGGATTGCTGCCGCCAAGGCACTGGGGCTGGAAAGCAAAGTCCTGGATCGCGATGGTGTCGCCGCGATCGCGCCGGGGATGGAGCGGGACTATCCGATAGGCCTTTTTACCGAAACCGATGGCTGCGCCGAGCCGCAAAAGGCCGTGCCGGCGATAACCGACTATGCCCGCCGCCTCGGGGTAACCGTCGTCGAAAACTGTGCCGTGCGCACGATCGAAAAGACCGGGGGCGCCATCAGCGGCGTCGTGACCGAACGCGGCCACATCGCTGCGCCCAAAGTGGTGCTGGCCGGTGGCGCCTGGTCGAGCCTGTTTTGCCGCTCACTCGGCCTGCGCTTGCCCCAGCTCAAGGTGATCGTCTCGATGCAGCGCACCCAAGCGCTGGCTGGCGGGCACGAGGCCGCTGTCTGGGTGCCCGGCATTTGCTCGCGCCGCCGCGATGATGGCGGCTATACCATTGAAAATGGCGGAAAATACGTCGCCGATATCGTGCCGGACAGTTTCCGTTTTTTCCGTGATTACATCCAGACCATTCGCCGCGAGGGCAAGTCGATGGACCTGCGGCTCGGCAGCCGGTTCTTCAAGGAATTGAGCTATCTCAAGCCCTGGGGCGCTGACGATGTCAGCCCGTTCGAAAAGGAACGTGTGCTCGACCCCGTGCCCAATCCCGCCGTCATGGCCGATGTGCGCCGGGTCATGGGCGAGCAGATGCCGCAATTTGCCGGCATTGGCATTGCCGAACAATGGGGTGGCTGTGTCGATGTCACGCCGGACGCCATTCCGGTCATTTCGCCCGTTGAGCAATTGCCCGGTTTTTTCCTCTCGACCGGCTATTCCGGCCACGGCTTTGGACTCGGTCTCGGCGCCGCCCGGTTGACCGCCGATCTCGTCAGCGGACGCCCGCCGGTCGTCGATCCGCACGATTTCCGCTTCTCGCGCTTTGCCGAGCCGGGTGGTGTGCACCTGCAGTAGCAGGCTTGCAGGGCTTGCCTTGACCCCGCCCACGCTGCTAGCCCATCCGCCAGGATTTTGAGAGACGGTGATGACTGACAAGCCCGTGGCGGCGAGCATGAACGGCGATCCGGCCCCCCGCCTCAGGCGGCCGCGCTCCTGCGGGCTCGTCTGCATGCTCGTCCGGCGCACACTCGCCGGTCTCGTGGTCCTCTGGGCGATATCCGCGCTGATCTTTGCCGGCACGCAAATCCTGCCCGGCGACGTGGCGACCGCCATGCTCGGCCAACAGGCGACGCCCGAAGCTGTCGCCGCCATCCGCAAGCAACTCGATCTCGAAGCCCCGCCTGTCATGCGTTACGTGTCCTGGCTCGGCGGCGTATTGCACGGCGATCTCGGGCAAAGCACCAGCAACCGGCAGGATATTGCAGCGAGCATCGCGCCGCGGCTGAGCAATACCCTCATGCTTGCAGGTCTCGCTGCCGCCATCTCCGTGCCCCTCGCACTTCTGCTCGGCGCCATTTCCGCGCGTTTTGCGGGCTCGCCCGCCGATCGCACGATCAACGTGGTCACGCTGGGCGCCATCTCCCTGCCGGAATTTTTCGCCGGTTATCTGCTGATCGCCTATTTCTCGGTGACGCTGGGCTGGTTCCCGAGCGGCTCCACCGTGTCCGCCAATATGGATCTGCTGTCGCGCCTCTCGGCCATGGCGCTTCCCACTGCAACGCTGGTGATTGCCGTTCTCGGCCATATGATGCGCATGACCCGCGCCGCGCTGCTCAGCGTCATGTCCGCGCCCTATATCGAAACCGCCGAACTCAAGGGCCTCTCCCCCTGGCGCGTTATCTGGAAACATGCCCTGCCAAATGCCCTTTCCCCCATCATCAATGTGGTGGCGCTCAACATGGCCTATCTCGTAGTCGGGGTGGTCGTGGTCGAAGTAATCTTCGTTTATCCCGGCATGGGCCAATATATGGTCGATCACGTCGCCAAGCGCGACGTGCCGGTGGTGCAGGCCTGTGGCCTGATTTTCGCGGCGGTCTATATTCTCCTCAACCTTATTGCCGACCTTGCCTCGGTGATCGCCAATCCGCGCCTGAGGCATCCGCGATGAGCCGCACCTTCCGTCCATACCTGCTCGTCACCTTCGCCTTCCTTGTGCTGGCAGTCTTCGTTTTCATTGCAATATTCGCGCCCTGGATCGCGCCCCATCAGGTTTCCGACGTTGTGGGCGGCGTCTGGGAGGCTCCCTCCGCAACAGCGCTCCTCGGTACCGACAATCTGGGACGTGACCTGCTCTCCCGCATCATCTGGGGCGCACGCATCACCCTTGCCGTGGCGGCCCTGGCAACGCTTATTGCCTTTGTCGCCGGCGTGTCGCTCGGCCTGCTCGCCGCCATGAAGCGTGGTTGGGTCGATCAGGCCCTATCGCGCGGCAATGACCTGCTGATGGCCATCCCGACGCTGATCTTCGCGCTGGTGGTTCTCGCTGTCCTGCCCAAGAATATCGTCGTTCTGGTGTTCGTCATGGCCGCGCTCGACGCGACCCGCGTTTTCCGCGTCAGCCGTGCCGTTGCGGCCGATATCGCGGTGCTCGACTATGTCGAGGTTGCGCGCATGCGCGGCGAGGGCTGGGGCTGGATCATGCTCCGCGAAATTCTGCCCAATGCCGCCGCACCCCTTCTGGCCGAATTCGGCATGCGGTTCGCCTTCGCAGTACTGTTCCTCTCCACTCTTTCCTTTCTCGGCCTCGGTATTCAGCCGCCCGTCGCCGATTGGGGAAGCCTCGTCAAAGAAAACAAGGACGGGCTGCTTTTCGGCATTTTCGCCGCGCTCATTCCGGGCGGCGCCATCGTGCTGCTCGCCATTTCGGTCAATGTCATCGTCGACTGGATTTTGAGCCGTGCCGCACGCCTGCGTGGGGAGCTTGCCAATGGCTAATTCGCTTCTCGCCGTCAGCGATCTCGAGATCAAGGCTGGTGCTGCGACCATTGTCGACAAGGTCTCGTTCGAGCTGGCCCCGGGCCGCGTGCTGGGCCTCATCGGTGAATCCGGCGCCGGCAAATCCACTATTGGCCTTGCCGCGCTCGGCTATGGCCGCCACGGTGTCCGCATTACAGGCGGCAGCGTTATGCTCGACGGGCATGATATCCTGCAACTCGGGCAAGCCAAAGCCCGCCACCTTCGCGGCGCCGCCGTCACCTATGTCGCCCAATCGGCCGCAGCGGCGTTCAATCCGGCGCATCGTCTGATCGATCAAGTGGTCGAGGCCAGTGTCTGGCACGGCCTTATGAGCAAACCCGAAGCCGTGGCGCGGGCAAAGGCGCTGTTCTCCATGCTCGGCCTGCCGGACCCCGAGCATTTTGGCGAGCGCTATCCCCATCAGGTTTCGGGCGGCCAGCTGCAGCGCGCCATGACCGCCATGGCACTCTGTCCCAAACCGCAATTGGTGGTGTTCGACGAACCGACGACCGCGCTCGATGTCACGACGCAGATCGAGGTTCTGGCGGCCATCAAGCACGCCATCGCCACCACCCACACAGCTGCCCTCTACATCTCCCACGATCTCGCCGTGGTCGCCCAGATCGCCGATGAAATTCTGGTATTGCGCAACGGCAAGATGGTCGAATACGGCACCAGCGAGCGGCTGTTTACCGCACCGGAAGAGGACTATACCCGGCGCCTGATGTCGGTGCAGCGTGGCCAGAAAGCCGCCGCGTTCGAGCCGGCGGAAAGCCTTCTAAAGGTGAACAATGTCGAAGCTGGCTACGGCCCCGACATTTCGGTGCTCGACCATGTCAGTGTCGAAGTCGGCGCGGGTGAAACCCTCGCCGTGGTTGGCGAGTCCGGGTCCGGCAAATCCACCCTGGCGCGCGTTCTCACCGGCCTTCTGCCTGCCCGCGCCGGTACGGTCGCGTTCGAGGGCACGACGCTCGCGCCATCCCTCGCCAAGCGCTCGCGTCAACAATTGCGCAATATGCAGATGATCCACCAGATGCCGGACATCGCGCTTAATCCGCTGCAAACGGTCGGCACCATCATCGGGCGGCCGCTGGATTTCTACTTTGGTCTCAATGCCCAGGAAAAATCCAAACGCGTCGCCGAATTGCTCGATCAGATCGAATTGCCTGCCACGATGCTTGATCGCTATCCCGGCCAGCTTTCGGGCGGCCAGAAGCAGCGCGTCTGCATCGCGCGTGCGCTTGCCGCCAATCCGCGCCTGATCATTTGCGACGAACCGACTTCGGCGCTCGATCCGCTGGTGGCCGAAGGCATTCTCGCGCTGCTCATGCAGATCCAGCGCGATACCGGCACATCCTATCTCTTCATCACCCATGATATCGCCATTGTCCGCGCCATCGCCGATACGGTTGCGGTAATGCATCGGGGCCAGGTCGTGCGCTACGGTCCCAAGGCCGAAGTCATGGCGCCGCCCTTCGATGCCTATACCGCAAAGCTGCTCGACTCCGTGCCGGAGATGCAACTCGGCTGGCTCGATGGCGTGCTGGAACGCCGGGCCGCCAAACATTGAGCCATTTGCTATCGCGCTGCCTGATCGCCATTTGCCGTAAAGGCAGCACCAATTCTCTTCTGTAAGGACATCAAAGATGACACGACGCGGACTTCTCCTCGATGGTGGCATGGGGCGTGAGCTGGAGCGCGTCGGCGCGCCGTTCCGTCAGCCCGAATGGTCGGCCCTGGCGCTGATGGAAGCGCCCGAATTCGTCACCCAGGTGCATGCCTCCTATATCGAGGCCGGTGCCGACGTCATCACCACCAATAGCTATGCAATTGTGCCCTTCCACATTGGCGAAGAGCGCTTTGCCGCCGAAGGAAGCAAGCTCGCTGCGCTTGCCGGACGGCTCGCCCGCGACGCCGCTGATGCGGCCGGGGATCGCAAGGTCCTGGTTGCCGGATCGCTCCCGCCGGTCTTTGGCTCCTACCAGCCGGACCTGTTCAACCCCGCGCTCGCCGGCAGCTATCTCGATGTCCTCGTGACCGGCATGAAGCCATATGTCGACGTGTGGCTGGCCGAAACCCAGAGCAGTCTCATCGAGGCGCGCGCCGCCCACACTGCGGTCGCCGGCACGGGATTGCCATTCTGGATTTCCTTCACCCTGCGCGATGACGTATCGCCTGCTGAAATGGGCGAGCCACAGCTCCGATCGGGCGAGACAGTCGAAGCTGCAGCCGAACTGGCTGCCTCACTCGGCGCCGAGGCGCTGCTGTTCAATTGCAGCACGCCCGAAGTCATGGAGGCCGCAATCGAAACCGCCTCGAAGACCTTCGCGCGGCTGGGCGTCGATCTCCAGATCGGGGTCTATGCCAATGCCTTCCCCTCGCAGCAGGGGGATGAGGAAGCGAACGAAACGATCACCGAGATTCGCGACGATCTCAACCCGGCCGCCTATGATCAATGGGCCCAGCAATGGGCCAAGGCTGGCGCCAGCATTATCGGGGGCTGCTGCGGCATTGGCAAAGAGCATATCCATACGCTCGGCCAACACCGCAGCTGGTAAGGTTCAGGCGAGAAGCCTTGCCGCTGCCAGTGACAGGGCCACGACACCCAGCCCGATCGAACGCTCGTCGGGCTGGTAGTCGGAATTGTGCAATTTGTCGTCGCGGCCCTCCTGCGACGCGCCGATGCCAAGCTGGAAGGCCGGAACTTTCGCTCCGACCAGCGCAAAATCCTCGGCCCCCAGCGATGGGCGACCCTCCCGCACGACATCACCATAATGCGCCCGGATCGCCGCCATGGTGGTTTCGAGAATATGCGGATCGCTCACGAGCGATGGCACCCCCCGCACATAGCTGATCTCGCACTCGACCCGGAACGATGCGGCAATCCCGGCACACTGCCGCCGCAACGCTGCTTCGATGAGGTCGCGTGTCTCAGGGTCCTGCGTCCGCACCGTGCCCCGCAACAGGCAGGTATCGGGGATGATGTTGTGGGTGTCGCCTGCCTGCAGCGCGCCTATGGTCAGCACGGCCGGCAGCATCGGGTCCACTTCGCGCGAGACCAGCGTTTGCAGCTGCAGAACCAGATTTGCAGCCGCAACGATCGGGTCCACCGCATGGTTCGGCCGCGCGGCGTGCCCGGATGAGCCATGGATCACGATATCGAACTCATCGGACGATCCATTGGTGATGCCGCGGATGAAGCTGAACGTGCCGGTGGCTTCGTCCGGGTGATTGTGAAAGCCGAGCGCCATATCCACCCCATCGAGCACTCCATCGGCGATCATCGCCGCCGCGCCGCTTTCCGAGGTTTCCTCGGCCGGCTGGAACATCAGCTTGATATTCCCCGACAGCTGCGGCGCGACCTGCTTGAGCACGGCGCCGACCCCGATCAGCGTCGCTGTATGCAGATCATGCCCGCAGGCATGCATGCGACCCGGGATCGTGCTGGCATAGGGCAGGCCAGTCTGTTCATGGATCGGCAAGGCGTCCATATCGGCACGGATCAAGAGCGTCGGCCCCGGACGTCCACCTTCGATCATCCCGACGACACCAGTGCGCCCAATTCCGGTCTCGTGAAAAATACCGAGCCGCGTCAATTCCCTGGAGATCGCCGCACACGTGCGGACTTCTTCAAACGCCGTTTCGGGATGCGCATGAATATCCCGCCTGATTTCAATCAACCGTGGCCCCTCTTCGGCCGCGATTTTTTCTACAAGTCCCGCCAAATCATTGAAACCATCACGCACGTATCGACCTCACTGCTCCGATGCGGCGAGTGATAATGGGTCGCGTTGATTTTGACGAGACGGGAACTCGGCCAGCTTGGTAAGAGAACGTTGCCCAAGGTCAGGGCCAATCGCTCATAGAGGCAATGAATTGCAGATATCGACCGATGCCGGGTTGGAAAGCCAATTGTTGGTCTGATATATCAAGGCTTGGAGGACCTTTATGTCGGATAATTCAGAAATCAGACTCGATCCGCTGGATCCTTCCATCATGGTCAGTTTGCGTGACCATGTTCATCGAGCGCTTCGCATGGCGATCATTTCGGGGCGCTATGCCCACGGAACCAAGCTCAACGAACGCCAATTGGCGGAGGAGCTGGGAGTCAGCACCACCCCGCTCAAGGAAGCGATCCGGCAGCTTGAAGCTGAAGGGCTTATGCGCACCTTGCCGCGCCGCGGCGTCATCGTGCTCTATGGGCGCACATGGGCGGAAGAAATGATCCTGGCGCGTGCCGCGCTGGAGTCGATGATCGCCCGCCTGGCGGCGCGCCGTATCGATGCCGATGGCCGCGCCGCCTTGCAGCAGACTATGACCGCCATGGCCAATGCTTCGGGGGAGGCCGATCCGGACCGATTGATTGCCCTCAACGAGCAATTCCACGACCAGATACACAAGGCCTCCGAATGCCTTTATCTGGGCAAGCTGATCGAGCGGCAGCGCTTCTATGATGCGAGCACGCGCCGCATCATCCATTCCGACCCACTGGAAAAGGCGCAGGCCCTGGCCGAGCACACGGCCATAGGCCAAGCCATCGATGGGGGCGACGCCGATGGCGCCGAACGGGCCATGCGCGACCATGTGGTGCGCTCGGGTGAAAATTACATCCGCCGGGTCTTTGGCAATGGCGATAGTCCGACCCAGAGACTAGACTCCGTTGCGCAATAGCCTGGTGTAGTCGTTCTCGAAACTGCCCGCGATCAGCCGGTGGCGGTCGGTCACCTCAACGAAACGCCCTTCGCGCATGACGGCGATGTCGTCGCACATATGGGCAATGACGGCCATGTCGTGGCTGACCAGCAGATAGGTCAGCCCCTTTTCGCGCTGCAGCGTTTTCAGCAGGTTGAGGATTTCCGCCTGCACCGACACATCGAGCGCCGAAGTGGGCTCGTCGAGCAGCAGCAGGGCAGGCGAGAGGATCAGCGCCCGGGCGATGGCGACGCGCTGGCGCTGGCCGCCGGAAAGCTGGTGTGGAAAGCGGTAGCGGAAGCGTTGCGGCAGTCCGACCTGCTCGAGCACCTCGCCAACGCGCCGGTCGCGGTCACCCAGGCCGTGGATTTCCAATGGCTCAAGCAGGGTGCGTTCAATGGTGTGGCGCGGATGCAGCGAGCCGTAGGGGTCCTGAAACACCATTTGCACGCGGGCGCGCTGGGCGAGGCTGCGACGCTGGGTAACGCGCTCACCTTCGATCGAGATATCGCCTTGCCATTTGGCAAGGCGACCGGCAATGGCACCCATCACCGTGGACTTGCCACAGCCGCTTTCGCCCACCAGCCCGAAGGATTTGCCGGGTTCGATGGCAAAGGACACGTCGTTGACGGCGCGGAAGGCCGCTGGACCCTCGCCGAAGGTGACGATGAGATTTTCGACAGCAATGGCGGGTGTCATCGATTGGGCTCCAGCCAGGAAGGATCACGCTGCAACACGGCCAGCGTCTCGCGCGGCGCATCGATGCGGGGTAGGGCGTTGAGCAGCCCGATCGTGTAGGGATGCTGGGCGTTTTCGAGTTCGCTGGCCTTGATCGTCTCGACGATGCGGCCCGAATACATGATCAGCACGCGATCGCAGAAACTGCGGACCATGTTGAGGTCATGCGAGATGAACATCAGCCCGATGCCGCGGCTGACGATGAGTTCATCGAGCAGTTCGAGGATCTGACTGCGCACGGAAACGTCGAGCGCTGAGGTTGGCTCGTCGGCAATGATCATCGACGGCGAGGATAGCAGCATCATGGCAATCATGACGCGTTGGCCCATGCCGCCCGACACTTCATGCGGATAGAGATTGTAGACGCGCCTGGGATCGCGGATATGGACCTGTTCGAGCATGGCGAGGGTACGCTGCTCGGCCTCGCGCTTGCTGACCTTGAGGTGGAAGCGGGCCATTTCGCCAATCTGCGCGCCCACGCTCATGACGGGGTTCAGCGAATATTTGGGGTCTTGCAGGATCATGCCGATGCGCTTGCCGCGCACGGCCTGCATCTGCTTTTCGCTGGCGGCGCGCAGGTCGAGTTCCTCGAATTGCAGGCGATCGGCAACGATCTCGGCGGACTTGGGCAAAAGCCGCATGATGGCGCGGCCGGTCATCGACTTGCCCGAGCCGCTTTCCCCGATAATGCCCAATTTTTCTCGGCCGAGCGTGAACGAGACACCGCGCACCGCCTCGATCGGGCCGGCAAGGGTGCGAAAGCGCACGCGCAGGTTTTCGATTTGCAGGAGGGAAGCGTTGTCAGCCATTGCGGGGATCCAGAATGTCGCGGAGACCATCGCCAAGCAGGTTGAAGGCGAGGCTGACCAGCAGGATGGCAACGCCGGGTACGGTGGTGAGCCACCAGGCATCGAGCAGGTATTGCCGACCCGACGCGGCCATGGCGCCCCATTCCGCGGTTGGCGGCTGCACGCCAAGACCGAGGAAACCGAGCCCGGCCGCAGTGAGAATGATGCTGGCCATGGACAGCGTGAGGCGCACGACGATCGAGGGCGCGCAGATCGGCACGATATGGCGCCACAATACACGGCCCATGCGGGCGCCTTGGAGCTTTGCGGCAACGACGTAATCGGCATTGCGCACGGTCAGCGTTTCCGCGCGGGCCAGGCGGGCGATCGGCGGCCAGACGGTCAGCGAAATGGCGATGACTGCGTTTTCAATGCCAGGCCCGAGGGCGGCCGAGAAGGCCAGCGCCAGCACCAGGCCCGGGAAGGCGAGGAAGATATCGGTGATGCGCATCAGGATAGTGTCGATCCAGCCGCCGAGATAGCCGGCAGTGGCGCCGACGAGAAAGCCGATCGGAGCCACGATCACTACGACGAGGAGCGAGGTATAGAGCGTGGTTCTGGCGCCGAAGAGGATGCGCGAGAAGACGTCGCGACCATATTCGTCGGTGCCGAACCAATTGACACCTGACGGCGGGCGCAGCGCTGCCGCGAGATCCTGCGCATTGGGATTGTAGGGCGCGATCCAGGGTGCAAACACCGCAAGCAGGATGAGCAGCAGTACGAACAGCGCACCGCCAAAGGCCAGCGGATTGGCGACGAGTTCGCGCCAGGCGCGGTAGGCGCGGCCGAGCTTGGCCTGACGCGCCGAGGTGACGTCATCGGTAACGAGCCAGGCATGCAGGCTCATGCGGGTAGCTTGAGGGGCGCTCATCAGCGGGTCCTCGGGTCAACGAAGCGATAGACCACGTCGGACAGCAGGTTGATGATGATCGAGATGATCCCGATCACCAGCACGCTCCCGAGCACCGGGTTCATATCGGCATACATAAGGGAAGAGGTGAGGTATTGACCAAGACCAGGCCAGGCAAAGACGGTCTCGATCAGCACCGTGCCTTCGAGCAGCCCGCAGAAGGCCAGGGTCACCACGGTCAGCAGCTGCACCCGGATATTGCGGAAGGCATGGCCCCAGACCACGGTGCGGCCCGGCAGGCCCTTGGCGCGCGCGGTCAGCACATATTCCTGGTTGAGCTGTTCAAGCATGAAGGCGCGGCTCATGCGGCTGAGATAGGCCATCGAGGCAAAGCCCAGGATCAGGGCCGGCGTGAGGAGGTGATGCAGCGCGCTCCAGAACACCTCCCACTCGCCGGCGAGAATGGAATCGATCAACAGGGAATTGGTCGGACCTTCAACGAGCCCCTCATTGTAGATGTCGATGCGGCCCCCGCCGGGAATCCATTGCAATCGGGCATAAAAGACCAGCAGCACCAGCGTGCCGAGCCAGAAGATGGGCATGGAATAGCCAACCAGCCCGACGACGCGCGCGACCTGGTCGACCCAGGTGTTCTTGCGGACCGCAGCGATGATGCCGAGCGGCACGCCGAGGCTGGCACCGATCAAGATGGCGAGCGTTGCCAGCTCCATCGTGGCCGGGATGACGCGAGCGAGGTCGGTCGCCACCGGGTTCTTGGTGATGAAGGACTGGCCGAAATTGAGCGTTACCACGTCGCGCAGATAGTTGAAAAACTGCACATAGATCGGCTGGTCGAGCCCCATCATCTGGAAGACGCGTTGATAGGTCTCGCGATCGGCCTCAGGCCCGATCACGGCAATGACAGGATCGGTCGGGACCATGCGGGCGACCACGAAAGTGATCACCAAAAGGCCGAACAGGGTCGTTGCGATTACCACGAGCGAAGTGGCCAGCTTGCGCAGGGCTGCAAATAGCCCTGCCAATCTGTGCTCTGGAGAAACGGCTTGCATGAAAAAATCCCCGTTCGGCCGGCCGGCTTAGTTCTTGATCACGGTGTCCCAGCGGGTCAGCCAGGTCGAATGGCCGATATACCCCGCGACATTGGTGCGGATTGCCTTGACGTCCGTGCGCTGGAAGGAGGTGACGAGGGCAGGGGAAGACGCCAGGTAAGCCTGGTTGACTTCCGTGTAGAGAACCTCTCGCTTGGCCTGATCCGTTTCATGGGCGGCCGCGATCACCTTGTCCTGGATTTCCGCCGGAACGTCCCATGCCGTGCGCCAGGCGTTGATGCCGGTAAGCTGGGCTTCGTCCGAATTGTCGGCATTGGTCGCATAGGACTGGAGCACCGCATGCGGATCGGGCAGGCGATCGCCGGAGCGCGCCGAAAAGACCTCGAAATCGCGGGCGCGGAACTTGCCGAGATGATCGCCGAGCTGCAGGTTGAGCGTGATGCCGGCCTCGGCCGCATTGGCTTGCAGAGACTGCGCCAGATCGCCTTCCGGCGTGCCCGGATTGGCGAGATAGGTCATGGAAAAACCGTTGGGGTAACCGGCTTCAGCCAGGAGTTCCTTGGCCTTTGCGACATTGAGGCTATAGGGGTTCTCATCGAGTGAGCCGATAAGGCCGGACGGGACGATGGTCTGCTGCTTGATGCCGTAATATTTCATGACGCCATTGGCGAGGCCATCATAGTCGATGAGGTAGCGGAAGGCTTCGCGCACCTTGGGATTGGCGAGCACTTCGTTTTTCTGGTTGAGCGCCAGATAGTAGAAGCCGAAGCCCGGCGTCTTCTGCACAATGACCTGGCCGCCGACTTCGAGCTGGGTGAGGTCGGTGCTCGACAGGCGGGTGGCGATATCGACGTCGCCAGCTTCGAGCTGCAGGCGCTGGGCCGACGATTCCATGATGTGGCGGAGGACGACGCGACGCATTTTGGGCGCGCCGCGCCAATAGTTTTCGTGGGCCTCGGCGATCAGGATGTCATTGGCGCGCCAGGTGCGTAGCGAGTAAGGGCCGGAGCCGGCATCGTTGGTCTGCAGGAATTCGCCGCCAAGATCGCCATCCTTGTCCTTGTCGGCCAAAAAGGCAGTGTCGAGGATCGAGGTGGAGAAGCTGGCAAGGGAATAGAGGATGAGGTTGGAATTCCACACTTCGGGCGTTTCGAGCACGAGGGTGGTGTCGTCGGTGGCGTTGATCAGGCTATCGACGTTATCTGCCGTAAAGCCCCACTGACGCAGGTCCACCGACGGCGCCAGGCCACGCTTGACCAGCCGGCGCAGCGACCATTCGACGTCCTTGGCGGTCAGTGCATTGCCCGAATGGAAGGTGACGCCGGTGCGGATTTTGAAGGTGAAGGTCTTGCCGTCTTCCGAGATCGTCCAGCTTTCGGCAATGCTCGGCAGCGGTGCGCTGAGATTGTCCTGCGACAGTTCAATCAGGCGGTCATAGAGATTGGCCGCGACTTCGGCGGATTCGAACTGGTTGAGGTCATGCGGATCAAGGCCGCGCATGGAGGCCATGTTCATGGCGATGACCAATTGGTCGGGCGGCGTAGCGGCAAAACCCGAGCCGGCATAGGAAAGAACTGCCGCGGACACGCCCGCCATCAGGGCGCCCTTGAGCACGGTACGACGATCCATAACGAACCTCCTCGTTCGGGCCCCGTTGCGCATGATTGCGTCTGAAGCCTCTTGAAATCTGATATTTCAATGTTCATAGATTGCGTCGGGCGTCAATGAGGTTCGTACATCAGAACCGCGCTGAGCATGGTCGCCACCTGCTGACCCTCGATCCCGCCGTGATCGCCGCCCTGTTCCTGACGGATCCGCAGCGCTGGATGCCTGCCATAGCTTCCTGCGTCGCGCGCCGACCAAGCTCGATACTCCGGTAGGCCCGCTGACTGCCGGCGAGCATGATGCCAGCCTGCGCGGAGCCCTCCTGGTCGCCACCACTCTCTCCGATGCTTCGCCCGCCCGCCCCGCCATCGCGGCCAAGCTCCTGCAGCTCATCCAAACCGGAAGCCTCTCACCCTTCGATCGCGATCAAGCCGCGCGCCACCTCGCCCTCGGGGGCGATCCGCGCGACCTCGAAAGCCTCTGCGCTGTCCCCGGCAGCAGCTTCACCATGGGCTCGGATACCAATCCCAATTCCCAGCCCGTCGCCAGTGTCACGATCGCTCCCTTCCGCATCGGCCGCTACCCCGTCACCAATGTGCTCTATGCCCGCTTTATCGCTGCCACCGGTCGCGCCTGGGTCTCGCCTGAGGCCGATAAGCCCGAGCGCGCCAACGCTCCCGCCACCGACGTCACCTGGCGCGACGCCCGCGCCTTCTGTGCTTGGCTGACAGCGCAATGGCGCACCACAGGCCGTATCGGTGCCAACGAGATCGTACGCCTCCCCACCGAGCCCGAATGGGAACGCGCCGCCCGTGGCGACCAGCCCGATAGCCCCGAAGTGGTCTATCCCTGGAGCCAGGGCTGGAACTCCGACGCGGCCAATTCCGAGGAAACCGGCTTCAACGCGCCCTGCGCCGTTGGTCTGTTCCCCGCCGGAATCTCGCCCTATGGGTGCTCCGACATGGCCGGCCAGATCTGGGAATGGACCTCCACCCTGTGGGGCTCCGACATGGCCAGCCCCAGCTTCGCCTACCCCTATCGCGAAGACGGCCGCGAAGACCCCGAAGCCGGCCCCGATATCCGCCGCGTCCTGCGCGGCGGCTCCTTCTCCAGCTCAGCCTTAAAGCCTGCTGCACCTATCGCGGCAGTCTGGAACCCGATGGCTTCTGGCGCGGCAATGGCTTTCGTATTGTGGTTGCCCAGACTTGACGTAGATGGGGGTGCCAGCGAGGAGGGCAGTGGGCGCAGGCGACCGCGAGATTCGCAACCCAGCAGTAGCCACTGAGCGCAGGATTTGCTTTTCGCCTCTGCAAGAAAAACTTACTCGACCTTTGGGACATCATTGGCGCCCATCATGAGCGATGTCGGCAAGGACATTGCCGGATTCCTTGGCACCAGCTAGCCAGTCCTGATATTGCACCGGAGCCCCTAATGCCTGTCGAGCGTCTGCGCCAAACTGTTCCCCATCGCACGCGCGACGATATCCTTGCCGATCTACCCGCAATTGCTGCCCGAGTGGCCGAGGGCGCGGCCGAGCGCGAGTTGGAGGGCCGGCTTCCGTATGAGATTTTTCAATTCCTGCGCGGCACTGGTCTCACCTGGCTGCGCATCCCCAAAAGCCTGGGCGGTCCGGGAGGCAGCCCGTCCGATCAGGTCGAGATAACCTGCGCGCTCGCCGCCGCCGATTCAGGGATCGCGCATGCCCTGCGCGGACATTTCGGCTTTATTGAGTCCGTGGCGCTCGACCCAAACGGGGACACCAGCCGCCGCTTTGCAGCCGAAGTTCTGGCAGGCAAGCTGTTCGGTGGCGCCCATATGGAAATTGGCACGCCGCGCCCCAACATGATACGGACGACCTTGCGCAAAGAAGACGATCATTATCGTCTCAGTGGCCAGAAATATTACGCCACTGGCGCCATCTATGCCGACTACACCAGCTTCAGCGCGGTCGACGAGGAGGGCAATCCCACCGGTGTTATGGTGCCCGCCGACCGCGACGGTGTAAAAATCCTCGACGATTGGGACGGCATGGGCCAACGGCTGAGCGCGAGCGGCAGCGTGCATCTGGATAACGTGCGCATAGAGACCAATGAGCTCAACCTCATTAGGGCTGGGGGTAGTCCCTATGCGCGCCGCCATAACGCCGCCCGAGCGCAACTGCATCTGATGGCGGTGGTCGCAGGCATTGTCCGCAACGTTGCTTCTGATGCGGTGAACTTCGTGCAGGAACAGGCGCGTTCCGCAAAACATTCGGCATCGGAGACCGCGCGAGGCGATCATTTCGTTCAACTGGCGGTGGGAGAAATTATTGCCGCTTCGCACACGATCGATACCCTGATTGCCGAAACGTCCCGTCGTCTCGATCTGTCAGCGGATGCGATCATCTCGGGGGCGGCCAATGCCGATGAAATCGTGCTGGCCGCCCAACTCGCCAATTCGAAGGGGCAGGTGATGATCGGCCGCCTGGCGCAACAGGCTGCCCAGCAATTGTTCGACACCGGGGGCGGCTCGGCAACCTCGCGCAAGCGCAATTTCGATCGCCATTGGCGCAATATCCGCACCCTGTGCAACCACAACCCGGCCGCCCTGCGTGGCCGGGTATTGGGCGATTTCTATCTCAACGGTGTCCGCGACGACTTCGATGAAGGCCGCGTCTTTTGAGGCTGTCACAGGGGCGCGCGCCCCAGCTATGCGGGTGGGTAGGCGCTCCATTGAACTGGCACCGTAGAAGCCATGGCATGGGCGGTGCGGGCCAGGACGCAGGCAGCGTCGATCTCGGCGAGAACGGCAAGATCGCCGAGCATGGTCTTCGAAGTCGCGACCCAGACATGACCTCAAAAGCTGCATCTCGCTTGGCCTAGAGCTTAGGAGCAGTGGGCCAACGCAGCTGCCGAATATACTGCTCGAAATGCCATGAGAGATTGGCTTCTAGCGTCGCACGATGAACTTCGTCGGGCACCGAGAGGTAGCCATTGGCGTTTAGTCTTGTGATCAGATCCGCGCCTAGTCGACCGGGTGTAGCGACGAGAACCCGCCCTGTTCCGACACTAACGTGGAATGAGCTGAACGGGCTATGCCAAGTCCGCCGGAGCACGACAAAATTGCCGGGCTCATGGGCGCCGCCCTCGGACAATGGTCGAATAATCCTGGGGACCACAGGTTCCTTCGTGTCTCCTCTAAATCCGGTGAGTTGGCATTGTCCTCCGGCCCGGCGCATGATCTCCGCGAATAAAGAGGCACTTAGGTCGTCCTGTTCCCGAGGCACGTGCGGGGCGGCACTTCCCCAGGTGTTGTGTGGGTTGCACTGAGTCAGCAGCAATTTGAAATCTGCGGACGGAATCTTGGCCCAAGGCTTATTTTTTTGCTGGCGTACAGGATAGCGCTTTGGGTCGGCCAACCAACGCACATCCCCGACCGTAATGATCTCTTCGTCTGGTTGAAAAAAATTGGCTGCAACACGGAGAAATTTGGCTGATCCCAATATCTCCGCTACTTCGCCAATGTAGGTGAATAAAAGCACCGTTTCGCCTATCTGGCCGGCAAGCAAACCGCGTGCGCCGAAGGGGGCGGGCATCTCTACTTCTGCCCTATTAAATGGCGTGGTCGAGACGTCAATTTCGAACGCGAATCCCATGGTCTACTACGCGCGGCACGATGGGTGGGACACGAATGGCGGCGACTGGGGCGCATGTAATTTCACAACATTCTCTTGTCTTGAACCTCAGGCGCCCAGCACGCTGCGGCGATGGAACGCCAGATGAGCGGGGCTCGGCTGGAACAAGGCTTCGGCGGGCACCACCAGACGCCCGCTGGAGTGCAGGCGCACAGCCAGTGCGCGTGGTAAGGCGTCCGGATTGCGGACGACGACGCGATAGTCGTCCTCGACGAGGACGTGCCCAGCCACGAATGCGCGCGCCGCATGTTCTTCGAGCGCCAGATAATTGTTGATCTGCAGCGGGCCGCCGGCGTCACGCGGTCGGATGGCAATGACCTCGAGATGGGGGTGGATGAGCCCGACATCGCGCTGGAATTGCTCGCCGGTCAGCGCGCAGCGATAGCTATAGGCGGTCAGCACCACACGATAGACTGACTCGTAGACATCCAGCGGTGGCGAGGCCGCAAACCCCTGCTGGACAAATTCACCGAACGCATTTTCCTTATCCGAAATTGCCATCTGCCAGGGTCCCCGCCTCTCTGCGGGGGTCAGCATAGGCATAAATACGTATCTTGAGAACAGGGCGGAGCCGGCGCTCATCGTCGGCGGCTCAAGCTGGCGCCGAATGTAGCAGCGCGATGCCGCCTACTATTGGCGCTGCTGAATATCCTTGCCCAACAATGGCTCAGGCCGGGAGACGACGAACCAGGCGCAAGCCAGCAAGGCCGCCAGCGCGAGGAGCAGAGCCCAAAGGGCCGGGCGCGCGCCCAACCAGAACAAAGCAAAGCCCAAGGCCATGCCCAGGCAGGCGGGTATCTTGGCACGGCGCGGGATAGCGCCGCTTTCCCGCCACGTGCGCAATATCGGTCCGAATTGGGGATGATCGAGCAACCAGCGTTCCAGCCGCGGTGACGATCGCGCGAAACACCAGGCGGCCAGGATCAGGAATATTGTCGTGGGCATCAGCGGCACGAAAGCGCCGATGATGCCGAGTGCCAGCAAGACCAAACCGGCGGCCAGATAGAGCGATCGCAGCATTCAAAATCTCGGCGGCGTTCGGCGCCCGGAGCATGCGCCCCGGGCCGGCCAACGCGCCGCCGCCTCACTCCCTTGCCGCGCCGAAGCGGCGTTCCACCGAACTCAGGACCTGCGCGAAAGCGTCATTGGCCCCGACGATAACCCGGGCCTCTTCATTCGTCGACAGGCCAATGGCATCGAGCGCACTTGTAAACGTCTTCCAGTGCAAGCCCCGCCCTTCGGGCGCCGCGGCCAGGTGCCTCGCGCCAAAGCTCTCCGAGAGATCGAGTTGCCTGGCGGCCTTGAGCAGAAAGGCGGCGCCGAGATTGGACCCTCGGCCACATAGAGCCAGCCGAGGGAGCTTGAACACTCGCCAACGCCGCATGGTTGTGGTGGCGGCTCCAAGTTCGCATCTCGAATATAAAGCCTTCCTAAGTGTCAAATTATTGCAAGAAGTGCGTTCCTGTATTGCGGGCAGGGCTCTGCTTGTTGCCAGGAAGAGCACCTCCCGCCGGTCAACCGAGCGGAAGCGGCTCCGTAGCCTTCCAGCGCACTCGCTCAGCGGTAAATCTACGCCACCGGCCCATGCAATTTCGGGAAACCGTGCCGTGTCGCCAGAAGCTCCAGAATGCGCTTGGTGTCCGGGACGAAGGCTATGCCCTCGTGATGCGATGCGTCGGCGGGCGGGTTGTCGCCGAGAACGAGCAGGGGCAGGCCCTGGTTGCCCTCGCCCACCAGCGCAATCACTGCCGCCCGTGGACGCGGAAAGTCGACCCGCTCGACATCGATCCGCTCCGCCAGCTGCGGAAAACTGGCCAGCAGCCCCTCGACCTGATTGCAGAATGGACAGACGAACGGCCCGTCATCCCGCTTTGGGTCAGTAAAGCCCGGTTTGATCAGAAATAGCTTGTCCTTGGCCAACCTGGCCTCCTTGTCACTGGTGTGCATGGCAAAAGGCGGCCACCGCGAAGGTGGCCGCTCGTCGGGAAATGATGGATCAGGTCTTGGGCAGGCCAGGCGGGTTGGTTTCGGACTTTTCGACGGCTTCCGCCGAAACGTTCCAGCGTTCGAGCGTCTGCGCATAAAGGCCGTTTTCGATCAGGCCGTTGAGGGCAATGGTGATTGCAGCGGCCAGGCCCGAACCCTTGCGGGTCGTCGCCGCGATCTCGGCCTTAACCGGCCAGCCGCCGCTCTGCACGCCCACCAGGCGCGTGTCGCCTGTCACCGCCGACGAGTATGACAGCGTCGGATTGGGGTTGAACTCGACATCGGCGCGGCCCGATTGAATGGCCAATGTGCTGGCGGCGGAGTCGTCATAATACTGGATTTCCACGGGGGCGAGGCCAGCTTCGACATTGAGGCGATCCCATTCCAGGATAATCTTTTCCTGGTTGGTGCCTGCGCCGGTGATGATCTTGAGACCGGCAATATCCTTGGGCTCGGTGATCGAGGTGATCGGGCTGTCATTGCGGACATAAAAGCCCAGCACGTCCTGGCGGTAGCTGGAGAAATCGAACTTCTCCTTGCGTTCCTCTGTCACGGTGACGTTGGAGATGACCGCGTCATACTTGCCCGAGCTGACGCCCAGCGGCCAATCGGCCCAAGCCGTCGGCACGAGATTGAGGGTCAGGCCCAGCGAGTCGGCGATCAGCGAGGCCAGGTCGGGATCGACACCCACCACGACGCTGGTGGAATCCAGGGCATAGGTGGCAATCGGTGGGTCCCAGGGCGATACCGCGACGGTGAAGGCGCCTGCCTTGGCCCAGGCGAAGTCAGCCGGAATGGCGGCGATGGCTTGGGCATTGGGCTCGGCCTTGAGGCGCGCGGGCTGTTCCAGGCTCAGGTCGAACGCGGTCTGGGCGAAGGCCGTGCCCGAAAAGGCTGCGAGCGCCAGGCCCGCCAGCAGAAGTTTGAGTGAAGTCGGCTTGGTCATGAGAGGCTTCCATGGTTGACGCGCAGTGGACATGCCGCGGCTCGCGCGAGGCCGGGCATATGGGTCACCCGTTGCGCACGACGCGCGGGGCGGGAAATTTCGGGTTGGTCGACCAGCCGAGGCGTGGCGCAATGCGCTCGATCGTGTCGGCCAGGATCTGTTCGTATTCGGGGAGAGTGAACTCGTAAGGCAGCTCGAGTCGAAGCTCGTCCACCAGCGGCAGGACCGGGTCGTTCTCCAGCCAGGCGATAATCTGCTCGGACGTGCCGACGAGGTCTTGGGGAAACAGGATGCGCTTTTCGCCCTGCGGCTTGAGCGTCCGCTCGTAGCGCCCCTCGGCATAGGCCTTGTAGCGGGCGACCCGAGAGGCCGGCGCGCTGTCGGTGGGCACGATCACGCGCCCCACCGCAACCCGCCCCGGCCAGCCATCCGATGCCTGGCGATAGGCCTCGATCAGGTTACGCTGGGCGGTGTGGAAATCGTCCGTGTCCTCGCCGGTAATGACATTGCCGGTCAGCAGGTTCAAACCATGCTCGCCGGCCCAGCGCGCCGACTTGAGCGAGCCCCCGCCATACCATAGGCGCTCGGCCAGCCCCGCCGCATAGGGCTGCAGACGCGGCCGCTGCGGCCCGAATGGCGTGGCAATCGTGGTGTCGGCGTCACCCAGGTAAGTTCCGCGCAGATTGGCGGCAAAGCGCTCGATCCGTGCATGGCCCAGTTCGTGGCTCCGCCAATCGCCATCATGCACCAGCGGCCCGATAAGCGCCGCATGGGGCGGCACACCGGCACTGAGGCCCACATTGAGCCGTCCGCGCGACAGTACATCGACCATCGACAGGTCTTCGGCCAGCCGGAACGGGCTTTCATAGCCGATCTGGATCACGGCCGAGCCGAGCTGGATGGTGCTGGTCCGCTGGCTAGCGGCGGCAAGAAACACCGCCGCTTGGCCGATCCCCGGCTCCAGATGCCGTTGCCGCACCCAGGCGCTGTCAAAGCCCAGCCGTTCGCCAAAGGCAATCAGGTCCAGCGTGGCGTCGATGCCGGCAAAGGGATCGTCATTGCTGTAATTCCCCGGTGTCAGGAAGCCGATATGGCGGATGTTGAGCGCGGCCATGCTGGATATTCCCGATCAGGAGGCCGGTGGCTTGGGCAGGCCGGGCGGGTTGGTGCGCGATTCCGGCACCGCTTCGGGTGTCACGTTCCATTGCGCCAGCAGTTCGCCGTAAACACCGGTCTCGATCAGGTTATTGATCGCGGCGGTAAAGGGTTCGGCGAGGCCCGCATCCTTGCGTGTGGTAATGCCCACATCGGCCGGATTGGGCCAGCCCGAGCTGATCAGGCCGACCAGCTTGGTCTCTCCGGTCAGGGCCGCGTGGTAGGCCTGTGGTGCGTTGGGGTTGAGCTGTACATCCGCGCGCCCCGAACTGATGGCCAGTGAAGCCGCGGCGTCATCGTCGTAGTATTGCAGTTCGATCGGGGCGAGGCCGGCCTCCTGATTGAGGCGGTCCCACTCAAGCAGAATGCGCTCCTGATTGGTTCCCGATCCCGTAATGATCTTGAGCCCGGCAACGTCCTTGGGTTCCTTGATCGAGGTGATCGGGCTGTCGGCCTTGACGTAAAAGCCGTGTACGCCGATGCGGTAGGTGGAGAAATCGAACTTCTCCTTGCGCTCCTCGGTCACGCCGACATTGGAGATAACCGCGTCATACTTGCCGGCGGTGACGCCCAGCGGCCAGTCGGCCCAGGCAATTGGCACGATCTCGACAGGCAACCCCAGGACCTCACCGACCAGCCGGCCGATATCGGGATCGAAACCGACAACGGTGGCTCCGTCGGTCGCGTAGGTAGCAATCGGCGGCGCACCGGCGGCGATAGCGATGCTGAGTACGCCATCCTTGGCCCATTTGTAATTCGCAGGGAGCAAGGCCGCGATGGCGTCGACCTTTTCCGCATGGAGTCGATTGGCCGGGTTCGGTTCGAGACTGAAGCTGGTCTGTGCCAGCGCGATGCCGGAGGTCGATGCGGTCAGAGCCAGGGCAACGGCCCCGAGGATGAAGGATTTTCGCGCGAGCATTTGAGACTTACCTTTGGTTTGTCGAAGCGTGCGCCATCCCGCCGGGCAAACGGCATGTCAGGCTGGCGCAGGCGATTGTTGCGGTGGGCTAGAGAACTTTAGCGATGAACTCGCGAGTGCGTGGATGCGAGGGGTCATTAAACAGACGCTCGGGCGGCGCGACTTCGAGCACCTTGCCGCCTTCCATGAACACCACGCGGTCGGCCACTTCCCGGGCAAAGCCGATTTCGTGGGTGACGATGATGAGCGTCGTGCCGGACTTGGCCAGCTCCTTGATCACATCGAGCACTTCGCCCACCAGTTCCGGATCGAGCGCCGAAGTCGGTTCGTCGAACAGCAGCACTTTTGGGCGGAGCGCCAGCGCACGGGCGATGGCCACGCGCTGCTGCTGACCACCGGACAGGTGGCGCGGATAGGCATCGGCCTTGTCGGCGAGGCCAACGCGCGCCAGCAGGTCACGCGCATCGGCAATCGCCTCGGTGCGGGACACGCCACCCACCGAAACGGGGGCTTCGATGATGTTTTCGAGCGCCGTCAGGTGGGGAAAGAGATTGAAGCTCTGGAACACCATGCCAACGGCCGAGCGGCGGCGGCGGATGGCGGGTTCCTTGAGTTCATAAAGCACCTGTCCGCGCCGTTCATAGCCGATCAACTCGCCATCAATGCTGACCACACCGGCATCGGCCCGTTCCAGGTGATTGATGGTGCGCAGCAGGGTCGACTTGCCGGCGCCCGAGGGACCGATGATGGCAATGACTTCGCCGGGCGCGATGGTGACGCTGACATCGTCGAGAACCTTGTGACTGCCGAAGCTCTTGTCGATGCCGTGGACCTCGACCTGGCCTTCGCCCGAATTGCCCAGCGCAAGGCTGAGCGGTTTACGGGCAATCACCGGCGCGGCGGCCGCTTCCGCCGGGCGGCGGTCGAGAAAACGAAGGGCCTTGTCGAGCGCTGTCGGGCCGGCGTCACGGCGGGCACCCTTGGCGAAATGCTGCTCGACGAAATATTGCACGCTCGACAGCACGATCATGATGATCAGGTACCAGACCGTCGCCACCATCAGCAGCGGGATCACCTCGAGATTGCGACGATAGATCACCTGCACGGTGTAAAACAGCTCGGGCAGTGCCAGCACGTAGACAATGGACGTTGCCTTGGCGAGCCCGATGATTTCGTTGAAGCCCGAGGGCAGGATGGCCCGCATCGCCTGGGGCAGAACGATATGGACGCCCTGCCGCCAGCGCGTCAGGCCCAGTGCTGCCGCAGCCTCGTGCTGGCCCTGATCGACCGAAAGAATGCCGCCGCGGATGATTTCCGACGAAAACGCCGCCTGGTTGAGGCTGAGCCCGATCAGCGCCACGGCAAAGGGACTGAGCGTTTGCACGGTATCGAACTGCGCCCAGAGCACATTAGTGAACGGCACGCCGATATTGATGGTGGCGTAGAGATAGCCTAGATTGTTGAGCATCAGGAGCAGCACGATCAGCGGGATCGAACGCAGCAGCCAGATATAACCCCAGGACAGGCCCGAGAGCAGCGGCGATTTCGACACGCGTGCGAAGGCCAGGATGCCCCCGAGCAGGAACCCGATGACCGAAGCCAGCGCGGTCAACAGCAATGTGCGGCCCAGCCCGACCAGCACCGGTTCGGAGAAGAAGAATTGGGCGAACACCGCCCAGCCCCAGCGCTCATTGGTGAATATGGAATGCAGGGTTACCGCGATGACAAACGCCGCCGCCAGGCTGCCGACGACCCGCCACGGATGCCGGGCTGGCACGATGCGGTATCGCGCATAATCCTTGGCCGATCCGCCGGTTACCCTGCCATCCGTATCGACTTCCGTTGCCGACGCCATCGTCGCATCCTTATTCTATAATGTTAGTAGACATTAGGTTCGCGCGGGGTGCTGCGGCAATGCATTGCCGTTCTGAGTTTGCCGCTGCTCAGGACATTTTTGCCCTAGGCAACCGACGCGTTCAGTTGATCGTTGCGTGACGTCAGATATGCGCTTGCAGGCGCCAAAGCCTTCTCGAACGGCAAGATCTGCACAATCTCGGGATCGATAGTCAGATCGAACAGCGCGGTATAGCCGGCCTTGAGATAGAGCTTTGCCGCCTCGGGCTGGCGGAACCCCGTGGTCAGGTAGACGCGGCTATAACCCCTGGCAGCGGCGCGGCTTTCCAGCTCCACCAGCACCCGCTGGGCCAGCCCCTGCCGGCGATGATCGGCATCGGTCCACATGCGCTTGAATTCGGCGGTATTCTCGTCATAGCGCATGAAGGCGCCGCCCGCGATCGGCCTGCCGTCGCGCAGCAGCAACACGAAAGCGCCATCGGGGTCGGCAAAGCGCTCTGGCGGATAGCGGTTCATTTCCGCCGAGGAATCCTCGCCGAAATAATTGCCGTAGCGATTGCGATATTCCACCGTGAGCTGTTCGATCAGCGGCCGGGAGATTTCCGCGGTCGGCGAGGTATAGAAAAAACTGTCGGTCATCTCGAACTCCTGAAAGCTCACGCTGCCACATTGATTGCCAGATAATCCTCCACCAGCCGCACCCAATAGCGCGCGGCATCGGGCAGGATGGCGTCGTTGAAGTCGTAGTTTGAATTGTGCAGATCGGCGCTGTCGCCATTGCCCAGGAACAGGTAACTGCCGGGCCTTTGCTCCAGCATGAAGGCGAAATCCTCGCTGGCGGTGATCGGCTTGAGCGAAGTGTCGATACGCTCATCGCCGAAATGCCGCCGTGCCACCTGCCGGGCAAATTCGGTTTCAGCGGGATGATTGACCAGCACGGGATAGCCACGCGGATAGTAGACCTCCGCCTTGGCCCCGAAACTGGCCGCCTGGGCATCCGCCAAGGCGGTCAGCCGATGGCGGAGCTGTTCGCGCACTTCGGCATTGAATGTGCGCACTGTCAGCTGCAGCTCGACGCTATCGGGAATGACGTTCGGCGCATTGCCACCATGGATCGAGCCGACCGTCACCACGGCCATTTCGAGCGGATCGACATTGCGCGACACCAAAGTCTGCAACGCCATGACCAGGCTGGCGCTGACCACGACCGGGTCCACCGTCTGATGGGGCTTGGCCCCATGACCACCGCGCCCCTTGATCTTGATGATCACCAGATCGACCGATGCCATCGCCGGACCATCAAGGAAAGCGAATTGTCCGATGGGAACGCCCGGCCAATTGTGCAGCCCGAAAACCGCATCGACCGGGAAACGTTCGAAAAGGCCATCCTGGATCATCGTCCGGGCGCCGCTATTGTTTTCCTCGGCCGGCTGGAAAATCACCCGCAAAGTGCCGGAAAACTGCCGGCTCGCCGCAAGCTTCTGGGCGGCGGATAGCAGGATCGTTGTGTGCCCGTCATGGCCGCAGGCATGCATCACCCCAGGCTTGCGGCTGGCATAAGCGAGACCCGTGGTTTCCTCGATCGGCAACGCGTCCATGTCCGCTCGTATCGCCACCGAGCGCTCGCCCGGGCCCTGCCGCAGCGTGCCGACAACGCCGGTTCGGCCGATTCCGGTCTCGACCTCATAGCCCCATTCGCGCAGGTAACCGGCCACGAGGGCACTGGTTTCGTGCTCCTCATAGGCCAGTTCCGGCGCCGCATGCAGCCGATGGCGAAGCGCGACGAAGTCCTCGTCCGTCACCGGCGCCCAAGTGCTCATCAGCCGGCCACCTTAGTCTCGGCCAGTGCATAACGGCTTTCGCGGAATGGCAGGCCGAGATGGTCGCGCAGAGTATCACCAACCTGCTCGCGGGAATGGCGGCCGCGCTGTTCCAGGATCGGCAGCACCAGCGTGTCGAAGTCCTCGAGCCCTTGGCCCTGTACCGGGAAACCGAGCACGAAGCCGTCGGACGCGCCGCTATCGACCCATTCCTCGATCTTGTCGGCGATCTGCTCGGGCGTGCCCACGAACTCGCCGCGCGGGGTGACCGATTCCAGCGCTACCTCGCGCAGCGTCTGACCCTTTTCCCTGGCAACGCGCTTGATGCGATCGGTGCCGGACTTGAAATTGTTCGAGCCGAGATCGCCCAGTTCAGGGAATGGTGCATCCACGTCATATTGCGCGAAGTCATGGTGGTCGAAGAAGCGGCCAAGATAGGCCAGCGCTTCGGTGATATTCACCAGCGCGCGGATTTCCTCATATTTGCGCTGCGCCTCGGCCTCGGTCGACCCGATAATCGGTCCGATCCCCGGCAGCACTTTGATGGCGTCGGCGCCGCGACCATGGGCAATTGCGCTTTGCTTGAGTTTGCTGGTGAGCTCGCGGTTCTCGGTGATCGACGCCGAATTGGCGAACACCGCGTCGGCATGGCGGCCCGCCAATTCGATGCCGGCATCCGAACCGCCAGCCTGGAACAGCACCGTCTGGCCCTGCGGCGACCGCTGGATGTTGAGCGGACCCTCGGCCGAGTGGAATTTGCCCTTGAAATTGAGCCGGTGCAGCTTGGAGAAATCGGCGAATTGACCCTTGCTGCGATCGCGCACGAAAGCGTCGTCATCCCAGCTGTCCCACAGGCCCTTGACGATCTCGATATGCTCGGCGGCGATTTCATAGCGCAGCGCATGATCGGGGTGGCTGGCACGGCCATAGTTCTTGGCAGACCCTTCGAGTGGCGAGGTCACGGCGTTCCACCCGGCCCGGCCTTTGCTCAGCAGGTCGATCGAGGCGAACTGCCGCGCTACGGTGAACGGATCGCTGTAGGACGTCGACAGCGTGCCCACGAGCCCGATCTTTTTTGTCACCGCCGTCAATGCGGACAGCAAGGCAATCGGTTCGAAGCGGTTGAGAAAATGCGGAATGGACTGCTCGTTGATATAGAGCCCGTCCGCCACGAAGGCGAAGGCGATGCCGGCGGCTTCAGCGCGCTTGGTCGTTTCGAGGATGAAGTCGAAATTGACGCTGGCATCGGCCGGTACGCTCGGATGCTTCCAGGCGTTCATATGGCCGCCCGGGCCATGCAGCATGATGCCGAAGGGAATGCGTTTTTTGCTCATGGGAGACCTCGTTTCTATGCGGAAAGGGCGGTGAGCTGGGCCGGTTTGCGGGCATCGGCGACCAGTTCCAGAGCCTGGATGCGGCTGTCGCCCGTATTGGCGAAATCGATAATGAATTCGGCGATGCCATGGGTGGCGGCCAATGCGTCAAGGGCGGCGACCGTGTCCGCGCCGGTTCCCGCCAGCACGGTCGAAGCGCGACGTTCGGTGGTATATTCGGTCACCCCCGCCTGCCGCGCATATTCGGCGGCCTGTGCCTCGCTGCCGACGGTGACGCTTTGTGCGCCCGGAATATGCACGCGATAGGGCGTGAACAGGTCCGCCGTCGCCTTCGCTTCGGATGCCGTGCGGGCCACCACGGCGGCCAGCGCCACGATGGGCGTGCGTCCGGTGGCATCGCGATAGGTCGAGATGGCAGCCGACAATGTCGCGTCATCGCCGTTGAGATGTCGCGCGAAGACGAAATTCCAGCCCAATTCGGCCGCGAGAGCCGCGCTTTCGACGCTGGCGCCAAGCAGATGACGCTCGCCGGTCTCGGTCGGTCGGGGCGTTGCATCCAGACCCTCCGGCCGGCGCGTTGCGTCATCGCCGAGAAACGCATCGAGCTCGGTGAGCTGCGCCCGGAAATCTGGCTTGTTGCTGAGGTCGCGCCCGAACTGCAGGGCCTTGGTCGAGAGGGGCAGGCCGCCCGGCGCCTTGCCGATGCCGATATCGATGCGGCCGGGCGCCAGCGCCTGCAACAGGTTGAAATTCTCGGCCACCTTATAGGGGCTGTAATGCTGCAGCATTACGCCACCCGAGCCGATGCGGATGCTCTCGGTGCGTGCGGCAAGATGGGCCAGCAACACTTCAGGCGACGAGCTGGCGAGACCGCTGGTATTGTGGTGCTCGGCGACCCAGAAGCGATGATAGCGCAGGGCCTCCGCCCGCTGCGCCAGCGCTACCGTGCGACGCAACGCGTCGGTTGGCGTTTCGCTCTCAAGCACCGGACTCTTGTCCAGCACGCTCAATGCGTAGCTCATGAAAATCCCTGCCACGTGACTTCGATGGCAAGGACTATATGTCTACTAAGTTTGTAGAATAAGTCCCAGGCTGACCAAACCACTAATGTTCAGCAAGGTTTTTCCGTTCCTGCGGTTTCCCAGCAAGGTGCCGCTATTGGAGATGGCGCCCTCAAGTCATTTTGTTCGGGCGGATCGAGAATGGAGGAATACGCGTGAAAGTATCCATCGCCGACGCTGGTATCGCCGGCAACGCATGCAGCAGAGGATGAGTACCTGCCTAGGTGAGCGTGGTCCAGACAGGGCCGAGCCCGCCGATTTCGCCGCGGATCGATTTGGCGCCGCCGATCGGCACGACGAGGCGGGAGCCCGTCGTAATTACCTGCCCCTTGCGCAGGGCGATACCGCGGGCCGCGGCATGGTTTGCCAGCAGCGCCAAGGTTCGCAGGATGGTATCGAGATCGCAGCCGGTCGCTGTTGAGGCGATTTCGGCGCCATCGAGCGACAGGCCCGATTGGGCGCTGGCGGCGTCGAAGGTCTGCCAATCGGTCCGGCCGTCGCCGACGACAAAGCCGGCACTGTTCTGCAGGTCGCCGAGCTGGGTCAGCCTGTCGACCTGATCCCGATCGGTCCAACTGAAGGAGATGAGCTCGAGCAAGGGGTGGAAGCTGGCGATAGCGTTGCGTACGGCCGCAGCGTCATATGGGGCGTCATGTGCGGGCAAATCCTCGCCAAGGGTGAGGGCGACTTCCAACTCGACAAGAACGATGGGCAGGGGGCTTTGAGGAGCTTCATGGCCCTGGCCAAAAATCAGCGTCGCCGGCAGGGGCGACAGAAATGGCGCGGGGTCATTGCCGGCAAATATCTTCCAGCCGCCCACTGGGCCAAGCTGGGAGACAATCGCATCCTGAATGCGGTGTGCATCGGCCTGTGATTGGGGCCGCAAGTGCTCGGGCAGGTGCGGCAGCGTCGTTCCCGTATGGCGGGCGGCCAGCAATAGCCGTGCCGCCTCAGGCGCAGAATTGTTCACTATCTTCTCCATTGGGAAACAGTAGCGGTTCAAGCGGAGCGGGGTGCTCCGCGTAGGCGATGCCGCCAGGATTCGTGGCTTGCCGGGCCGCTCGATTGCCGCTCGACCAGATGGGGCACCAGGTTGATCCGCTGGGGTGGTAGATCGTTCATAAAAGTGGATTGGCCTGCCCGCGACAACAGCACCCTGACTGCCGCAATGCCCATTTCGCGATGGGGCATGTGAACGGTGGTCAGCTGGGGCGATATCTGGGTGGCGATCGCATAATCGGCGTGGCCGACGACGGAAACGTCTTCGGGAATGCGCAGGCCAAGCCGCATGAGTTCGGACACCACGGTTACCGCGACAATGTCGCTGCCGCAGAAGACGGCCGTTGGCTCAAAGCCGGTATCGGCCATGGCGGTCAGGGCGTCGCGAAGATCGTCGGCCGCCTGGTCGTCGGAAAAGCCGATCTCGCGCAGCTCCATGTCCTCCACCTCGGCAATGGCATCGGCGAAGCCGGCCAGCCGCGCAAGGCGACCGGGATAGCCCTTCCGCCCATGCGCGTAGACGACGCGGCGGTGGCCCAGCGATTGCAGGTAATGGGCGACATAGACGCCGGCTTCCACGTCCGCCGCGCTCACCTGATCCTTCTGCCATAGTGGCGGCACGATGTGATTGACCAATACGGCCGGCAGCGCACTATTCAGCGCCGTCTCGAGCATCGCGGGGGGCTGCGGGCCGACCAGGACATAACCCATGGCGCCATTCTCGATGCGGGTCAGCTCGGCCGGATCATCCATCCATCGTACGGACATGGAATAGCCATGGGCGGCAGCCTCATGGTCAATGCCGTTCTGGACATCGATCCATAATTCGCGGTTAGCGGTCGCCCGGTTCTTGAAGATCACCTCGATATTGCGGCCGGTGCTTTCCTGGCGCCGGGCATTGTAACCAAGGGCCGCGGCCGTATCGGAGACCAGTTGACGTGTCGGTTCGCTCACGCCGGGCTTCCCGCTCAGGGCGCGGGAAACGGCGAATTTGGAAATGTTAAGATGGTCGGCAATCTGCTGGATCGTTACCCGCTTCATGGTCCGTGTCCGAGACACATTCCCTCCCTGTTTTCTTATTTTTGTTAGGCGGTATGTTTTGCTCTGTCAACGCAAAACTGGCGATATTTGTTAGGTGCATGGAATTTGACCTGTTCGCCATAAATTTTCTAATTCTAGCAAAATATAATATATATCAATACGTTGAATAACGTCCCTATCTCATCCTGACAGAGAATAGAAAAACATTTTGCAAAATTTTGGGTTGACAGTGGCTTTTTGTGTGGTCAGTTTGGCTAACAACAAAACAAAAAGCGCACGCAAAGCGCACGCAATGATGCGTAGGGTGGCAAGTTCAGCTTGCCTGGTTGAGGAGGGCTCGCCTGTAAGGGTGAGGTTGAGCACGCATGGCCATTGTCGAGGCCCAGCAAGTCGCCACCGCGCCGGCCGCCGACCAGGTCGGTCTGGCCAGTCAGCGCCAGCTGGTGTGGCTCAAGTTTACCGAGCACAAACTGGCCGTTGTCAGCCTGGTCGTCATCGCCATCATTTATCTGGTCGGGGCCTTTTGTGAATTCGTGGCGCCCCGTACGCCGGACCATTACGATTCCGCCTATACGATGCTGGCGCCGCAATCGCTGAAGTTCTTCTATACCGATGAGAGTGGCGCGACCCAATTCGGCCTGCACGTCAACGGCTTCTCCTCCCAACGCGATCCGCAAACCCTGCGCCGAGTGTTTACGGTCGATGAATCGATCCGTGTACCGGTATCCTTCTTCGTCAAGGGACAGCCCTATCAGATGTGGGGCTTCATTCCAGGCGACATCCACCTTATCGGACCGGTCGATCCCACCCAACCCTTCTACCTGCTTGGCTCGGATCGCCTGGGTCGCGATGTGCTCAGTCGAGTGGTCTATGGCACGCGTATATCGACCTCGATCGGCCTGATCGGCGTCGCTGTCAGTCTGGTGCTTGGGGTGATCCTGGGCGGCATTTCCGGCTATTTCGGTGGCGTGGTCGACAACATCATCCAGCGGGTGATCGAGTTCATCATGTCGGTGCCCACCATTCCATTGTGGATGGGGCTGGCGGCAGCGATCCCGGTGACCTGGTCGCCGGTGCTGGTCTATCTGATCATAACCATGATCATCTCTCTGATCGGCTGGACGTCGCTGGCGCGCGAAGTGCGCGGGCGCTTCATGTCCTGGCGCAACGAGCCCTTCGTCACGGCGGCCCGGCTCGATGGCACCAGCCAGATGACCATTATCGGCCGTCATCTCGTCCCTGGCTTTATTTCGCACATCATCGCCTCGGTGACGCTGGCCATTCCGGCTATGATCATCGCCGAAACTTCGCTGTCCTTCCTGGGCATTGGACTGCGGCCGCCGGTGGTGAGCTGGGGCGTGCTGCTGCAGGAAGCCCAGAATATCCGCTCGCTCGCGGAAGCGCCCTGGCTGCTGGCACCGGGCGTGCTCGTCATCATTACTGTGCTGGCTCTCAACTTTCTGGGCGATGGCCTGCGCGACGCGGCGGACCCCTATTCATGAGTACCGAACCCCTTTTGAGCATTCGTGGCCTCAACGTGCATTTCAAGCTGCGCGAAGGGCTGATCCGGGCGGTGGATGGCGTCGATGTCGAGGCCCACGCGGGCAAGACGCTGTGCATCGTTGGCGAAAGTGGGTCAGGCAAGTCCATGCTGGCCCGCTCGATCCTGCAGATCGTGTCGCCACCCGGTCGGGTAACCAGCGGCGAAATCATGTTCCGCCGCCCGGGCCAGGAGCCGGTGGATATCGCCAAGCTCGATCCCAAGGGAAAGCCGATCCGGGCCATTCGCGGCCGCGATATTGCGATGATCTTCCAGGAGCCGATGAATTCGCTGTCCCCGGTCCACAGCATTGGCGATCAACTGGTCGAAAAGATCCTGCTGCATCACAAGATCGTCCAGAAGGCGGCCATCGAGCGCGCCGTGGATGCGCTCGACAAGGTCGGCATTCCCAATCCCAGGCAGCGCCTGGTCAATTATCCGTTCGAATTGAGCGGTGGCATGCGCCAGCGCGTCATGATCGCCACGGCATTGGCCTGCCAGCCGGCCCTACTCATTGCCGATGAACCCACAACCGCGCTCGACGTCACCACCCAGGCCAATATTCTCGATCTGATTGCGGGTTTGCAGGACGAGTTCGGCATGGGCGTGATTTTCATCACGCATGATCTCGGCGTCGTCGCGGAAATCGCCAATGAAGTGGCCGTGGTCTATCTCGGCCGTGTCGTGGAACGCGGCAGCGTCGATGACATCTTCTACAATCCGCAGCACCCTTACACGCTGGCTCTCCTGTCCTCGATCCCAAAGCTCGGCACCCGCCGCGCCAAAGGGCAGCGCCTGCACGCCATCGAGGGCATGGTGCCCCATCCGCTCAACCGCCCCCTGGGTTGCCCGTTCAACACGCGCTGTCCTGAGGCGAGGGCAGGGCTGTGCAACACCATCGATCCGCGCAATTTGCAACTGGAGCCGGGCCATTTCGTCGCCTGCCACATGCGCGATCCGCAAATAGCGCAACTGCAGTCCGAGGTGTTGGCATGAGCGAGGTTTCAATGCCAATCGCGGAAAATGACCTGCTCATGCGGGCGCGTGATCTCAAGGTGCATTTCCCGATCAAGCGCGGCGTGCTCAAGCGCACGGTCGGCCATGTTCGGGCCGTCGATGGCGTGAGCCTCGATATCCGCTCGGGCGAAACGCTCAGCATTGTGGGCGAAAGCGGCTGCGGCAAGACCACGCTCGGGCAGGCTTTGGTGCGCGTGCTCGAGCCGACCAATGGCAGCATCGAATATCGCAAAGAAGGCGAGGGTCCGGCCGATATTGCCCATCTCGGCGAGACGGAATTGCGGCGCTATCGGTCCGATATCCGCATGATCTTCCAGGACCCGTTTGCCTCGCTCAATCCGCGCCGGCGCGTGATCGACATTATCGGGGAATCGCTGCGCAATTTCGGCGTGACCGATGAGCGCGACGTCGAAGACCGTGTTGCCACGCTGCTGCGCAAGGTCGGCCTGCGGCCCGAATATATGAGCCGCTATCCCTATGCCTTTTCCGGTGGTGAGCGGCAACGCATCGGCATCGCAAGGGCATTGGCGGTGCATCCGCGTCTCGTTGTCGCCGATGAATGCGTCTCGGCCCTCGATGTTTCAATCCAGGCGCAGACGCTCAATCTGATGCAGGATCTGCAGGAAGAATTCGCGCTCACCTATGTCTTCATCAGCCACGATCTGAGCGTGGTCGAATACATCTCCGACCGCGTGGCGGTGATGTATGCCGGCCGGATCGTTGAGTTGAGCGACACCGAGCCGCTCTTTGCGAAGCCGCGCCACCCCTATACGGCGGCACTGCTGGCTTCGGTGCCACGCCCCGATCCGCGCAGCGCGCGCATGCGCAAGCATATGCGGCTCAAGGGGGAGGTGGCCGACCCGGCCAATCGCCCCAGCGGCTGTGCCTTCCACCCCCGCTGCCCCTTCGCCACCGATCTGTGCCGCACCGAAGACCCGCAATTGCGCGCGGTCGGCTCGTCCGATGTGGCTTGCCATTTTGCCGATAGCCTCGATCTCAAGGGAGTGAACGCCGATGCTGCATGAACATGAACCGAGCTCGGCGTCGGGCGCCACGGACACCAAGACTTGGTGGCAGCGACCATACCGCATGGTGCAGACCAATTTGCGCCAGCCCGATGCACTCTATGACCAGCGCAAGCTGGCGCGTGAGGTCAAGGCGTTTGGCGCCGATGTGCTGCTCTACAATATCGGCGGCATCTACGCCTTCTATCCCACCAAGCTGGCGCTACAGGCGATCAACCCAATGATGCAGGGCGATGCGCTAGGCGATGCGATCGAAGCCGCGCATGCCGAGGGCATCGCACTGGTCGGCCGCTTCGACATGTCCAAGGCGACCCGTCTTGGCTATGAGGCGCATCCGGAATGGTTCGTCCACAATGCCAAGGGCCAGGCGCTCGAATACAACGGAACCTATCAGGCCTGCGTCAATGGCGGCTGGTATCAGGATTATTCGCTCGACATCATCAGTGAATCCCTGGGCAAGTACGACGTGGATGGCGTGTTCTTCAACATGTTCGGCTACACCAACTTCACCTATTCCGGGCATTATTTCGGCACCTGCGCCTGCGACAATTGCCGCCGCAATTTCCACGACATGTACGGCAAGCCGCTGCCGCTCAAGGAAGATTTCTCCGATCCGTCCTATGCCGATTACCTGGAATTCAAGGACCGCACCTCGCTGGCCCTGCGGTCCAAGGTCTATAAGCACATCAAGCAGGTCGCGCCCAAAGTGGCGATGACCGGGCATCGCGGCGATAGCGACCTGATCCGCATGGAAACGCAACGTGCCGTCGACCGGCCGCAGCCGGAATGGCCCTACCAGGCGGGCGAGCAAGCGCGTTGGGGTCAGGCCTATGGCCAGGGCAAGACCGTCTCGTCGACCTCGGCCAATTTCATCGACTTCGCCTGGCGCTTTGTTTCCGAAACCGGTGCCTATCAGCTCGTCCGCGGCGCCCAGCAATTGGCGAGCGGCGCCACGCTCGATTTCTACCTGCTCGGCGTGATGGACCAGGATGACAAATCGGCCTTTCCCGAAACGTCAAAACTGTTCCATTGGCACAAGGCCAATGAGCGGAACTATGTGGGGCTCAAGCCGGCCTCTAAGATCGCCCTCTATCATTCGCACACCGTAGTGCCCGGCCACGGTGCCGGCGGCTATTCCAAACGGCCGGCCAGCGGTAAGTACGCCGAGGCTGCGTTCCGGGGCGCCTATCGCGCCTTGCTCGAAGCTCGGCTGCCGTTCGACCTGGTGGTGGACGAGGCGATCACGGCCAAGGATGGCGCCAAGATTTTGGACCAGTATGACGCGCTGGTCATGCCCAACGTCACCTGCCTCTCCGATGCGGAGGAGAAAGTCATCGACACCTGGGTCAAAGCCGGCGGTGTCTTGCTGGCAACCGGCGAAACCGGCTTCTACGACCAGAAGGGCGTGGCGCGGGAAAAGCCGGTGCTGGAAAGCCTCCCCATCACCGGCAAGCCCATGCCGCGTCAGGACATGAAGGGCTCATATTTCCGCGTCCGGCCCGGCGAATTGCCGATTGGTGATGTGAAGCTGCTCATGCTTGATCACGCCTATTATGTGGCCGAGGCGAAAGAGGGCGCCGAAACGCTGCTGACCCTGTTGCCGCCACAGCGCTTCGGTCCGCCCGAATTGTGCTTCCCCGATTATGAAAGCGTGCTGCCCGGCGCGATCACCGCCAGCCATGGCAAGGGCAAGGCGATCTATGTGCCATGGCATGCCGATGCGCTCTACTATCGCGACAGCCTTCCTCATACCCGTACTTTCCTGACCGATCTGGTGGTGCGCAACATCCCCGCTGCGCCGGTCAAGGTCGAGGGTCGGGGTGCGCTCGAAGTGACCATCCAGGCGCAGCCAGCTGCGGGCAAGACGCTGGTTCACCTCATCAATTATGGCGGTCAGCGCAACAATCTCTACGAAGACGCGCCCGCTCTGCATGGCCTGCGCCTGGGTGTCCGCAACGTAGCGGGCGAGGCGATCGCGCTGGTGTCCGGCAAGAAAGTAACGCCCGAGGGCAAGGCCGATAAGGACGGCTATGTCTGGTACGCGCTGCCGCCAGTCGAGGCCTTCGAAGCCATCCAGTTCACCACAGCCTGATTTTTCGGACCGGGATCAGAACGGCCCAAGCCGCGCCCGGATAGACCAAGAGGAGGAGAAACCCATGCATGCCAGACTGACTGCACATTGGTTATCGCCCGTCGTCGGCGTCGCAGCAATTCTGCTGTCCACCGCCTTCGTCGTCGCGCAGGACTATAAGGAAGCCCCCATATTGGCCGATCAGGTCGCTGCCGGCACTCTGCCGCCGGTGGCCGACCGGCTGCCGGAAAATCCCATGGTGGTCGAGCCCTTCGAAAGCGTGGGGCAATATGGCGGCACTTGGCGGCTGGTAATGGCTTCGCCAAGCGACATCGGCACACTAGCCCGCACCATCGGCTATGAGAATTTCGTCCGTTCGGTGACCTGGCAGCCCGATGTCGAACAGGCCGATATCGTGCCTGAGGTCATCATGAACGTGGCCGAAAGCGTCGACGTCAATGAAGATGGCTCGGAATATACCTTCCATCTGCGCAAGGGCCACAAATGGAGCGACGGCGAGCCCTATACGGCCGACGACGTGATGTTCTGGTACACTGACGTCTATTCCAACACCGAATTGTTCCCGGCAAAGCCGACCTGGTCGGTGCGCAATGATACCCCGCTAGTGGTCGAGAAGATTGACGAGACGACCGTAAAGTTCATCTTCGGCGGCCCGAATGGCCTCTTGCTGCAATATATGGCGACCCCGTCCAACGACGCCGAACAGAACCAGCCCTTCGCCTATCCGCGTCACTATCTTGAGCAATTTCACAAGGATCACAACGAGGCTGCAGCGGGCAGCGACTGGGTGCAGAATTTCCATGCCAAGGCTGATATGTGGCGTAATCCCGACCTGCCAAGGCTACATGCATGGATCATCACCCAGGGTATCGGCCAGGGCAGCGGCGCGCAGGTGATCGCGGAACGCAATCCGTACTATTTCAAGGTCGACACGGCCGGCAACCAGCTCCCCTATATGGACCGGGTGACCGTCGACATCATCAGCGACGCGCAGGTGACCCTGCTCAAGGCTGCCAATGGCGATTTCGACATGCTCGATTCCTATGTCGGCTTTGTCGCCACGCCGGAAAACCGCGGCACCTTCTTCGATAACCAGGAATCGGGTGGCTACGAGTTCTACGAGGTGCTGCCCAACCGCGCCAACCTGATGATCGTCTCGCTCAACATGACGCATAAGGACCCAATCCTGCGCGACGTGTTCGGCAACAAGACCTTCCGGCAAGCGCTGTCCACCGCCATCAACCGCGAGGAAATCATCGAACTGGTCTGGCTCGGGCAGGGCCTGCCTTACCAGACGGTGGAGCGGCCGGAATCCCCACTCTTCGACGAAGAAATGGCGACCCAGTTCACCCAGTTCGACATTGCCAAGGCCAATGAGATGCTCGACAGCATCGGGCTGACCGAGAAAGACGGCAATGGCATCCGTCTGCTGTCCAACGGCCGGCCGCTGCAGTTCACCATCGATATTGCGGTAATCCGCCAACCTTGGATCGACAGCGCCGAATTGATCAAGGGCTATTGGAAGCAGATCGGCGTCGATCTACTGATCAATACCTCCGACACGACCGCACTCAACCAGCGCGTGGAATCCAACGAGCATGACGCGGCCGTCTGGTCCGCCTCCGGCGGCCCCGATTCCCTGTTCGATCCCAAATACTATTTCCCCTCGTCCTGGGCCGCCTTCTACGCCACCACATGGGGGCAGTGGTTCACCAAGGACACCAATCCCGAAGAGCCGCCAGAGGCCGCCAAGCGCCAGATGGAGCTCTACCAGCAGGTGTTTGCCGAAGTCGATATTCCGACCCGGCTGGCGCTGATGAAGGAGCTGTTGGGGATTTCCAAGGACGAGTTCTACACGATCGGCGTCATGCAGCCGACCTCCGACTACGGCGTCGTCAACAAGCGCATGGCGAACTTCCCGGGCGTCCTCCTGGCCAGTAGCGAATATGCTCATCCGGGCGCTGCCAATCCCGAGCAGTTCTACTACGCCGCCCCATAATCCTCCCGACCTGCCATCCGGCCCACGGGCCGGGTGGCTTTTCACAGGAGCATGATCCAAATGACCGCCTTCATCGCCCGCCGCTTTTTCTACATGCTGGTGACCATTGCGGCCATTTCGGTCATGACCTTCGTCATCATCCAATTGCCGCCCGGCGACTACGTCACGGCTATGGTGGCTCAGCTCAACCTGCAGGGCACCACCGTCGATCCGGCGGAAATGGCGGCATTGCGCGCCCGCTACGGGCTCGATGACCCCATGCATGTGCAATATTGGAAATGGATTTCCAACATCATCTTTGCCGGCGATTTCGGCTATTCGCTGGAATGGCGCCGGCCCGTTGCGGATCTGCTGTGGAACCGGCTCGGCCTCACCTTCGTGCTGGCGCTGGTCACTCTGCTCTTCATCTGGGCGATCTCGCTGCCCATCGGCATCTACAGCGCCGTGCGTAAGAATTCGATCGGCGATTATCTGGCGACCTTTGTGGGCGTGTTGGGCCTGGCCATCCCCAATTTCCTCTTCGCACTGGTGCTGATGTATTTCTCGTTCCGTTATTTCAATACGGGCATAGGCGGGCTGTTCTCGCCTGAATATGAGAACGCGCCCTGGAGCTGGGGCAAGCTGGTGGATCTAGGTACCCATCTGATCATCCCCACCATCGTGCTGGGCACCAGCGGCACGGCCTCCCTCATCCGCATCCTGCGGGCCAACCTGCTGGACGAGCTGAGCAAGCCCTATGTCGTCACCGCCCGCGCCTATGGCTTGTCCGAGAACAGGCTACTGCTGAAATACCCCGTGCGTATCGCGCTCAACCCGTTCATTTCCACCGTCGGCTGGGTGCTGCCCACGCTGGTATCGGGCGCGACAATCACCGCGGTGGTGCTCAACCTGCCCATGACCGGCCCGCTGCTGCTGCAGGCGCTGATCAGCCAGGACATGTATCTGGCCGGCAGCTTCATCATGATGCTCAGCGTACTCACCGTGATCGGCACGCTGCTATCCGACTTGCTTCTCGCCTGGCTCGATCCGCGCATTCGCTATACGTGAGCGACCGCCGTATATGTTCCGCTAGTGCGAATGCCCCAACGTGTGCATCAGCCGGTTGGCCCAGCCGAAAATGGCGGCAGAATGCGCCAGATCGAGAATGTCGGCGTCGCTCAAACCTTCCTGGCGCAGCGCGGCCATCTGGTTCTGGTTGGCGGAAGGCGGGGTGATGGATAGGGCTTCGCAGAAGTCGATAATAGCGCGCACGCGCGAGCTTTCGGGTTCGTGCAGGCCGAAGCGGTAGATGCGTTCCACGGTGTTGGCATTGCCGGTCAGCTCGATATAGCGGCGGGCGTGGACCGAAGCGCAATAGGTGCAGCCATTGATACAGGAGGCGATTAATGCGCCGAGTTCTCGCTCGGCGCGGTCGAGGCCGCCTTTGACATACATGATGTCGTTGAAGAGCCTGGTGCGCGTGACGTAGGAGTCCGGGTCATGCGCCAGCGTGCGGACATAGGGTGAGACTTTGCCGCTGGAGGGAGTGACCTGCATGGCTGCCAATTGCTCTGGCGTCGCGTCGGTCAGTTCGACCGGCGGCAGATAGGGATGCCATGTCAGGGCCTTGACCTTGAAATTGCGGGTCTCGGTCATGCTGTCACCTTGAGTAGGTTGAGGGTGGCGAGAATGCGGACCTCGAAATTGAGAAAGCCGATCAGTTCGGCCAACGCAATCACTTCGGGGACGGAGAGACCTTGCGCCACCAGCCGCTCGGTATCGGCGCGGGTGCAGGCGCGGGGGGCGATGGTGATGAAATCGGTGTGGCGCAGAATGGCGCGGAGCCGGTCATCGACCGCATCAGGATAGAGGCCATCGGCCACGCGCAGCATGGCGGGGTCGTTGCCCAAAGCTGCCAGTTTGTCGCGATAGAACGCGGCCAGGGTTTCATTGGCATTGAGGCGCGCCATGCGGGCGGCGAGGGCAGCGCGCAAGGGCCTGCCGAGCCCGACATCGACGGCGGGTTCCAGCACGGCGGCGCGGCAGGCTTCGGCGCCGTGGACGAATTCGGGGCGGGTTGCGCGGACGGCTGCGAGCGCAGAGTCGTCGGGGAGGCCGGCAAGCTGGTTGATACTATCTGGGTTCATGGGATTGCCCTTGTTTGGGTCGTGGGCCGGCGGATCGAGACCAGGCAGGAATTGGGTGCCGTGGCTTGGGAAAGCGTCGAGGTCGGGCGGATGGAGGTCAGCGTATTGGGATTGCCGCCCCGATCGAGCGGCAATTGATTGCCATCGGTGACAGGGTCGAACCAGGCGCCGGTCGGCAGCACGGCGACGTGGCGCATCAGATAGGGTGCCAGCGTCACGCTGGCCAGCACGCGACCGCGGTCATTGTAGAGTTCGGCGATATCGCCTTCCGCAAGGCCGAGTTGGGCGGCGTCGTCCGGGTTGAGATCGACCGGCTCGTGGCCATGGCGTTTGGCGGACTGGCTGGGTCCGGCCAGCTCGAGCTGGCTGTGCAAGCGGGTTGCCGGCTGGGGTGAGAGCAGATGGAACGGATGCTCGCTGGCCAGGGGTGCATGCAGATATTCTTCGGGAGCAAGCCAGCTCGGATGGCCGGGATGGTCGGCATAGCCAAAGCCGGCAATGGCGGCGGAGGCCAGTTCAATCCGGCCTGATGGGGTGCGCAGCGGGGTCGTGGCCGGATCGGCGACGAATTTGCGGAAATGATCGGCCGGGGCGGGGGCGAGGTTGAAGATGTCGAGACCGGCAAAGCCTTGGGCGAAGAAGTCTTCGGCCTCGGGCAGTTCGGGATAGCGCCGGTGATAGTCGTCGTAGAGCTGGACGATCCATTCGGCTTCGCTTTTGCCCTCGGTAAGGGCCTGTTCGAGCCCCATGACCGCAGCGATCTTTTTGAGCCCGTCATGATCGGTCAGGACGCCGGGCGGCGGGGACAGGACCTGACGGGAATGGATCAGCCAATTGTCGCGCGAAGAGGCGGCAATGTCGTTGCGCTCGAAGGGCAGGGCCGAGGGCAGCACGATATCGGCCATCTCGGCGGTGGCGGTCCACATCGAGTCGGTGACGATGATGGTGCGCGGCTTGCGGAAAGCGTTCGCCAGCCGGTTGAGGTCCTGGTGATGATGGAATGGATTGCCGCCGGCCCACCAGACCAGCCCGATCTGCGGCAGCGGCAGGGTCTTGCCGTTATAGGCGATGGTTTTCTGCTGGCTTTCGAGCAGTTCGGTGATGCGGGCGACGGGGATATAGGCGCCGACGGGATTGCTGCCTTGCGAAAAGGCGGGGCCCTTGAGGCGCCGTACCGGTTGGCCCGTTGAATTGACCGCAGTGAGGCCAAAGGCAAAGCCGCAACCGGGCTTGCCGACATGACCGGCCATCGACGCCAGGGCGATGGCGGCCCAATAGGGTTGTTCGCCGAAGCGGGCGCGTTGCAATGACCAGCCGAGGTTGATGAGGCTGGGTTTGGTCACGAGGTCGGTTGCCAGTGTCTCGATAACTTCTGCCGGCACGCCGGAGATTTCGGCGGCCCAGGCGGCGGATTTGACGATCCCGTCGGTGTCGCCGCTGACATAGGCGGCGAAGGTTTCGTATCCTGAGGTGCAGCGGTCGAGGAAGTCTCCGGCGGCTTGGCCCCGGGCTAGAATGGTGTGGCAGAGGCCCAGCAGGACAGCGGTGTCGGTATTGGGGCGGATGAAGTGATGCTCAACGCCCGGGCCGGCGGGGACGTCGGCGGCGCTGGGGGAGAAAACCACCATGGCTTTGCCGCTTGCTGCATAGTCGCGCAAAGCCAGGCTAGCGCGATGGGCGCCGGTGCCGCCGGCTTCGACCTGCCCATTGGTCAGGCGGAAGCCACCGAAGCCGACAAGCAGTTCGCAGTGGGCGGCGATGTCGTTCCACGATGGGGCGGTGTCGCAGGCGTCGCGATAGTCGGGGCCCAGCACATGGGGCAGCAGCACGCCGGCGGCGCCATAACTATAGGTGTTCACGGAGGAGGTGAAGCCACCGCACAGATTGAGGAAGCGCTTGAGCTGGCTCTGGGCGTGGTGAAAGCGGCCGGCGCTGGCCCAGCCATAGGAGCCGCCGAAGATGCCTTCATTGCCCATGGTCGCGCGGATATGGGCGATCTCAACGGCGATAAGCGGGGCGGCCTCGTCCCAGCTGATGGGCACGAATGCGTCGCGGCCGCGCAATTGGCGGGAGGCCGGGTTGTCGCGGGCTTCGAGCCAGCTTTTGCGCACCATGGGGGAGCGCACGCGCTTGGGGTGTTTGGCGAGATCAAGATAGGCCATGCCGACCAGGGAGGGCTCGGGATCATGGCGAAACGGGCGCAGCGCCGGCTGTCCGGTCAGGTCGTATTCGACCTCATAGGTCCCGAGATGACTGGCGAAAAGGTGCATTGCTTGGCCCAAAGTGGTGGAGAGCGGCCAGGGGCCGCCCTCCGGGGATTGGCTTATGGCACGGGGTGCATGTCGAAGGCGCGAACCCAGTCGTCGCCACGCGGCGTCCAGGTGATGTCCTTGGCATAGGCGTAAGTGGCTGGCTGGGTGTAGAGGAAAATGGCCGGGGCCTGATCGCACATGACTTCGGTGGCCTTTTTATAGGCGGCAAGGCGCACTTCCGGATCGGTGCTGGAGCGGCCTTCGTCGAGCGCGGCGCCGAAATCGGCATTGTCCCAATAGGCGTAGTTATTGCCGGGAGCGAACAGGGTCAGCAGGCCATCGGCGTCGATGGTCGGCCAGGCCTGAGCCAGCAAGGAGGTGGCGGCCAGTTCCTTGGTCTGCAGGTACTTGTTCATATAGACCGAGAATTCGAGCTCGGTGATCTTGAGGTTCACGCCCACATCGGCGAGCTGGGAAGCGACCACCTGGGCGACTTCTGTGCCCTGCAGGTAAACGCCGGCCGGAACGTCAAACTCGATGGGCTGGCTGAGATCGGCGCCGGATTCTGCGAGCAATTGCACGGCCTTGTCGGGATCGTAGGCATAGGGCTTGAGATCAGAATTGAAGCCGAAATAGTTCTCGGACAGCACCTGGCACTGGGCCGGCTGAGCCAGGCCATTGAACAGGGCGGCGGAAATGCCTTCCTTGTCCACGGCATAGTTGAGCGCCTGACGCACCTTCGCATTGTCGAAGGGCGGCACAGTGGTGTTGAACTTGATCATGACGCTGCGGGTGGAATTGACCGCGCCGGCAGTGCCCTTGCCGCTCTGGTTGATGCGGTCGAGTTCGGTCACCGGAATGCCCGAGACCAGATCGACTTCACCGGCCAGAAGACCGGCGATACGGCTGCCGGTTTCGGGAATGGTGCGGAAGGTGACGGTGTCGAATTCGGGTTTTTCACCCCAGTAATCGGGGTTGGGTTTGAGCACGATGGCTTCGCCGGGGACCACGGAATCGACCATATAGCGGCCGCCCGACATGGTTTCGGTGACCGGGTTATGTTCTGTGGCCCAGACGGGTGGGAGCAGTAGGAACATGGAGAGCTGATCGGCAAAGGCCGGGTAGGGGGCAGAGGTTTTGACTTCGAGTTCGGTCGGGGAAATCGCGGTGACTTCGGAGACCAGGGTGAACCAGCTGGCGACGCGGGCCTTGAGTTCTGGGTTCTTGACGCGGTCGAGGTTCCATTTGACGGCGGCGGCGTCGAGGGGCTCGCCATTGGAGAAAGTGGCGCCCTCCTTGAGGGTGAAATGCCAGGTATTGTCGTCGACCAGCTTCCACTCGGTGGCGAGTTCGCCATGTAGTTTCAGGTCAGGGCCGCGCAGCAGCAGGGCTGGGTAGATGTGGCTGAGCACGCTCAAATCGCTGCCGACCGAGGCGGTCATGTGCGGATCGAAGGTGTTGACCTGGTTGGACAGGGCAATGGTCAGATCGGCAGCTTGGGCGGCCATGGGCAGCAGCAGGCCGGCGAGGATCGTGGTGCCGATAAGGGCGGATTTGAAAGACTTAATCACGGCTTTGTCCCTCCTGTGGACAGTGTGCTGGCTGGCGGTTCAGGCCAGCACGAAGTGGTTGTCTCCCACCGGGCGCAGTTGGGCGTCGGGTGGGGATTTCTGGGTCTCGTAGTCGAACGGAATGGGGGTGCGGCTGCGCTCGATATCGGGATCGGGCACGGGAATGGCCGAGAGCAGGGCGCGGGTATAGGCGTGCTGCGGATTGGCGAAAATGGCTGATGTGGGGCCGATTTCGACAATGCGGCCGCGCAGCATGACGGCGACGCGGTGGCAGAGATAGCGGATCATCGACAGATCGTGGGCGATGAACAAATAGGTCAGCCCCAGCTGTTGCTGCAGATCCTGGAAGAGATTGACGATTTGCGCCTGGATCGAGACGTCGAGCGCGGTGATCGGCTCGTCGCAGACGATGAAGCTGGGATTGAGCGCGATGGCGCGGGCAATGCTGACGCGCTGGCGCTGGCCGCCGGAGAATTCGTGGGGGTATCTGTTGGCGAAACTGGGGTCGAGCCCCACCATGGTGAACAGCTCGGCGACCCTTTGCCGCCGCTCCGCTTTGTTGGTGAAGAGCTTGTGGACGATCAGCGGCTCTTCGACGAAGTCCCCAACCGTCATGCGCGGATTGAGCGAGGCATAGGGGTCCTGGAAGATGATCTGCATCTGCCGGCGGTAGGGCTTGAGGGCATGTTTGGAGAGACCGGTCAGGCGATGGCCTTCGAATTCGATGTCTCCGCCGGTCGGCTTTTCCAATTGCAACAGGACGCGGCCGGTCGTGCTTTTGCCGGAACCCGATTCCCCGACCAGACCCAGGGTTTCGCCCCTGGCGATGTCGAAGGAGACGCCGTCAACGGCATGGACCACATGGCGGTGCCCACCGAGCAGGGGAGCCGTGTCGCCAAAGGTCTTGCTGAGATTGCTGACGCGGAGCAGGGGCGTGTCGGTCATGGTGTTTGTCCCTCTGCGGCGATGGCGGTGCGCAGATCGTACCAGGCGGCGACCTGATGACCGGGCGTGCCATCTTCGACCTGACGTAGCGGCGGCACTTCGGCGTGGCAGCGTGAGGTAGCGAAGGCATTGCGCGGCGCGAAGGGGTCGCCCTTGGGCGGATTGATCATATTGGGCGGGGCGCCTGGGATCTGGTAGAGGCGCTGGGTGGGGCTGACGATCTTGCCGGGCAGCGACTTGAGCAGGCCCCAGGTATAGGCGCTGCGCGGATCGTGGAAGATGGAGCGGACGGGGCCGCGCTCCATGATGCGGCCGCCATACATGACCTGCACCGTGTCTGCGAGCCCGGCGACGACGCCCATGTCATGGGTGATCCAGATGACGGTGGTGCCGATCTTGCGCTTGAGGTCGCGTACCAGTTCGAGGATTTGCGCCTGCACGGTGACGTCGAGCGCGGTGGTGGCTTCGTCGGCAATGAGCAGTTTGGGTTCGCAGGAAATGCCGATGGCGATCATGACGCGCTGGCGCATGCCGCCGGAAAATTCATGCGGGAATTGATCGATGCGCTGGGCCGGATCGATAATGCCGACCAGATCAAGCAGCTCGATAGCGCGCTTGCGGGCGGCGCTGTGCGAGAGCTTGAGGTGGCGCGTCAGCGGCTCGATGATCTGCCGGCCGACGGTGAGGACGGGATTGAGCGAGGTCATCGGGTCCTGAAAGACAAAGCCGATGTCCTTGCCGCGCAGATCGCGCAATTCGCGTTCGGAGAGGCCGATCAGGTTGCGGCCATTGAACAGTACTTCGCCGGAAACGACGCGGCCGGGCGGGGTGGGGATGAGCCCCACCATGGCCAGAGCATGCACCGATTTGCCGGAGCCGGATTCCCCGACAATGCCCAATGTCTCGCCCGCTTCGAGCGCATAGGACACGTCATTGACCGCGTGCAGCACGCCGGCCGCCGTGGCAAATTCGACTGTCAGATGCTTGATCTCGAGCAGCGGGGGCATGGGATCAGACCTCGATATAGCCGCCCAGCGAGCGGGTGAGGAACTCGCAGCCGGTATCGGTGATGAGGATGGTGTCGGAAATCTGGGTGGCGCAGATGCCGGGGACGCGCAGATTGGGTTCGAGCGTGAACAGCATGCCCGGCTCGAGGATCAGCTCGGATTTGGCGTCGAGCGAAGAATGTTCATGCGCGCCCAGGCCAATGCCATGGCCGACGCGGCCGGGAATGTTGGCGGCGTAGCCGGATTTTTCGAGTGCAGCTTTGGTGGTGAGGAAGAGGTCGGCATAGCGGGTGCCGGGCTTCATCATCGGGGTGAGGGTGTCGCGGATGTCCAAAATGGTATCGATGGCGCGGCGATTGACTTCGGGCAGGGGACCAAAGGCCACGGTGCGCTCGTTTTCGGCATGGATGCCATTGGCGATGGTCCAGATGAAGATGCTGACGGCCTCGCCGCGCTTGGGGCGGCGCCGGGTGGGGTTGTCGCAATTGAAGAACATGCGGTCGCCGGCCAGGGCCCAGGTCCAGAGCCCGTTCTGGGCGCCGCCTTCGAGCGAGCCGAAATCGCAGACTTCGACATCGGGATAGGTGTCGGCCCAATAGCGGTTCATCTTTGCCATGGCGCCGATGGCGATATCGCGTTCGCTCAGGCCCTTGGCGACGATGGCAACGGCCTCGTCCATGCCCTGATCGGCGATTTTGGCGGCGATGCGGGCATTGGCGATTTCGTCGGGGTCTTTGACCAGCCGGACATGCTCGACGAAATGGCTGACATTCTTGAAGCTGGCGGTGGGGAGCTTGGCCTTGATCTCAGCGAAGCGCTCCAGCGTCATGAAGCCTTCCTCGATCCCCAATGCGCCATCGGCCACGCCGAGTTCGCCCAGGATTTCGGCCAGGGCGTCGAGCCAATTGGGGCCCATGGTGACCTTGGTGGACCAGGCGCCATAAAGGCGAATGTCGGAGACGAAGGCGCTGGCGCGGCCGTGATCGTCGCGCAGGGCATGTACCAGCATCAGCGGTTCGCCCTCGACGGGGACAATGGCAATGACCGGGTGGGAATAGATGATCGGGTTGAAGCCGGTGAGATAAAAGCTGTTTTCCGGCTTGAAGATGATCGAGGCGGCAATGCCACGGGCGGCCATTTCGGCCTGAATGCGCCGGACGCGGTTGGGCAGGGGGCGGGGAGCATTCATCGCGTAGTCCTCAATTTGGGGTCGAAATAGTCCCGCAGCCAATCCCCCAGAAGGTTCACGGACAGGACTGTCAGAAGGATGGTGACGCCGGGGAAGGTAACGATCCACCAGGCGGTCGAGATATAGACGCGGCCATCGGCCAGCATGCGGCCCCAGCTCGGATTGGGGGGCTGGATGCCGAGGCCGAGGAAGGAGAGGGCAGCATCCATGATGATGATGCGGGCCAGCTCCAGCGTGGCGACGACCAGAGCCGGCGTCAGCACATTGGGCAGGATGTGGCGCAGCATGATGCGCATGGTGGAGGCGCCGATGGCGTGGGCTGATTGCACGAATTCGCGCTCGCGCAGCGCCAGCACCTGGCCGCGAATGATGCGGGCATAGCGAATCCAGCTGGTCAGCGCCAAAACGATCACCAGGTTGGAAAAGGACGGGCCGAGGGCGGCGACGACCAGCAAAGCCAGCAGCATGAGCGGCAAAGCGAGCTGGATATCGACCAGGCGCATCAGGATGCGGTCGACAATGCCGCCATAGAAGCCGGCGACGATGCCCAGGAACGTGCCGACGATGCCGCCCAGAATGACGGCGGTGGCGGCGATGGTCAGGGTCAGGCGGCTGCCATAGAGGATGCGCGAGAGGATATCGCGACCGACCTCGTCAGTGCCGAGGGGATGGGCGCCGGGACTGAACAGGCTCGTCCAGGTCGGCGGGGCGAGGCGGGCGGTAAGATCGCCGCGAATGGGACTGGGCAGGCCCAGCCAGGGGGCGAAAATGGCCACCAGCACGAAGAAGGCCAGCAGGATGAAACCGACAAGGCCGGTGCGGCTTTTGGCGAGGGCGGTGAAAAAAGCTGTCATGGCGTCACCGCTGCCGCCGAATGCGCGGGTCGAGCACGCCATAGAGCAGGTCGATCGCCAGGTTGATGAAGACGAAAATGGTGGCGACGACAGCGACACCGGCCTGGATCACCGGAAAGTCCTGGTTCTGGATGGCCTGCACGATCAGCCGGCCAATACCGGGCCAGGCGAACACGGTTTCGGTGACGACCGAGCCGCCGAGCAATTCGCCGGCGATGATGCCGATCATGGTGACGACCGGGATCAGGGCATTGCGGGCGACGTGCCAGGTGAAGATGGTTTGGGGCAGCAGGCCCTTGGCGCGGGCGGTGCGCACATAATCCTCGCCCAGAATATCGAGCAGCGAGGAGCGCAGCAGGCGGGCAATGGAGGCGCTGACAAAGACGGCGAGGGTGACGGCCGGCAGCACCAGATGCAGCAATGTGCCCGAGCCGGAGGAGGGGAGCCAGCCGAGCTGCACGGAGAAGAAAAGGATCATCATCAAGCCCAGCCAGAAGACGGGGGTGGCCTGACCTAGGAGAGCAGCGGTCATGACGATGAGTTCGGCCAGCTTGCCGCGATTGAGCGCCGCGATGGTGCCGGCAATGGCGCCGATCAGCACGCCCAGCACAAGGGCCGAGGCCGAGAGGGAGGCGGTGGCGGGCATGCGTTCGAGCACGACATCGAGGGCGGGCCGCATATGCTGGAATGACATGCCGAAATCGCCGCGCAGCATGGCGCCCAGGCTGGTGAAATATTGCAGCAGAATAGGCTGGTCGAGCCCGAGTGAGGATCGCAGGGCTTGCAATTCGGCGTCGCTGGCGCCGATGGGCAGCAGCAGGACGGCCGGATCACCCAGCACGCGGGAGACGAAGAACACGATCGTCACCACGCCCCAGATAGCGATGGCTGCCTCGGCAAGTTTGCCAAGCGCAAAGCGGATCATCCACGCCTCCGGGCGATAAAGTCGCGAATGGCGGGGAGCACGATTTCGGGCTTTTCGGCATGGACCGGGTGATTGGCGCCGGGGACTTCGAGATATTCGGCGCCGGGGACCTTGTCGGCAATGATGCGCGATTGGGAGGGCGGGCAAATCCAGTCTTCGCCACCGCAGACGACGAAAGTGGGGACGTTGATGGCTTCGAGCTTATCGAGCAGGTCGTAGCTCTTGTCCTTGAACAGCTCGTTATGGGTTTCGGCGTGCAATTGCAGCGTGCGGGTCTTTTCCATGGCCGCATCGGGATCGAAATGTTCGTAATAGAGGGGCTGCAGCGCCATCCAGATCAGGCGCAGTTCGACATCGTCGACCACTTTGTCGGAGAACATCTTGTCGACCATGCCGATGGAGGCCGAGGTGGCTTTGTGCAGGCGCGCATTGAAATTGGCGATGGCTTCGGCTTCGTGGTGATGGCTGGCGGCGGTGCCGCGCAGGATCAGATGGCTGAGCTTGTCGCCATATTTGACGGCATAGGTGAGCGCGATCATGCCGCCAAAGGAGCCGCCGATCAGGATCAGTTTTTTGTCACCTAAAAAGTGTTGGCGGAAAGCTTCGAGATCATCGGCGAACTGGCCGAATGTATAGGGCGGGGTGAGCGAGGTGGCGCCGCAGCCGCGCTGGTCATAGGCCAGCACGCGGAACTGGTCGGTCAGCGGCGCGAAGACCCCAAAATCGCTGCGATGGTCGCCAATGCCGCGGCCGCCATGGAGGACGATGATGGTCTCGTCATGGGTTTCGCCGGCGATGTCATAGACGAAATCGGCGCCGTTGAGATGGATGGTTTTCATGCGCTGTGCTCCGGCGTGGTCGCCTCGTAGTCGGTCCATTCGTCGCCCTGCAATTCGGGCGTGCTATAGGCGACGAGATTGTCGAAATGGGTCTGCCGGTCCTCGACGAAGAGCGAGCGGGCGACGGATTTTGCGAGGCGCTGGCCGCCATCGCTGACGGCGGGGATATCGCCGGACAATTTGCCGTGGCTGAGCGTAGCCGGGTAGTTGAAGGAGTGGATTTGGCTCAGGCCCGGGGTTTGGCCCGCGACCTTTTCCTCGAACTCGAAACCGCGACCCAGATAGGGCGAATTGGCGAGTTCGGCATTGTCCATACCCTCTGGGACAGCGAAGCGGTCGCGCCAATAGGCGATATTGTCAGCAAAGGCGGAGAGCTCGGGCCGGGCCTCGGTCGATACGTTGAAGCCGGTGGCGAAGATGACGAAATCGAGCGGATAGTCGCCATGGGGTGTGGTCAGCACGACATGGTCGCCCTGGGCGCTCAGATTGGTCACGGGGCTGCCCAGGTGGAAGCGGGCATTGGCGTGGCGGGAAACGCGCAGGGTCGAATCGCGCGGCGGCGGGGTTTGCGCGCCCAGCGTGTGGTGCAGGAATTGCCATTTCCAGGCGTCGGGCAGGCCGGCAAAGCCATTGACCACGCCTTGGCTCGAAATACCGGTGAATTTGTTGATGCGGGGCAGGTCCTTGCGGCGCACGAAAAGGTCGAGGCTTGCCGCGCCGGTTTCGAGGGCCGTGGCGGCATTGTCCATGGCCGAGGCGCCGGCGCCGATCACTGCGACGCGTTTGCCGCGGAGGGTTTCAAAATCGATGTCGTCAGCGGAATGGGCCCAGAATTGGCGGTCGACGCTTTGCGCGAAGGCCGGCACGAAGGGCGCGCCCAGGCCATCGCGGCCGGTGGCGAGGACGACGCGGCGGGCGTGAATGGTTTCGATGATGCCGGTGTCTAGGCGTTCAATGGTGACAGCGAGTAAAGCCGGCTCGACCGATGTGATGGACAGAACCTTGGTGCGGTTCTCGATCGGCAAGGCCAGCACCTGACGATACCAGACCAGGTAATCCATCCACATGGCGCGGGGGATTTTGTCGAGCTTGCCCCATTCCTCGGCGCCGAACTGGGCTTCGTACCAGGCGCGGAAGGTGAGGGCGGGTTGGCCGAGGGCCGGGCCGGTCAATTGCTTGGGCGAGCGCAGAGTGCGCATGCGGGCAAAGGTGACCCAGGGGCCCTCGCGACCCTCGGCGGCGCGGTCGAAACCGATGACATTGTCGATCCCCAGCAGGCGCAGGCTGGCCAATGCCACCAGGCCGCACATGCCGCCGCCAACCACGACGACATCGCGCACGCGCTTCTGCCCAAAGAAGCGAGCCGGGACCCAGCTTTTGGCGGGGAGTTCGAGCACGCTGAGATCGGCTCGCAGCTTGGCCTGTAGGGCCGGAAGGCCAATGGGGGTGGTCATGCCAGGTCCATATCGGTCGTCATGGCGCCGTAAAGCGCCTGATTGAGGCCTTCGCTATCGCCGGCATCGACGATCTGCACATTCGGCAATAGCTGCCGGGCGGCCGTGTCGAGGTGGTCGATCAGCCGCTGGGTGGTGGGCGAGAGCGGGGCATTGAGGGCGGTGATGACACCCCAGAGAAAGGGGATATCGACCGCCAGCGGACGAATGGCGACGCCCTGCATGGGCACACCTAGCGCAGTAACCGGTTCGACGATGCCGATGCCGGCGCCGTGACGAGCGAGCTGCAGCGCATTGAGCGTGGAATTGGTGTCGATAATTCCGGCGGGGGTGACCCCGGCCTGTCGGAGTGCCAAGTCGACGCGGTGGCGCAGCCGGAAGGGGTTGGCCATGCCGATAACCTGAACTGCCGCGAGGTCCGTTAGCTCGATCCTTTCCCGCGCGGCCAGCGGGTGGCTCTCGGGCAGGGCGACGACGCACGGCGCTTGATAGAGCCGATGCAACTCGATACCCGGGTGATCGAGCGGCATGCTGGAAATGCCGATATCGGTGTTGCGGGCGAGGACCGACTGGACGATCTGCTCGGCGGGAGCGGAACGCAGATGGATGTTGCGTGGCCGCAGGGCCGGTTCGAGCTGCGCAATCGCTGCGGGCAGTAGGCCGGCAGCCAATGCAGGAATAGCGCCGATTTCGATGGCAAGGGGGGCCGCGTCGGCAATAGCGCCGGCCCGTTCGGCCAATTGCTTGAGGCCGGTGATCAGCCGTTCGACTTCGGTGTGAAAATGCAGACCACGCTCGGTCGGGCTGATGCGCGGGCCGTTGCGGCGGAACAGCTCGAAGCCAATCTCGCTCTCAAGTTCCTGGATATGCCGGGTGACCACGGGCTGGGAGCGCCCAAGCACGCGCGCCGCGCCGGTAATGCTGCCGGTCGAGATCACCGCCAGGAAGGATTCGAGGGGCTTGAGTTCCATCGCTCATCATTCTGATTTCGATGTATGAGCCTTGCATAATTCTTATTTCGAATAAAGGTGATTAATGTGGCAAGTGAATTAAGCGCATATTTTCTGAGCAGACTGGGTATTTTGGGTGGTTTTCGCTTGTCGCGGGTGTCGCGTAGTTGGTTTTTCCAAGAAGGGGCTGATCTCGTTCTTGGTGCTGATCGCGATGGGGGGCTCATGAGGCAGCCAAGCGACGTTCTCAACCGGTGCGCGAGCGGGTTGACCTCAAGCCCGGGGATCGGGTGAAGATGTCGCTCGACGCTACCAGGGCCCACCTCTTCAAGGCGCAGGGCGCCCGCCTCAACTGACCAGGAGACTTACGATGGCTGAAACACTTGAGAATAAGATCGCCGCCATCACGGGAGCAGCGTCCGGTATCGGCCTTGCGACGACAAAGGCTCTGCTGGAGCAAGGCGCGACAGTGGTGATGGTCGACTGGAACAGTGACAAGCTGGACGAACTGGCGGCCGAGCTCGGCACCCGCGCCGTGCCCCAGGTAACCAACCTGCTGGATGCCGAAAGCTGCTCCCGAATGGTGCCGGAAATCCTGGAAAAGGTTCCCCATATCGACATCCTCTACTGCAATGCCGGCACCTATATCGGCGGCGAGCTCACCGAGACGACGCCAGAGGCCATCGACAGGATGCTCAGCCTGAACGTCAATGCAGTGATGAAGAACGTGCAGGCCGTTCTGCCGCATATGATCTCGCGGAAGACCGGCGACATCGTCGTGACAAGTTCGATCGCCGGGCACTTCCCGACCTATTGGGAGCCGGTCTATTCGGGTTCAAAATGGGCCATCACGAGTTTCGTGCAGGGCATGCGCCGGCAGATGATCCCCCACGGCGTTCGCGTGTCGCAGGTTTCGCCCGGTCCGGTGGCTTCCGCTCTGCTGGCTGACTGGCCGGAAGAGAACCTGCGCAAGGCCAAGGAAAGCGGCAGCATCATGGATCCGGAGGAGGTTGCTGATGCGGTGATCTACATGCTAACGCGCAAGCGCAGCGTGACGATCCGCGACATGATCGTGCTGCCGACCAGTTTCGACCGGGTCTGAAAATCCGATGGTGCGATATCCCTGAGACCGTTCCGCGTCCGCCGAAGAGGGTGCAAGCAGCATAGCGCTGCTGCTGTCCGACGACGGCGCCATGATCTCTGGCGCCGTGCCTCCGTTCGATGGATTTTTTGGGGTCTGAAAACCAGCCAAGGCTGGTGAGGGGCGGATGGGAAACGTTCCTGGGATCCGGCCCTGGCGAGTGCGTTTAAGGCCAGATCAGGCCCGGTCCTTCAACCACGCGTTATAGCGTTCGAGGGTTTCCGAATTGGGCGGATAAACCCCGAAAGTCGATTTTCCCGACTCGATTTCGAGTTTCAGGAATTCTTCCTGCCGGTCCATGGCAATGGCCTCGTCAGCAATTTCGTCGGCCCATTTGCGCGGGATGACGATGACGGCCTCGGCGTCGCCAAACATCACGTCACCGGGGTAGACGGCAACGCCTCCGCAGGCGATGGGCTGGTTCATGTCCGATGCGTGATGGGCGACGAGATTGGCCGGCGCGGCGGCGCCGGTGCAGAATGTGGGCAGGCCCAGCTCTGCTATATCCATCGAGTCGCGGACCCCGCCATCGAGAACGACGCCCTCAACCTGCCGGTAGATCAGGCGGCGCATCAGCACGGCGCCAATGCCGGCAATGTCGGGCATGTTTCGACAATCCAGAACGAGCACGTGACCGGCTTCGATCGTATCGATCGCCTTGCGCTGGAAATTATCGGGGCTCGAGCTGTATTCGGAGCCATCGATATCTTCGCGCGCCGGGATATAGCGCACCGTAAGCGCCGGCCCGACCATTGGCGGCTGGTCTTTGCGCAGCGGCCGGACACCGCGAATGGCAGTGTTCCGCAGGCCCCGCTTGAGCAGCAGTGTGCTCAAGGTCGCCGAATTGGTGGATTTCAGTTTTGCGATGGTTTCGGCGCTCAGAGCCGTCATGCGCTCCTCCTGTTGTTGCCTGGCGACATAACAGGGAAGCGCATCAAAGTTCAATATAGGATTTTAAGTTCCTTATTTGGAATTACCTATGCCGCCAATCAGGCGAGTCAGTGTCGTGGCGGCTTCTGTCACTTCCTTGCGGATGGCTCGCTTCCGGTCGGGCGTGGCGTCGCCAATGAAGGGCGAGCTCACGCAAGCGATCAGGTTGCCATTCGCATCGAAGACCGGTGCGGCTAGGGCCCGCAGGCCGTGGCTCGATTCCTGATTGTCCTCCGCATAGCCTTCATCTCGAATGCGACGCAGTTCGTCCTTCAGGGCGTCCGGATCGGTGATCGTGTGCGGCGTACGTGCTATCAGGCCCCGGCTGGCATAATCGGCGACGGCCTCCAGTGGTCCATAGGCCAAAGCCAGCTTGCCCGCGGCGCCGACATGCTTGGGCGAGCGGCTCCCGACGCGGATGGTCAGGGCATATTCGGCCGGACTGGTGGTGGCGAGGATGGTCAGCATCTCGTCGCCCTCCGGCGCAGAAAGCTTGAAAGATTCGCGAACCCGATCGCTCGCCGATTGTAGGAGTGGCCGTGCCGCCTCGACCAGCGTCGCGCGGTCTGCGCTGGGGGAGATGCGGCGGGCCAGTTCGATGAAGCGCGGTCCAAGCTCGTAGGTGGCGCTTCCATTCACCTTGGCCACAAGCCCATGTGCGGCAAGGGAATTGAGGATGCGATAGACCGTCGAGCGGGCTGTTCCAAGCTGCTCCACTAGTTCCCCGAGTGATATGCCGTTCCTGGCTTCCGCAATTGCGCCGAGCAGGTGAGCTGTCTTTTCAACGACCGGTGATCCGTGACGAAGTTCATTCATGAAACTCAAATGCCCTATTTGGAACCAAGATTGACATTGTGTTTCCGATATGGTGTGTGTGCCGTCAACCGATGTCGCATTTGAAACTAATCCATCCGCGAGCCTCGGTATAGGGAGGATATTCATGCTGCATTCCACGACGCTCCGCCGGAGCGCGCTTGCTGTCCTGCTGGGCACGGCGCTGGTTGCGCCGGCTCTTGCGCAATCGGACACGATCACCATTGTCGTCACCGATGAGCCGAAGTCGCTCGATCCGTGTGATACCGACCTCTCCAACAATGCTCGCATCCTGCGCAACAATGTCACCGAGACGCTGGTCAACCTTGATCCGGCCAATGGCGAAGTGGTGCCGAGCCTTGCCACGGAATGGAAGCAGGTCGATGAGCTGACCTGGGAGTTCAAGCTGCGCGAGGGCGTAACCTTCCACGACGGCACGCCCTTCGATGCTGCGGCAGTGGCCGCTGCGCTGACCCGAGCGAGCAATGCGGATCTCGGTTGTGAAGTGGGTCTGGCCACGCTCAGCGGCAATGTCTTTACCCCCCAAGTGGTCAATGCCCACACCATTCGGATCAAGACCGGCACCGTCGAACCCATCCTGCCTAATAAATTGTCGGCGCTCGATATCGGTGCGCCATGGACGCCTGCTGATGCCAAGACCCGCGAGCCGATTGGCACCGGTCCCTATAGCCTTGCCGCCTGGAATGCGGGGCAGAATGTGCAGCTGGTTTCCTACGATGGCTATTGGGGCGACAAGCCGGCAATTGCCAATGCGACGATCACCTGGCGGGCCGAGTCGGCCGTCCGTGCGGCCATGGTCGATACGGGCGAAGCCCAGGTCGCCTATGAAATCGCGCCGCAGGATGCGACCAGCGCAAACGATCACGCCTTCCCCAATGCCGAAACATCGCTGCTGCGTATCGACCAGGCCATTGCCCCGCTCGATGACAAGCGGGTCCGCGAGGCGCTGAACCTGGCCATCGATCGCGACGGACTGATCGGCACCGTTTTCCATCAGGATGCGCAGAAGGCCATGCAGGTCGTGCTGCCATCGGTATTTGGTTACAATCCCGATATCGCGGTTTGGCCCTATGATCCGGATAGGGCACGCGCGCTGCTGGACGAGGCTCGCGCTGCCGGTACAGCGGTCGACACCGAGATCGTACTCTACGGTCGCACCGGCATCTATCCGAACTCGGCCGAAAGCATGGAAGCCATTCAGGCCATGTTGCTCGATGTAGGCTTCAATATTCGCCTGGAGATGATGGAAACCACGCCCTGGCTGGAAAAGCTGATCGGGCCTTTCCCGGAAGATCGTCCACCCTCCGTGCTGCAGACGCAGATCGACAATACCGAGGGTGATGCCGTTTTTACCCTGCCCAATCGGTTCACCTCGGGCGGGAATACGTCCACCATTGCCGATCCGGTCCTCGACAAGCTGATCGCTGACGCCTCGGCCGCCACCGGTGATGAGCGCCAGTCGCTGTTCCGACAGGCCTTCAACTATATCGCGGTGGACGCCATCAATATCGTGCCGCTGTTCCACATGGTGACCATCGCCCGCGTCTCGCCCGAGCTGAAGTACGTGCCCGACGTGCAGGCCGGCAACGAGATCAAGCTTTCCACGATGAGCTACAAGTAATCGTCTCCCAGTGGGTTCGCCGGTTCCAGCCGGCGGGCCCATTATGAAGCTGCAAGGCCATGGCTCCCATTTTTCTGCTCAGGCGTACCGCGCTCGCTGCTCTCGCCCTTCTGGCGCTGATGACGGCGACCTTCTTCCTGGTTCGCCTTACCGGTGATCCCGTCGATCTTTATCTGCCGGTCGATGCCTCGCAGGCCGCCCGCGATGCCATGCGCGTCCAACTCGGCCTGGACCGCCCAGTCATCGCGCAGTTCCTCGAATTCTTCTTCAATCTGCTGCGGTTCGATTTCGGCGCGTCGCTTTGGCACAACCGCCCCGCCATGGCGGTGGTGCTTGAGGCACTGCCTAAGACGCTGGCGCTCGGCGCAATTGCGCTGGCCTTGGCCTTTGCGCTGTCGGCCATTGTCGGGGTCATTGCCGCGGCCCGGCCGGGCAGCGCCGTCGATCGCTTCATCAATGTGGTCAGCCAGGCCGCCGCCAGCGTGCCCGATTTCTGGCTGGGCCTGATGTGCGTACTGGTCTTTGCCGTCAATCTGCGCCTGTTGCCGACATCGGGTTTCGGCGGACCGGTCTATTGGGTCCTGCCGGTCGTCTGTCTCATGGCGCGTCCTTTCGGCATGCTGGTGCAGATCATCCGCGGCTCGATGATAGAGGCGCTTAATGCCAGCTATGTGCGCACCGCCCGGGCCAAGGGCGCGATGGAGGGCAGGGTGGGTTTCGTCCATGCCCTGCGCAATGCGCTCCTGCCGGCCGTAACGGTGACTGGCGATCTGGCTGCCCAGTTTGCCGGTGGCGGTGGCGTCGTGGAAGTCGTGTTCGGCTTTCCTGGCATAGGCAAGCTGCTGATCGATGGCATCCTCCGGCGCGATTTTGCCATCGTGCAAAGCTCGATCTTTGCCGTGGCTGTGGTCATCTTCCTCATCAATATCCTGGTGGACATGCTCTATGCCGCCATCGACCCGCGGGTGAAGGTGGAATGACCGACACGTCCACGACAATGCCGCGCAAATCCTCCCGCCTCGCCTGGTTGGCCAGAGCCCTGACCGCCGATCCGATGGCGCTTTGCTCGGTCATCTGGCTGCTGCTCGTGCTGCTGCTGATAATCGCTAATGCCAGCGGCGTCTTTGCCGGCGCGCGCATCGATCTCAAGGCCCGCAACCTGCCGCCCTTCGATCTGTCCTTCGACTGGCGCCTCTGGCTGGGCGCCGATGCCCTGGGCCGGCCGCTCATGGCCCGCCTGGCCGAAGCGGCGCTGACTTCCATTGGCATCGCGCTCATCACCGTGCTGCTCAGCGTTATTCTGGGCACTTTACTGGGTCTCATAGCCGGCTATTTCGGCGGCTTGGTTGGCGCGGCCATCATGCGCGTTTCCGATATCATCATGGGTTTTCCGACCCTGCTCGTAGCTTTGGTCGGGCTCTATCTCTTTGGACCCAGCGTCACCAACTTGGTCATCGTCCTCGCCATCACCCGCATGCCGTCCTACATCCGCGTCGCCCGCGCCGAGACGCTCGAAGTGCGCGAACGCCTGTTTGTCGATGCAGCACGCGTTTTTGGCGGCGGCCCGCTTTGGATCATCCGCAACCACATCCTGCCCATCGTCGCCCCGACTATGCTGACCTTGGCCTCGGTCAATGTTGCCATGGTGATGCTGTTTGAATCCGGCCTTTCCTATCTCGGTCTCGGCGTGCAACCGCCCGCCGTCAGCTGGGGCCTGATGATCGCCCAGGGCCAGGGCTATCTGTCCTCGGCCTGGTGGCTGGGCTTCTTTCCGGGGCTTGCCGTGATGCTCACCACCATGAGCTTCAATCTGTTGGCCAACTGGTTCCGCATCGTCAACGACCCCAGCCAGCATTGGCGGCTGGTGCGGAGGAAGCGCAAATGAGCCTCCTCGATATTCGTGATCTCGCCGTCAGCTTCGACACCGCCTCCGGCCGCATTCAGGCGCTGAGCGGAGTGTCCTTCTCGCTAGAACGCGGCGAAGTGCTGGCGCTGCTGGGCGAAAGCGGCTCGGGCAAGTCCGTCACAGCCTCGGCAATCATGGATCTGGTGCCCAATCCGCCAGGATCGGTCGATAGCGGCTCGATCAGCTTCGATGGCACCGAGCTTTTGTCGCTGACCACGCCGCAGCGTCGCGCCATCTGCGGCGAGCGCATCGCCCTGATCTTCCAGGATGCGCTGGCCGCACTCAATCCAGTCTACACCGTTGGCTGGCAAATCGGCGAAATGTTCCGCATCCATCACAAGACCGCCAATGGCGACATTGAAGCGGCTGTCGTGGACCTTCTCAATGCGGTGGGCATCCCCGATGCCGGGCGGCGCGCCCGGCAATATCCGCATGAATTTTCAGGCGGCATGCGCCAGCGCATCATGATCGCCATGGCTGTGGCGCTCGAGCCCGACATTATCATCGCCGACGAGCCGACCACCGCGCTCGACGTCACCATCCAGGCCCAGATCGTCGACCTGCTCGATACGATCCGCAAGCGCAGCGGGGCAGGGATGATTTTCATTACGCACGACCTGGGCGTCGTCGCCGAATTGGCCGATCGCGTTGCCGTCATGTATGCCGGACGCATCGTGGAACAGGCATCTGTCTTCGAGCTCTTCGCCGATCCGCGCCACCCCTATAGCATCGGCCTGCTCGCCTCTCAGCCACGTGTCGACGTGGAAACGGCCGAACTCGTTCCCATCCCCGGTTCCGCACCCAATCCGGCCGCCTTGCCCTCCGGCTGCGCCTTCCGCACCCGCTGCCCCCGTGCGCAGCAAGTCTGTGCCGATACCGTGCCCGCGCTCGAAGGCAGCGGCCCTGGCCGGCTGGTCGCCTGCCATTTTCCCGGACCTGCCGCATGACCGCACCCCTGCTCGACGTCAGAGATCTCAGCAAGCATTTTGGCTCCGGCAGCGCGCCCGTTCGCGCCGTCGATGGCGTCAGCTTTTCCATTGCCCAGGGCGAGACGCTGGGTCTGGTCGGCGAAAGCGGCTGCGGCAAGACTAGCCTGGTGCGAACCCTGCTGCGCCTCAACGCAGCGACCTCCGGCCATGCCATGCTCGAAGGGACTGACATCGCCACCGCCAAGGGAGCCGAACTGCGCGCCATACGACGCAAGATGCAGGTTGTGTTTCAGGACCCCTATCAATCGCTCAATCCGCGCATGCGGGTCGATCGTCTGCTATCCGAGCCATGGGCCTTGCATCGCGACGTTCTGCCCAAGGCCGAATGGTCGGCCGAAACCGCGCGGCTGCTGGAAGCCGTGGGCCTGCGCCCCGAGCATGCTCTACGCTATCCCGGCGAATTCTCGGGCGGGCAGCGCCAGCGGCTCGGAATTGCCCGAGCGCTTGCCTTGAACCCGTCGCTGCTGGTTTGCGACGAACCGGTGTCGGCGCTCGACGTATCGGTGCAGGCGCAGGTCATCAACCTGCTCGCCCGCCTGAGGCGTGAACGCAACCTCGCCATGCTATTTGTGGCGCACGACCTTGCGGTGGTGCGGCACGTATCCGATCGCGTCATGGTGATGTATTTGGGCCGCATCATCGAGACGGGACCGACCAAAACCATCTTCTCGGCGCCTCGGCATCCCTATACCCAGGCGCTGCTCTCGGCGGTGCCTACACCCGATCCAACCCAGCGGGGCAAGCGTAATCGCATCGTTCTGCGCGGTGACCTGCCCAGCCCTTCCAATCCGCCCAGCGGCTGCCGCTTCCGCACACGCTGCTGGAAAGCCACGGAACGATGCGCAAGCGAGGCGCCCACCTTGATAGCCCGCGGACCGGACCCGGCGCTTCTCTCCGCCTGCCATTATCCCACCACGCTCGGTGAGGTGTAGCGAGGAGCAGCTAGGCCGGCAGGACGATAACCTTCGTGTTGACCGGGGTCTGATTGTAAAGATGGACCATGTCCTGCGTCAGCAGGCCGATACAGCCGCTTGAAATGCCCTTGCCGATCGTTTCGGGCATGATCGTGCTGTAGATCGTGTACAGCGTGTAGACGCCATTCTGGTAGAGATAGAGCGTGCGCGCGCCGAGTGGATTGTTGAGCCCCGGCGGCATGCCGCCGGCATAGGGGGCGGCTTCCGGCTGGCGCAGGATCATCTCCCTGGGTGGCGTCCAGACCGGCCACTCAGCCTTGCGCCCGATATAAGCGTCGCCGCTCCACAGGAACCCGGCGCGACCGACATTGGCGCCATAGCGGGTAGCATACCCGTCGCCCTCGATGCGGTAGACATAATAGTGGCGGGGATCGATGATGATGGTACCGACCGCTTCCTTGGAATCGTAACGCACCGTCCGGCGCAGATATTTCGGATTGATCTTGCTGATATTGACCGCAGGGATCGGGAAACGCTCGTTGGGCAGCGCCCCATAAACTCTCTCCGCCTCCGCCTGGCTCATGCCGCCGCCAGTGGTAGCGCAGCCGGCGAGCCCGACGGAAGCTAGAACAGCAGCCGAACCCATGAGGAATGATCGCCGGTCCATCAGCCCAGGTTGAGTTTCAGCGTCCATCCCGCCAACGCCATCGTCCATGATCATGATTGAGAATCCCCCCAGACCGCACGATGGTCCTGGTGAGCGAGATTGGTCTCACCGCGCCCGATTGGCAAGCGCAGTGTGGTGGCCATTGCTAGAAGCTGGGCGGCACCAGCCCAGGAGCGCGCGAAACACTGAAAACGCCATTCTCCAAAATCAGGACGTCATTTGCCGCCGCCTGGAACGGCAGGCCACCAGATGGCGTGTTGACCACCCCGTTGACCGGCTCGACACTCATGCCGATCAAGGACTTAATGTCGCCGTTCCGTGTCGTGACCAGCCGCACACCCTTGGGCGCGTCATAAAGCCATTCGCCGTTCCGATAGGCCGTCGAGCGCTTGGACGTATTGACCAACTCGAAGAGATCGCCGTCGACGCGCCTGCGATAGGCCGTTTCATGCGCAGCGTCGCGATGCTCGATCTGATAGGGCACAAGGCCCGTAAACCAGAGCGTGCCATCAGCTCGAGGCAGGATACCGCAGAGCCGCTCGACGAAATCCAGCATGCAGAGGATTGAGGGCGAATAAGTCTCGGTAAATCCATCGCGACCAGTAAAGGGATGTACCGTCTGCGAAAAGCGTGTGGAATGGCTCAACGAGGACAGGATGGGATAGAGGACCCAGGTCAATTCGACATGCCGCCCGTGATGCTCGAAGGCGTGCGGAGCCCGGATCAGCGACAGAAAATTGCTCGGCCCGCACCAGCTATTGTAGTCAAAGGCCGGATCGAACCGCGGATCGTCCAATGCCAGCGACGTAAACGGGTATTTGGCGAAGAATTTGCGCGTGTTCAGCAGATAGCGCCGCAGCGCTTCGGCAAAAAAGGCGTCGTCCCCCACTTCACAGGCAAGCACCCGCAACAGCACGTCCGACTGAACCTTGACCATGCGCCCATTGCGGTCGCGATCATAGAAAAAGCCATCCGCTTGATCGTAGCACTGCTCGAACAGGGCCTTGAGGCTGGCTTCGGCCTTCTCACGCCACGGCGCGCCATCCTCGCCCAGTTCCTCGGCTATCCGCGCCAGATAGAAGCGCTGGCAGACGATATTTGCCGTCAAATCGGGGGCGATCAGCGGCAGGAGAGGATTGTCAGCACGATAGGCCGTGGGATCATTGCCGGCCGGGGAATCGGGGATATGCCAGAAACGGGCCGAAAGATCGTGGCCCGTGTCGAAGGCGCAAAAGGCTTCGACGGCGCCACTGCCGCGCGTGTCGCGATACCTGGCGATCCAGGCGTCATAGGCCGCCATGGCCCGGTACATCGCGGCCAGGAAATTCTTGTCCCGCCCATTGAGCGCATAATGATTCCAGACGCATCGCGCCAGCGGGGTAACCAGCTGAATCTGCGAGAAGATCGGCCCGTCGGCGGTTATCTTATAGGGAAACAGGCCATCCTCGCGCTGGAATCGCGCGAATGAAGAATAGGTCGACTGACTGACCGAGGGAATGAACCGCGACAGCAGCTCGGCATTGATCGTCCCCGTGCTTTCCAGCCAGCAACCAAAATAAACGCCGCCTTCCTGCAGGATGGGAGACAGGCCTGCCATCGGCTTGATGCAGGCAAAAAGCTCGCTCACCGCATCATAATAACGCTGCTGCAATGCCCTGTTCGACGTGACGAAAGCCACGTCAGAGGCTGCAAACTCCCGCACGACGGCCCCAAGCTCGGGGCGCCCGCCGGACAAAACGTCCTGCATGTAGATCCCGCGCAGCTCATCGAGAAGCGTTTCCGCCATCATCTTCCCTGGGACATTGCGCCGAAGTGACCGTACGGCGTTCTTGTATGGCAGATGCTTAGGGCGCGTACCGCAGAACTGTCAACACACGGTCCGCCTTTCGACACACCACAAAGGCCCAGCCGAGCCGGACCTTTGCTGCGTTACCATGACCCTATTTTGCCGGGGTATCGAGGAAGGCGATGGCGGTTTCGCCCGGGCGTGTGTCCGCGAAGATGGTGTAGTGGGTGGCGTTGGGGATGATGGCCAGGCGGTTGGCATTCATGCCCGAGCCATCCCACAGCGCGTCCTGTAACCCGCCGCCGAGCAGCTCGAAAAAGCTGGCGATATGGCTGGTACGTACGGCGTCCCAATCCGCGAACATGAGAAGCGTCGGCGCTTTGATCTGCTTGACCTCGGCGGACCAGTCGAAGTCGTGCATCATCATTGCCGTGACCTTCTCGATCAGGATCGGGAAATTGTTCACATCGGGCGCGACAGCGGCGTAGGACTCATAGAGCGGGGTGCCCTTCATGCCTTCGGCCATGTCCGGTGTCATCGAGCGCATGCCCTGCTGGTTGTAATCGTGCCAGCCCGCCCAGGCATAGGGGGCCGAGACGACGATCAGCCTGTCCACCAAGTTCGGATGCTGGATCGCCACCCGCAGGGCAGTCCCCGCGCCGAGCGAATAGCCCATCAGGTCCGCTTTATCGAAGCCGAGATATTGGATAACGCCGGCGACGTCGTCGGCCATGGCTTCGTAGCTCATCGGGCGATCGAAGGGCAGGGTATGGCCGTGCCCTTGCAGGTCGATGGCGATGACCTGATGGCCTTGGGCCAACAGGGCGACATTGGGTCCGAACATGTCGATATTGGCCAATCCACCATGCAGCAGGACGAGAGGCTCACCCTCGCCATAGACCGCGTAATAGACTTCAACGCCATTGACGGGCGCATAACCGGATTTCGTGGGGGCGGGCAACATGGCTTCTCCTTGGGTAGCCTGGTTGGATTGCTGGGCGAGCGCGGGCAGCGCTATGAGCGGAGCCAGCGCGGCGGTCAGGGACAGGAAGGTGCGTCTCAGCATTGGGAATCTCCTCTTCTGCCTTGACGACGAGCGGGCGGGAGGCAAATCGACACGCCCGCTAAAATTGCTGGCTGGGCGCCCGCTGGGGACCGTTGCCAATCGGTGCGCGGGCGGGTGACAGGGCACATATGTTGCGCTAGCGTTCCGCCATGTGTTCGACCCCTTCCATGCCACGCTGAAGGCCCGCTTTGCCTGATCCCCGCCTCACCCTGGCACGTGACGGAATTGCCGCCCGATCATTGGAAGGCATTATGCCGGCTGACCGCTACATCGATACCGTCATGCGCCAGACGGTTCTGCCTTCGGCCGCTTTACGCCGCGCGCCATCCCCCGCCGCCGAACAGCTTGACCAATTGCTGTTTGGCGAGCAATTCGAAGTCCTGGACGAGGCGGGTGGTTGGGCCTTCGGGCGGGCGACGCGCGATGGCTATGTTGGTTATGTGGAGATTGGTGCGCTAGGCGTGCCGTCTGCGGCGCCGACCCATAGCGTACGGGCGCTCCGCACCTACGCCTTCAGTGCGCCCAGCATCAAGGCCCCGCCCGTTGGGCTCTATTCGATGAACGCGTTGATTGCCGCCGGGGAGCGTGAGGGGCGTTTCGTCAAGACGGCGGGCGGCTGGTTTGTGCAGGAACATCTGGCGCCTATCGAGCAGACGGAGCCGGACTATGTGGCAGTCGCCGAGCGTTTCGTGGGCACACCCTATCAATGGGGTGGGCGCGAGAGCCTTGGGCTCGATTGTTCCGGGCTGGTGCAACAGGCCCTTTACGCCAGCGGCCGCGCTTGTCCGCGGGACAGCGACCAGCAGGCAGCGATGGGCGAGCCGGTCGAAGCCCTGCGCCGCGGCGACCTCGTCTTCTGGCGCGGTCATGTCGCGATGATGATCAACGAGACCGATATCGTTCATGCCAATAGCTGGCACATGGCCGTGGCGATCGAACCCCTGGCCGAGGCTGTCGCGCGCACTAGCAGCCTGGGCGGCGGCGAACCCACAGGTTTTCGCCGGCCTTGAAGGACGCGCCGCGGCGCGTCCTTCGCTTCGGTTTGGCCCCGATTATTGTGCAACCGGCTCCAGCGCCAGCAACTGGATCAGGCGGCCAGGATTGGCATTGGAAATCACCGGCGAAACAATGGGATTTTCCGCGCTGGCCCAGCCGGTAAAGCGCTTGGTGCTGTACTGGTAGAAGGACGGGCTATTGTAGACCGGGATAACCGGCATGGCGGCCGCCACCTTGAGCTGGATGGCGTCCATGATCGACTTCTGCTCGGCCGGGTCTTTCACCTGGGTATATTTGTTGAGCATCTCGACCACTTCAGGATCGGTCCAGCGCTGGGCCGAGGTGCGGCTCTTGCCGAAGTCGGCCGGATTGAACGAACGAATATAGGGAAAGTATGGATTGGCCGCCGATCCTATCGCGTTGAGCGACATGGCGTATTTCGCGCCGATCAGATCGGAGGCCCAGACGGATTCCTCGGGCGTACTCATCCGCACGTTGAGGCCGGCTTCTTTCAGCGTCTCGATGGCGATCTGGGTGGCATCGATCCAGTCGGTCCAGCCATTGGGGATTTCGATGTCGATGCTGATTGGCGTGCCATCGGGGTTGTCGCGGAAACCGTCGCCGTCCTTATCGACATAGCCCGAGGTTTCGAGCAGAGCCACGCCGGCATCGAGGTCGAATTTGCCGTATTGGCCGAACTGGGTGGCGACTTCGGGATTGCCGAAAGCCTTGTAGAATTCGCCCAGCATGGAGGGATCTTCATTGATCACCGGATAGCCATAGCCGGCAATGTCGATAATGGTCTGCCGGTCGATCAGCATGCTGACCGCGCGGCGGAAATTCACGTCGTTGAAGGCCTTCTTGTTGTTCGCGTCGGGGCTTTCGAGGTTGAGCGTGAACGCGACCAGGCTCGAGGGCAGGAACCAGTATTTATTGTGCTCGGGGTCCTTTGCCACGAAGGTATTGTCGATATCGGGAATAAAGCTCGTCGCCCAATCCAGCGTGCCATCGGCCAGCGCCGCCAGAACCTGCGGATTGTCGGCAAGCTGGGGCAGGCGCATGCAATCGACCTTGAGGCTCTCCGCATCCCAATAATTAGGATTGCGGCATTGCTCGTAGACCTGGGGGGTGAAGCGGGAAATCTCGGTGAGTGGACCAGAGCCGACCGGGGTCTCATTGGCGAAAGTGACGGGATCGGCAACATCCTTCCAGATGTGCTCGGGCACGATCGGCATGGCCACTATGGTCGTCGCGATCAGTGAATTGGGCTGTACCAGGTTAAAGCGGACCGTGTGCTCGTCGACCTTTTCCACCGACTCCATCAGCGGCGCCACCGAGTTGAAATCGAGCGCCGGAAACTTCTTGAGGTAGTCGTAGGTAAACACCACGTCGTCGACGGTGAGTGGCTCCCCATCCGACCATTTGAGTCCGTCGCGCAGCGTGAAGCTGATCGATTTGAGATCGTCCGCCAGCTCGAAGCTCTCCGCCAGGCGGTATTCCCATTTATTGCCGGCAAGACGGTTGAAGACCGCCAGCGGTTCGTAGATGAAATCCTTGGTCGTCGCGCGGGCCGACGTCTGGTTGAACGGGTTGAAATTGCGGACCCAGGTCGTGGTCTGCTCGGAACTGGCTGTCAGCACCGTCTGCGCGCTGACCGGTGCGGAGGCCATCGCCAGAACCATGGCGGAGGCCGCCAGGATCATCTTGTTCTTCAGCACTGCTTTTTCTCCTCCATCTGAACATCGCGTGGGCGATGCCACTCTGCGTCAAGATTTGCGCGACTTGGACGTCTAGGCAAGAGCGAGACGCCTCAATCGGCGCTTAAAACGGCCGCACATGCCTTCGGCAGATCCGCCAGCGTGAGGGGAGCCGCGGGAGGGCTGGTGCTTGGCTGATAAGGGGCGTCGGTGAACCAGTAATCCAGCTCCGCGCCACAGCCGTCGCCGGCAGGCGCCGGGTCCTGGTCCACGCAATATGAGGCCCCCGCCGGGCAGGCCAGCCGCACATGGATATGGTCGTCATGGCCGTACCAGGGGCGGATGACCCGAAGAAAACTCCGGTCCCGCCACCTGATCTCGCACAGCGCCCGCTTTATGCCGGGTGCGACGAAGATGCGCGCGACGCCCGGCAATTGTGCAGCGCGATAGATCAGCAGCCGCTCTGCTTCGCCGAAACGCGCCGGATCGATGTCGCGCGTGCCTTTGCGAAGCACGGAAACTGCGGAGAGGTTTTCGCGCTCGCCGGCGCTGAGCGTATGGTTTGGCATCGGCTGCAGCCAGAGATCGACATCGAGGCCGATCTGATGGGAAGCATGCCCGCTTTTCGCCGGGCCACCGCGGGGTTGCCCCATATCGCCCACAAGCAATCCTGGCCACCCGTCCTGCGCCGTCGAGCGGGCCAGAGCCTCTATATACTGCACAAGCTCGGGCGTCCCCCAGCGGCGGTCGCGTGACAGCCGCATGGCCTGCCAACCCGGTCCATCCGCCGGCAATTGCACCGCTCCGGCAATGCAACCCCTGGCATAGCCGCCAATCGGTATGGAAGGCCCGGCGGTCGGGCGGTCCACCGCATCAAAGAGGTCGCGGGCCGGTTGCTGCGCGAAGCCGGCTGAGGCGAGCAGCAGGAACAGAATGGACGTGAAACCGAGCAAACGAAGCAGCATTATCGGTATCCCGGACGGGGAATCAGGGCGCCATTATAGTCCCGAACTTGCCGCAGCGCCGATCACGCTTGACCAAGACCAATGTGCGGCGGTTGTCGCGAATGGGCGCGATTCTGCAATCGGCCATGTCGAAAAAATATGGTCACTCATGCCCTTGATAAGCGCATTGGCCATTCCTAATTACTGACCACTTAGTCAATAACCCCCTCGCGCAGCGCTATGGCACGTCCCAGAACAATCGATCTCGACCGGATCCTCGATGCTGGGGAGCGGGTGGTCATGCGCGATGGCGCCTCAAATCTGACCCTTGATGCCGTCGCCGCCGAGGCGGGGATCAGCAAGGGTAGCGTGCTGTATGACTGCAAGAACAAGCATGCTCTGATCAAGGCGATCATCGAGCGCAAGATTGCCAACGAAGACAAGAAGACTGACGATGCCGTGGCCGCTCTCGACGGGCAGAAAAACGCCGAGATTCGCGGACGCATCGCGGTGGCCGCCGATTGGCTGAATGAAGAAGCCGAGCCGGTGGCGCTGCAATTGTGTTCGGCGCTTGCCCAGGACGAAGACCTGCAGGACCTGATCCGGGCAAGTTGCAACCGCACGCTGTCCAGGATCGCCGAGACATCGGAAAATCCCAATGCCGCGCTGGTTGCCATGCTGGCGCTTGAGGGGCTGCGCTCCCTCCATCTGATGGGCTTTCACAAGTGGTCACCGACGGAATTCGCTGACCTGCTTGCCGAAATCGAACGTGTCGCAACCACGCAGGGTGACGTTACAGCACCAGACTAAACACCCTCTCTCAAATCTCTAGTTCCGGCTGTCCCGACGCTGCAAGGCGGTTCTGGGTAGGCCTTTCTTTGTCCGCAAAACCCGCTCTGCCCAAAATTTGGATGTCACCCATGAATGCGATTAGCTCCCTGGCCAAGGTTGCGACTGTGATCGGCCTGCTCACCTTCGTCGCCGCCTGCACCGAGTCAAACAGCGCGCCGCAGACCCCTGGCGCGCCGCCGCCCATGCCGGTCAGTTTCGTCGAGGTCGCGCCCGAGCAATTGGCCATTACCAATCAATTGCCGGGCCGGATTGCGCCCACCCGCATTGCCCAGGTCCGTCCGCGTGTCTCCGGCATCGTCGTCGAACGCGTCTTTGAGCAGGGCAGTTTCGTCAATGAGGGCGATGTGCTCTATCGCATCGATCCCGTGCCGTTCCAGTTGAAGGTCGAAAGCGCCCAGGCCAGCTACGAGCGTGCCCTGGCCGTGCAATTGCAGGCCAGCCAGCAGGCGACGCGCGCCCTGGCATCGCAAGAGCGCAATATCGGCACTGCCCAGAATGCCGATGCGGCTGAAGCCGCGCTGGCCTCAGCCAATGCCGATGTCGCGCTGGCCGAAGTGGCCGTCGCCGAAGCCAAGCTCAATCTGGAATATGCCGAGGTAAAGGCACCCATCTCGGGCCGCATCGGTGGCGCGCTGATCACCGAAGGCGCGCTAGTCAGCGCCGGCAGTGCGGAAAACCTGGCGATCATCCAGCAGCTCGACCCGGTCTATGCCGACTTTACCCAACCCTCCAATGAAATGCTGCGGCTGCGCAAGGCGCTGGAAGAGGGCCGCTTGGCAAGCCCAGCGCCCGGAGAGGCCAGCGTGACACTGCTGATGGACGATGACACGACCTATGCCCATGCCGGCCGGTTGCTGTTTTCGGGCGCCGCGGTTGATGCCGGCACCGGACAGGTGACGTTGCGCGCCGAGATTCCCAATCCCGACAATGACCTGCTGCCGGGCATGTATGTGCGCGTATTGCTGGACCAGGGCGTAGAAAACGGCGCTTTCGCCGTGCCCCAGCAAGCCGTTCAGCGCGATGCGGGTGGCCAGTCCCAGCTCTATGTGATTGGCGCCGACAATATCGTGGAACTGCGCACCGTTACCATCGGCCGCTCCATCGGATCGCGTTCGGTGGTTGAAAGCGGCCTCCAGAGCGGGGACCGCGTCGTGGTCGAAGGCGTGCAGAAAATCCGTCCGGGCTCGCCCGTTGCGCCCGAGCCATGGGCCCCGCCGGCAACCACCGCCGCGGCCTCGGCCCCTGAAACTCCCGCAAGCTAAGGTCCTTCTCGCATGGCACAGTTTTTCATCGGGCGACCCATTTTTGCGTGGGTCGTCGCCATCTTCATCATGCTTGCGGGCCTTATCGCGCTGCCCCAGCTGCCGATTGCCCAATACCCCAATGTAGCGCCGCCGCAGGTTACGATCAGCGCCATCTATCCGGGCGCCTCGCCCGAGGACATGTATCAAAGCGTGACCCGGCCCATCGAGGAGGAAATGAATGGCGTGGAAGGCGCCATGTATTTCGAATCCACCTCCGACTCCTCCGGTTCGGTAACGGTGACCGTCACCTTCGAGCCGGGCACGGAATCGAGCCAGGCCGCCAACGACGTGCAGAATGCCGTCCGCCGGGTCGAAGCGCGCCTGCCCCAGATCGTCACGCAACAGGGCATTCAGGTGCAGGAGGCCGGCAGCGGTTTTCTGATGATGGTGGGTCTGGTGTCCACCGACGGTTCGCTCGACGTGGTGGGGCTGGGCGACTATCTCAGCCGCAACGTGCTGGGCGAAATCCGCCGCGTCGACGGTGTCGGCCGGGCGCAATTGTTTGCTTCCCAGCGCGCCATGCGCGTCTGGGTCGATCCGGACAAGATGACCAGCCTCAATCTCAGCACGCAGGAAGTGACGGCCGCCATTCAGGCTCAGAACGCCCAGGTTACGGCGGGGCGGATTGGCGCCCAGCCAAACCCGATCGCTCAGCAGGTCTCTGCAACCGTTCTGGTCAGCGGGCAATTGCGCACGCCCGAGGAATTCGGCTCGATTGTGCTGCGCGCCAATCCCGACGGCTCCTCGGTTCGCCTGCGCGATGTGGCGCGGATCGAAGTGGGCTCGGAAACCTATAATTTCGCCACCCGGATCGACGGCAAGCCTGCGGCGGCTCTGGCGGTGCAATTGTCCCCTTCGGGCAATGCATTGGCAACCTCGGAAGGGGTTCGCCACCGCATGGAGGAATTGGCGGAGTTTTTCCCGCCTGGCGTCGAATATGTCGTTCCCTACGACACCTCGCCCTTTGTCGAAGTATCGATCGAAAAGGTGCTGCACACTCTGATCGAGGCCATCGGCCTCGTCTTTGTCGTGATGTTCGTTTTCCTGCAGAATTTCCGCTACACATTGATCCCGACCCTGGTTGTGCCCGTGGCGTTGCTCGGCACTGTCGGCGTCATGCTGCTGACCGGTTTTTCAATCAACGTGCTGACTATGTTCGCCATGGTGCTGGCGATCGGCATTCTCGTGGATGACGCGATCGTCGTTGTCGAAAATGTCGAGCGCATCATGGCCGAAGAGGGCCTGTCGCCCAAGGACGCGACGCGCAAGGCCATGAAGCAGATTACCGGCGCCATTATCGGCATTACGCTGGTGCTGGCGGCAGTGTTCGTGCCCATGGCCTTCTTCCCCGGCGCCGTCGGGGTGATCTATCAGCAGTTCAGCATCACCATGGTGGTGTCGATCCTGATCTCGGGCTTCCTCGCGCTCTCGCTGACACCGGCACTGTGCGCCACTTTCCTTAAGCCCATCAAACCCGGCCATCGCGAAAAGAAGGGACCATTCGGCTGGTTCAATCGCGGGCTGAAAGGCACCACCAACGGTTACTCCAAGGGCGTGGGCTGGCTGGTCAACCGGGCGGGCCGCTTCATGGTGGTCTATCTGGCTTTGCTGGTTGGGCTGGGTTGGGGACTGTTCCAGCTCCCCTCCGACTTCCTGCCCAATGAAGATCAGGGCTTTGTCATCGTCGATATGCAGGCGCCCACTGACGCCAGCAGCAATCGTGCTCGTGAGGTTTCCAACCAGGTGGAAGATATTTTCCGCCAGGAAGAGGCTGTCGAGAGCATGATCGTCGTCAATGGCTTCAGCTTCTCGGGTGCCGGCGACAATGCAGGCCTGGCCTTCATCACCTTCAAGGATTGGAAAGATCGCGACGCCAACAATTCCGCGCAGGCCATTGCCAACCGCGCCAATGGCGCCCTGTTCGGCCTCAAGGATGCCATCTCCTTTGCTCTCTCGCCTCCGGCCATTCAGGGCCTGGGCACGTCGAACGGCTTCTCGTTCCGGCTGCAGGATCGTGGCGGCCTGGGGCAGGCAGCGCTTATGGCCGGCAGCGACCAATTGATGGCGGCAGCGGCGCAAAGCCCTGTGCTCGCGGGCCTGCGCGTCGAAGGCATGCCGGCGGCGGCCCAGGTCAATCTCGTGATCGACCGCGAAAAGGCCAATACGCTCGGCGTGAGCTTTGCCGCGATCAATGCCACGATCTCGTCCAATCTGGGTTCGTCCTATGCCAATGACTTCCCCAATGCGGGCCGCATGCAGCGGGTGACCGTGCAGGCCGACCAGGATCAGCGCATGCAGGTCGAAGATCTGCTCAAGCTCAATGTTGCCAATAGTTCGGGCAGCATGGTGCCGCTATCGTCCTTCGCGACGGCCGAGTGGCAACGGGGCTCCTCGCAGGTGGTTGGCTATAACGGCTACCCGGCCGTCCGTATCGGCGGGTCGGCAGCTCCCGGCTATTCGTCGGGCGATGCCATTGCCGAAATGGAGCGGCTGGTGGGCGAATTGCCCAATGGCTTTGGCTATGAATGGACCGGCCAGTCGCTGGAAGAAATCCAGTCCGGCTCTCAGGCGCCGATGCTGGTCGGGCTGATCGTCATCTTCGTGTTCCTGTTATTGGCAGCGCTCTACGAAAGCTGGTCGATTCCGCTCTCGGTGATGCTCGTGGTGCCTTTGGGCGTGCTGGGATCGGTGATCGCGGTCTACATGCGCGACATGCCCAACGACGTCTACTTCAAGGTCGGGCTGATCACGATCATCGGGCTGTCGGCGAAAAACGCCATCCTGATCATAGAGTTCGCCAAGGATCTGCTAGCCCAGGGCGTGCCCTTGCGCCAGGCGACGATCGAAGCCGCCAAGCTGCGGTTCCGGCCGATCCTGATGACCTCGCTGGCGTTCACTCTGGGTGTGGTGCCGCTGGCCATTGCCACCGGCGCTAGCGCCGCCAGCCAGAATGCCATTGGCACCGCAGTGATGGGCGGTATGATCTCGGCTACCGTGCTGAGCGTATTGTTCGTGCCGATCTTCTTCGTCTTCGTGATGCGGATTTTCGGCGGCGGGAAAAAGAAGGACGCCGCAAAGGCGGAGGAAACGGCGGCGCTGCCTGCTCCGGCGGAGTGAGGTCGGCCAGAAGCATTGCGGGAGCGGCGAAAGCCGTTCCCGCAGCGTCACCGCCAGCAATGGGGAAGGAGAGCGCTTTGACCGTTGAACAATTGTGCCTGTCGATCCTCTATGAGGGCGATGCGACTGGCTATGACATTCGCCGGCAATTCAGCCAAGGCGAGGCCGCCCTGTTTGCCGATGCCAGCATCGGGGCGATCTACCCAGCCCTCGCCAAACTGGAAGCCAAGGGCCTCGTCGCCTTCGTCATCCAGGAACAGGTCGGCAAGCCCAGCCGCAAGATTTATCGCATCACCGAGGCCGGGCGGGAGAGCTTTGTCGCGGCCCTGCAGCAACCCCTGGCCAAGGACAAGTTCCAGAGCTCGTTTCTGCATTTCCTGCGGTTTGCCCATTTGGCGCCGCACGACCTTGTTGCCTCCCATATCGAGGCCCGCCAGCAGCATCTGGAAGAGGAAGTGGGGCGGCTCGAAGCCATGTTGTCGCAAAGCCCCAGCAACTCTCAAGGCCGCTGGCCGCTGGAATATGCCCTGGCGATGACCGAGGCCATGCGCGATGGACTTGATACGGTCGTCCGCAAAATCTGCGCCAACCGAAGCTGCTAGACCCTAGGATTGCTCCTCGACCGACAATCGTGCGCGGCCCTTTGGCCCGAAAAGCGCGATGAGGATGAGGCTGAGCATCAGGCTGACCGCGATAGTGGTGAAGGTCATGAGTGGACCGGCCGTTTGCAGCGTGGGCAGTAGAGCCAATGGCGCAATAGCCTTTGGCGATCATCAAGGCCCCCACAATGAGCGGGAAGCCAACCGTGGCCCAGGGCCGGAACAGGTAGATCGCGGCAATGAGCACGACCCGTGGCCAGTAGCGGCCAAAGCCTCGACGTGGCGTCGGAGTGGCAAACCTGGTGGCGAGAGATGCCGGGAGAGCCCGACCGCCGCCGGATTGTCGTGCCGCTTTACAAGCTGCTGCACCAGCTAAGAGAGCAGATTCCCACCATTGCGGCACGAGTTTCGCCGCCCTGGCCCCATCAACGGGCCACAGTTTCGAGAGCGCGGGCATCGTCGCCCGCGTCCTCGCACCCTCTAGACGGCGCGCCGACCGTCTGGCCAAGCCCCCGCCACCGCACAATGTGCGCGAGGCGGGGGCAAGAGCCGCCCTGTGGGGCCCCGAAGGCAAGCTACCGAGCCCGACTACTGTAACAAATAGAGGTCGCCGGGCAGCACCGGCAGCCCCATGCATCAGCCGGCGCTGCGCGCCAAGATGGCGGCAGCGTCGGCCACGAAGGCCTGTGCAGCATCCTCTGGAGACCGCACGCCGAAGGCGATTTCTTGCGAGATATTGCCGAGCGCCTTGCTGACTTCGCCGGCGGCCGGGGGAGGGGAGGGCGGCAGCGGACCGACCAGGGCGCCAAGCGAGGCGACGAAGTCGAGTGCGGCGCGGCTTTCCGGTGTCAACTCGTCGGCAACGGCGTCACGGGCGGTCTGGGTGCAGGGCACGCCGCGTTCGACACCCAGCAGCTTGGCCGCTTCCGGGTCGTTGACGAAATAGGAGATAAAGGCCGCGGCCTGCTCGGCATTCTGCGACGTCCCGCTGACCGAAAAGAACTGCGAGGGCTTCCGGTAATGCCCGCCAGCGCCGTCGCCGATCAGCGGATAGCTTGCGAGGCCAAGCTTGTCGGGGCTGATACCCTGATAGACGACCAATTCGTTGGAATGGATCGGCGTGGTGGCGGCCTTGTTGGTGATGATCATGCTCGCTTCCGCCGAAGCGGTGCTCAGCGCCTGATTTTCGGCGGAAACAATCACACCGGCGTCGCGCAGATCGGCCCAGAGGCGGAACCACTCGACCAATGCCTCTTCATCGAAGCCGATGGTGCCCTCTGCCGTATAAAGCGCGCTGCCCTGCTGGCGGAGCCAGTTTTCAAACACGATATCGCTGCCCGAGGAATCGGAAAGCGCCTTGATGCCGTTACGCAGATTGGCGCTGGCAAAAGCTTCGCCCATGGCGCGATAATCGTCATAGGTCGTCGTGAGATCGGGCGGGGCAATGCCGACTTCTTCAAACACGGTGGCATTGTAGATCATTGCCGCCGAATTGCTGCCCAGCGATATGCCATAGAGCCTGCCATTGACGCGCCCGCCCTCGACCTGGTCGGCATCGAAGTCGTCCAGTTTCAACGTATTGCCGATGAAGTCGTCCAGTGGCGCGATGGCGCCACGCGAGGCATATTCGACGATATAGCGATAATCCATCTGCAGCACATCCGGCGCTGCGCCGCCCGAAACCTGCGTTGCCAGGCGCGTCCAATAATCGTCCCAGGCAATGAATTCGCCGTCGATGGCGGTGCCGCTCACTTCGGCAAACTTGTCGGCAACCGCATAAGTCCGGTTGGCCCGGTCCTGTCCGCCCCAGAAGGCCAGCCGCAACGAGGCCTGCTGCGCCAGAGCGGGAGACAGGCCCAGCGCGCTGGCCGCGGCGAGCACGGAGCCGCCCAATAGAAACTGGCGGCGGGGAATACGAAACGTCATTTTTGAAGCCTCCCTTTGGAGCGTGGGCGGCGCTCTCCAACGCGCCTTTCTGCGCGCGAGATTGACATGGGGTAGCGCACAAGGAAAATACGAAAACAGGTGTTTTCGATAGAGAATATCTATCACTGGAGGAGCCATGGATAAGCTGCTGCGGCAGTTCATCGCTATTGCGGAAACCGGCAGTATCCGCGCGGCAACGGCGGTGCTCAACGTCACCCAGCCGACCTTGACCGTGAACATGCGCAAGCTCGAAGGAGACCTGAACGCCCGGCTCTTTATGCGCTCGGCGCGTGGCGTCAGGCTGACGCCCTATGGCGAGGTGATCTACGAGAACGCCCGTCTGATGCAGCGGCTGGATGACAATATGCGCAAATCGGTGGACGAAATGCGCGTGCGCAGCGAGCGCGGTATCAGTATTGGCAGCGGCTATTCGTGGTGGACCATATTCGTGCGCGACATGCTGCTGCGCTACCAGCAGCACAATCCCAAAGCCCCCGTCCAGGTGAGCCTGGGCGATCAGCTTCGCTGCCTCGACCAATTGCTGTCAGGCGATATTTCGCTTTTCGTCTCCCACGAAATCCGCGGCTTGAGCGGCGGGACCGGAGCCCAGTTCATCCGCTTGAGCCAGGTCTATAACGGCGTCTTTGTTCGCAACGGACATCCTCTGCTGGGCGCGGTGCGCACATCGGCGGAAATCGAGGCCTATCCGGTGATCACCAGTTCGCTGGCCGAAAGCCGGCAGCAGCGGTTCTTCGACGAGAACTGGCGCCGGCTGCGCGGCGAAACCCCGTTCGGGCGCGAAAGTTACATCTTTGGCTCGAACTCAATCTCGGCATGCCTCGATTATCTGCGCAACACCGATGCCTTCCTGCGCATTTCCAATGTCATCGCGCCCTATTTTGCCGAACATGGCGTCATGGAGGTACAGCAGTCCGGCTCGCCCGACATGATCCCCATGGGCATCTATGTGCTGGCCGAGCGGCGTGGCGAAAAACGCCTCGAAAATGTGCTGGAATGGCTGATCGCTGCCTGTCGCGAGACCCTGCCGCCGCCCCGCGATTAGCATCATCAGCACATTGTCGATGGAGGATCGCCCGGCGCTGTGGTCTAGTGCCCGGCAACGCGTCGTGACAAATCATATCCAAGGAGCGCGGCCATGAGCGACAAAGCCCCCCGCTATCAGAGCTACAACCACCCTGCCGGCGGCTGGGGCGCGGCCGCGGCGACGGCCAAGGTGCTGATGGAACAGAGCGTTATCACCAAGGGCTCGCGGGCACTGTTGGCCATGAATCAGCCCGGCGGTTTCAAATGCCCGAGCTGCGCCTATCCCGATCCTGAATGCAAGAGGACGCTGGAATTCTGTGAAAACGGCGCCAAGGCCCTGGCCCATGAAGCGACCAAGTTCCGCGTCACCCGCGAATTCTTCGAGCAGCACACCGTCTCCGAGCTCATGGAGCAGTCCGATTACTGGCTCGAAATGCAGGGCCGGCTGACCGAGCCCATGCGCTATGACGGAGCAAGCGACCGCTATGTCCCCTGCTCATGGGACGATGCCTTTGCGCTGATCGGCGACCATTTGCGGGCGCTGAACAGCCCGCATGAGGCAGAGTTCTATACCTCCGGCCGCACGCCCAATGAGGCAGCCTTTCTCTATTCGATCTTCGTCCGCGAGTTCGGGACCAACAATTTCCCCGATTGCTCGAACATGTGCCACGAGCCCACCAGCCGCGGCCTGCCGCCCTCCATCGGCGTCGGCAAGGGCACGGTGGTGATTGAGGATTTCGAGCATGCCGAGGCTATTTTCATCATCGGGCAGAACACCGGCACCAATTCACCGCGGATGATGACCAATCTGGTCGAAGCGCGGAAACGGGGCGTGCCCATCGTCGCGGTCAATCCCATGCCCGAGCGGGCGCTGATCCGCTTCACCGAGCCGCAGGACGTGGTGCAGATGGCCACTTTCGGCTCGACGCCGATTGCCAGCGAATTCGTCCATATCAGGATCGGCGGCGATCTGGCGCTGCTCAAGGGCATCATGAAAGTGATGTTCGAGCGCGAGGCGCAGGGCGAGGCGGTCATCGATCGCGACTTCATTGCCGAGCACACGATCGGTATCGATGCGCTGCGCGACGACGCCATGAGCCAGGATTGGGCCGATATCGTCGCGATCTCGGGCATTTCCGAGGAGCAGATCCGACGCTGCGCCGAGATTTACATCCGCTCCAAGGCCACCATGATCTGCTACGGCATGGGTATCACCCAGCACCAATATGGCTCGCGCATGGTCCAGCAGATCGCCAATCTTCTGCTGCTGCGTGGCAATTTCGGCAAGCCGGGCGCCGGTATTGCCCCCATTCGCGGTCATTCCAACGTGCAGGGCGACCGCACCGTCGGCATCGACGAAAAGCCCAGCCAGCTCTATCTCGATCGCGTGCGCGACGTCTTCGGCTTCGAGCCGCCCCGCGAGCATGGTCACCATACCGTCGAATCCGTCGAGGCGATGAAGAATGGAACGGCCAAGGTCTTTATCGGCCTGGGCGGCAATTTTGTGCGCGCGGTGCCCGACACCGAGCAGGCTTATGCAGCGATGCGCAAACTGGCGCTGACCGTGGGCATCGCCACCAAGCTCAATCGCGGGCATCTGGTGCATGGCCGTGACGCCCTCATCCTGCCCGTGGTCGCCCGCTCCGAGCGCATCCACACCAAAGCCGGCGAGCAGTTCGTGACCATCGAGGACGCCATGTCCAACGTCACCGCATCGCGCGGCGTACTCGAACCAGCCGCTCCCGATCTGTTGCCCGAGGTCGAGATCGTCTGCCGCATGGCCATGGCGACCCTGCCGGCGAGCAAGGTCGATTGGGCCAGCTATATCCACGATTACGACGCCATCCGCGACAAGATCGCCGAGGTCTATCCGCAGATCTACGAGGGCTTTTCCGGGCGCATTAGGGATCGCAAGGGCTTCCATCTCGATATCCCACCGCGCCGGCGGGTATGGCCCACCTCCAACGGCAAGGCTAATTTCCTGGTCTTTGAGGGGCTGCATGTGGATGCACAGGTCGATGACAGCGCAATGCTGCGTCTGGCCACGGTGCGCTCGCATGACCAGTTCAACACCACCATCTACAGCAATAACGACCGGTATCGCGGCGTCTATAACGACCGCATGGTGCTGTTCATGAATATCGATGACCGCAAGGCCAGAGGTCTCGAACCGGGACAGAAAATTACCCTGGAAACTATCGCGGGTGATGGCGTGGAGCGGCGTGTGCAAGACCTGACCGTGCTGGATTATCCCATGCCGCGCGGTGCTGTTGCTGGCTATTATCCGGAACTCAATCCGCTGCTCCCGCTCGACTATTACGACCGCATCAGCGGAACGCCCGCGGCCAAGTCGGTTCCGGTTCGCGTGGTGCAGGGCACGAACTGATGCCTGCGACGATCTCAGCGCCGCCGTCGGTGGAAACCAAGCTCGATCGGCTGGGTCTTGGCCTCGGCCGGCAGGCCGATGCGCCGATTGCGCGCAGCGTGCCGGTGGAGGCCCCGATCGCCATCGAAGTCGGCGGCATCAGCTACGCCGTCATGATGGCGACGCCGTCGGACCTTGTCGACTACGCCACCGGCTTTGCCCTGAGCGAGGGCCTGGTCGCCGGTCCTGGGGACATTCTCGATGTCCAGACCCACGCCGTCGAAGGCGGCTGGATCATCCGCATGCAATTGCCGCCTGAGGGCCGCGACAAGGCCATTGCTAGGGCGCGGGTCCGCGTGACCGAGAGCAGCTGCGGGCTCTGCGGCATCGACAATATCGCCCAGATATTGCGGCCCCTGCCGCCGGTCACCGCCCATGTCACCGTCGAGCGCAGCGCCATATCAAAGGCCCTTGCCGATCTGCCCGATCACCAACCGCTGAGCCGGGAAACCGGAGCCGTGCATGCGGCCGCCTTCTGTACGCCTACGGGCGAGATCGTCATGGTCCGCGAAGATGTCGGCCGCCACAACGCCCTCGACAAGCTCATCGGGGCCATGGCGCGGAACGGGCTCGATCCGGCGACGGGCTTTTTTCTCCTCACCGCCCGCTGCAGTTACGAGCTGGTCGAAAAAACCGTTCGCGCCGGTTGCCCGATGCTGGTCTCCATCTCGGCTCCCACGACTCTGGCCGCGGAGCGCGCGATCCAGGCCGGGCTGACATTGGTCACCCTTGCCCGCCCCGACGCCGCCCTCGTCGTCAATGGGCTGGAGAATATTGCAGCCGGCGAGCTGAATGCCGTCGGCCGCAAAATCATCATGAGCGCGCAGGCCTGCCCTCGGCGCCCCGCCTGAAAATCCCCTTGACCCGCGTCGATATTGCCGGGATCGACATCAGCACGATCACCACAATGATCGCGCAGAGGACCGCACTGATCGGGCGGGTAAAGAAGGGGCTGGGATCGCCATTGGTCAGCGCCAGCCCGCGCCGCAGGTTGAGGTCAAGCAGGTCGCCTAGCACTATCCCGAGCACCAGCGGGGCCATGGGATATTTCATCTCGCGCAGCAGGAAGCCCACGACGCCGAAGATCAGCATGACATAAACGTCGAACATGCGCTGGGTAATGGCGAAGGACCCTACGACGCACAGGATATAAATCACCGCCATCAGCCGCTCGCGCGGCACCGCCAGCACCTTGATGAAGAGCTTGGTCAGCGACAGCCCGAAGATCAGGTTGGCGATTGTCGCCAGCAGCAGCATGGCCACGACCTGATAGAGGAAGGGTGCATTCTCCACCATCAGCATGGGGCCGGGCCGGATGCCATGGATCAGCATGGCGGCGATGAGCACGGCAGCTGCCGCCGAGCCGGGCAGGGCCAGCGTCAATGTCGGGATCATGGCCGCCGAAACCACGGCATTGTCACCAGTTTCGGCCGCGATAAGGCCTTCCTGACTGCCCTTGCCGAATTCTTCCGGATGCTTGGACGCCCGCTTGGCCGCCGCATAGGACGACCAGGAACCCACATCCTCGCCCACGCCCGGGATAATGCCGATAAAAGTCCCGATGATCCCCGAGCGGATAATGGTCCGCCAATATTGGAAGATTTCCTTCAAAGAGGGCACTACCCGGTCATTGACCGGCACCACCTGAGCGACCGCTTTGCGTTTCATCGCCGAAAGGATTTCGGCCAGGCCAAAGGCACCCACCATGGCCGGGATCAGGTCGACGCCGCCCCCAAGCGCGGTAATGCCGAAGGTGAAGCGCTGATGGGCATGCAGCGTCTCCATGCCGATCATGGCGATGAGCAGGCCCAGAATGCCGGCGATATAGCCCTTGAGCGGCGTATCGCTGCCGGTCATCTGCCCCGAAATCACCACGCCGAACAGCGCCAGCCAGAAGAATTCGTAGGAGCCGAATTTCAGCGCCGCTTCGGACAGAACCGGCGCGATAATGGCCAGAAAGAAGATGCCGACCATGGTGCCGAGCGTCGAGGACGTCGTCGCCAGACCCATGGCGAGGCCCGCCTTGCCCTGCCGGGCCAGCGGATAGCCGTCAAGCGTTGCCGCGGCATTGGCGGGCGTGCCCGGAATATTGAGCAGGATAGCCGTGCGGCTGCCGCCATAGATGGCGCCGAGATAGACGCACATCAGCGTCAGGATCGCCTGGTCGGGCGCCATCTTGTAGGTGAGGGTCACCAGCAGCGCCACGCCCATGGTGGCGGTGAGGCCCGGCAGGATGCCGATGGTAACGCCCAATAGCGTCGCCCAGATGACATTGAACAATGACCATGGGGTCAGAAAATGCGCGACGCCCTGGCCGAGGAGCACCAGTCCTTCCATTTGGTTCTCCTAAGGCAGACGTACGAGAAAGATGCGTTCAAAGACCAGGTAAATCCCGCCGCCGCCGACGATAGCGATGGCCAGGGCCCAAAGCGCGCTCTTGAGCGGCTCGGCCGGCCCGTCGCTCAGCCAGGTCTCAAAAATCATGATGAAGGCGAAGATGAAGAGCATGGCGGCCGCCCAGAAGGGGATGAGGCCGACCAGCACGAGCGTATGGACCAGCGCCAATGCCAGCAACACGCCAACACGCAATGCCTCGCGCGTCTTCACAAGGCCGAATAGCCCCTGCCAGCCGCCGGGCGCTTGGATGCGCCACGAGCGCAGCGCCAGCAGCCCGCCGCAAAAGGCCAGGCCAATGCCCAGAAAGAATGGCACGAGGCCAGGGATTGTCGAAGGATGGATGCGCCGGGCCTCGAGCCGCGGCATCGTCCAGGAAAGATAGATAACAACACACCCCAGCCCGACCAGGATCAGGGCGGTCAAAAGGTCGGCGCGGGCGCGCACGCCTTCGTCTCTTGCGTCAGAATTGTCCTGCATGCTTCGTCCTTGAAGACCGGGACGGACCAGCCGCCCAGCGATCACGCGGATGGCGGGCCCCGCCTTGCGGCGGGACCCAAATCCTTATGATTTGCCGACCTCGGTGCGGGTTTCGCAGTCGATACCGATGATGGAAGGATCCTGCACGGCCTCACCACGCTCCACCGACGAGCAGGCTTCGAGGATAACCACGGGCATGGCCTTCTCGCGCGCTTCCGCACCATAGGACGGGGCAAACACGGCGCCAAAAGTCTCGGCATAGGTCTTGAGCGCCTCGGCGTTCATGACCTTCTCCGCCCAAACCTTATCGACCGCGGCCACCACTTCTTCCGGCACGCCGCGCGGAATGAAGATGCCGAAATAATCCGGGGCCAGCTCCATGTCCGGCAGCCATTGGGTGATCGGCGGAATCGGATCGACACCCTCGAGCACCAGCGGTTCGGCCGAGAGCACGGCAAGTGCCCGCAGGCGCTTGCCACGGATCAGTTCGGTCTGCTCCACCGCCAGCTGGGTGGTCACCATGGCTTCGCCCGAAGCCGTAGCGATGGCCGCCGGGCCGCCGCCATCATAGGTGATCATGTTGTAGTCGAACGTGCCCGCATCCGAGAGCGCGGCAATCGCCGTGCCGCCTGACGAGGTAATACCGGCCGTCGCCACGGTAATTTCGTTGCCGCGCGTCTTCAGCGCTTCCAGCAATTGCCCGAAATCCTGGAATTCGCTATCCGCCGGCACGCTCACGACCGGCACGTTGGCGACCGAAAGATAGATATGCCAGTCGTCGATATCGGTGCCTTCCAAAAGCCCCGTCACCGAATAGGTGGCATTGTTGGCAATGGCATTGGCCGTCCAGGTATAGCCGTCCTTGGCCGCATTGAGCACTTCCTGCGTGCCGATGGCGCCGGACGCGCCGGGCTGGTTGACCACGACCACGTCGACGCCGAGCGCCTCTGCCAGAATGGGCGCGGTAACGCGCGTCACCTGGTCGGTCGAGCCGCCGGCGCCCCAAGGTACAATCAGATTGATCGGCCGGTCAGGCTGCCATTCCTGGCCGATAGAGCCTGCCGTACCAGCCAGCAGCACAGCCATGCTGCCGACGAGAATCCGCCACGATGCACGATACATCCTTCCCTCCCAATATTGCTTTTGGGGGCCATATCCTCCCAGGCCCTTACCGCTAGACTGTGCCGCGATAACGAAGCTGTCAACAAGTAAGTAACCATCTGGTGCAGAGCAGATCGCGCCGGTGCGGGCAGGTCGAACGCGCTAATCGTGATAAGCAGCTGCGCGATGGATAGAGCAAAGAAACTGTTCGGTTAATCCGTTTGCCCCTATAGAGTGTCGGCGCCGCTTGGGAGATGCTTTGCCAATGGATATTTCGAACTATCTGGTGATGGCCCTGGCGCTGGCTGCCGGAGCGGTTGTCAAAGGCGCGACCGGCGCGGGTCTGCCGCTGATTGCCCTGCCTGTGCTGACGACGTTTTTCGGGCTTCAGCATGCCGTGGGGCTGATGGTCATCCCGCTGATCGTTACCAATGCCTGGCAGGTCTGGCGCTTCCGCAGCCAGGCGCGGTCCGAACGCATGGCCTTCCTGCCCATGTTTCTCGTGGCGGGCGTGCTCGGCATCGCCCTGGGCGTTTGGCTATTGGCAACGCTGCCCGAGCGCCTTCTGGTGCTGACGCTGGGGGTAATTCTCATCGCCTATGTGCTGCTGCGCCTGTTCAAGCCGCATTTTTCGCTTTCCATCGGCGCCGCAAAGCGCTTCGGCCCGCTGGCCGGGGCCGGCGGGGGAATCCTGCAGGGGGCAACGGGCATTTCTGCGCCGATCGGGGTGACATTCATCCATTCCATGAGCATGGAGCGCGACGCGCATGTCTTTGCGGTTTCGGCCATGTTCCTCGTCTACGCCGTCACCCAGCTTCCCTCGATGTGGCTGGCCGGCCTGATGCGGGGAGAATGGCTGTTGCAGGGCGTGTTCGCGCTGTTGCCGATCCTCATTTTCATGCCGCTGGGCCAGGCGATCGCCGGCAAGCTCAGCCGGCGCGCCTTCGACCGGCTGATCCTGACCTTCCTCGGTCTTGTCGGGCTGAAGATGGTGGCCGGCCTTTAGCCATAGCTACCGCCAGCCCAAAGCCGGCGCCACCAGGGTCAAGATCGCCTCGATGACATGGGCATTGTATTCCACGCCCAGCTGGTTCGGCACCGTCAGCAGCAGCGTATCGGCCTCGGCAATCGCCTCGTCGGCCACCAGTTCCTTGATCAGCACTTCGGGCTCGGCGGCATAACCGCGGCCGAAAACCGCGCGCTTTTCCGGGTCGATATAGCCGAACTGATCTTCCTCGCGGCCGCCGCCACCAAAATAGGCGCGGTCCATGTCATTGACCAAAGCGAAGATCGAGCGGCTGACCGAAACGCGCGGTTCGAAGCCATGGCCGGCTTCTTTCCAGGCCGCGCGATAGGCGCGAATTTGTTCGGCCTGCTGGATGTGAAAGGGCTTGCCGCTTTCATCGAATTTAAGCGTCGAGCTTTGCAGGTTCATCCCCAATTGCGCCGCCCAGACAGCGGTGGCGTCGGTCGCCGCGCCCCACCAGATGCGCTGGCGCAGGCCCTCCGAATGCGGCTCAAGTCGCAACAGGCCCGGCGGATTGGGGAACATCGGCCGCGGATTGGGCTGGGCAAAGCCCTCGCCACGCAACACGTCGAGAAAGACCTCGGCATGGCCGCGCGCCATATCGGCATCGGTCTGCCCCTCGGCCGGAACATAGCCGAAATGGCGGTAGCCATCGATCACCTGCTCGGGCGAGCCGCGACTGATCCCCAATTGCAGGCGGCCTCCGGCGATCAGATCGGCCGCGCCGGCGTCTTCGGCCATATAGAGCGGGTTTTCGTAGCGCATGTCGATGACGGCGGTGCCGATCTCGATCCTGCTGGTTTTGGCGCCGATGGCGGCCAGCAGCGGGAAGGGCGACCCCAATTGCCGGGCAAAGTGATGCACCCGGAAATAAGCGCCGTCGGCCCCCAATTCTTCGGCGGCAACCGCCAGGTCGATCGATTGCAGCAGCGCATCGCCCGCCGTGCGGGTGCCCGATTGCGGCGAGGGCGACCAATGGCCGAAGGACAGAAAACCGATCTTTTTCATGGGGCACACGCGATAAGGTTGAGCACCGCCTCTTGTGTCACGCCGCCCCTATCGGCGCAATCGGGGCGGGACCGCAACCCCGCCCCGGCAGCAAAGATCAATCCGGCTTGGGTTCGAACCGGCGGCCCGAAATATGGGTGATGACGGCATAAGTCAGCGCGCCCAGGGCATAATAGGACGTCGCCGAGGCCTCTTCGCGCGGCATGATGATCATCTGGTTGCTGCGGCAGGCATGGAGGAACTCGCAAAAGCCCGGCACGACGGCTTCGAGATGGCCGATCGCGTCGGTCGGCGTTTCCAGCTGGTCCGTGCGATAGGTGACGAAGACGAAATCGGCATCCAGCTCGGGCAGGGCCTCGGCGCTCAGGCGTTCGAATTCACCTTCGGGGATGGCATCCACCCGCTCGGGGAAGGTGAAGCCGGCATCGCGCAGCACCTTGCCCAGCGCGCTATAGGTATGCCAGACCGCGATCTGCCCATCGACGCCCTGGATCACATTGACCGAAATATCCTTGGTGTCGATCAACCGCTTGATCTGGGCGATCTGGCCCTCGTAACGCGTCTTGAGGGTCGCCAGGCGATCCTGCGTGCCGGTAATGTCGGCGATCGCGTCATACATGCCGAAATCGCCGCGGATGGTGTCGTCGAGCACCACGGCCGGAGCAATGGTCGCGACCTGGTCGAGATTGCCATAGTTCCAGTTAGGGTTGACCAGGATGAGATCGGGCTCCAGCGCCGCGATCGCTTCCACATCCACCGGCGAATTGCCGACAAAAACGATTTCCGAATTGTCGAAATCCACCCCGGTCAGCACCGCGCTGGAGCGGATGAAGGGCTTGCCCTCCGCGGTGGTGCGACCCTGGCTGCCGATCGGCAGCACGCCCAGCTCGATCAGCGGAATGGTCAGCGATAGATCATGCAGCGAAACGATGCGCTGGGGATGGGTGGGGATATCCACCACGCGGCCCGCATCGTCGGTAAAGCTGCGGGTCTCCTGGGCCAGGGCGGGCGGGATCAAGCCCACCAGCAGCAGCACAGCGATCAAGAATCTGGAATGCATTTCGATAGCTCCGTTAATTCCTTAGCGCGCCGAAACGACGTCGAGAGCGCGCCAGCGCGGCGTCAATTCGGGTTCTTCTTCAGTCAACGCCGTACAGCGCCCGCTGACCGGGATGATTTCGGTGCGCATATGCACGTCATAGCGCTGACCTCCGATGCGCAGCGGCGCGACGAAATCGAGGCCATGCACCGGCTCCGGCCATTCCACGGCCTCCATCTGCACCGTTGCGCCGGGGCTGTGATTGGCGGACCAGACCATGGCGGCGTGCTGGGCCACCTGCGCGGCCTCGGGCAGGCCGGCCTGGCCGCGATAGGCGGGCAGATAGATATCCCCGCGCCCGATGGTGGCGAGAAAGTCCGGCACCTGCTCGGGCGTCAGCCGCGCATAGCGCCGCTGCACCGGCAACAGCACCAGCGAAGCGGCAAAACGGCAGCCGCCGACATGGGTGGCCTGCAAAATCTGGATTTCCGCCGGATCGGCCGCCGCCACCAGCGCCTTATAGGTAGCAAAGCCAAAGCGCGCGCAGCACGCGTCGCGCCGGCTATCGGTGCAGCACAGCAAGATCGGGCGCGGATCGGGGCGGCCCACCAGCTTTTCCCCCGCCGTGACGCGCTCGATGGCGGCCGCCAGATCGTCCTCGCTCTCGAAATCGGCCACCACGCCATTGGCCTGCAGCATGGGCAGCGTATTGGTTTCCCCGACGCGATCCACCAGCGCCACGTGAATGCCCTGCTTCATCGCGCCTTGCACGGCGCGCGACAGGGCCGGGCCCATATCGGCCGATTCAAAGCGCGGCACCCGCCATTTTCCGCGCGGCCAGCGCACAAAGATGAAGCGCTCGGCCATATTGCCCGTGCCGGCCAGCGGTTCGCCGCGTTCGAGGCACACGTCGCGGCAGAAGAGATGCTTGCTCATTGCTGGCCTTCGTCGAACGGAGTGAAGGGCCGCCCGGCGACATGGCCCTCGACCAGTTCCAGCGCCAGGTCCAGCCCTGCCATCGTCGTGCCGAAGGTCGGACCCGGCAACAGCACGAACTGCCCATTCTGGCAGGCGGTAAGGGCCAGGCACCAGCCGGGGGCGAATGTCTCATAGGCTGCCAGCACGGTCGCGGGCGTCGCGTCCGGCTGTTGGCGATAAAAGCCGAAGACGAAATCGGCATCGAGGTCCTGGATCAGTTCGGGACTGAACGTGACCTCATTGGCGGGCAGCGCGGCAATGGGCGCGGTTTCCTTGAAGCCCAGATCGCGCACGACCTGGGTGATCGCGCCAAGATTGCCGCCATGGCGATAGACCCATAGCTCTTCGGCCGCCGGAAACATGAAGGTCAGCGTGACCGAAATGTCCTCGGGCTTGCCGATATAGCCGCGCGTGCGCTCGACATTGTCGCGATAGCGCTGCAGCCGGGCCTCGAAATTGCCGGTCTTGCCAGAAACATCGGCCAGGGCGCGGATGGTTTCGATCAGGCCCAGCTCGGCATTGTTGATGATCAGCGTCGGCGCCACGTTCTGCAACTGCTCTGCCACCGCCGGATCGGTATAGGGTCCGCCAATGATCAGGTCGGGCTCAAGCGCAGCAATGGCCTCGACATCGAGCCCGTTGAATCCACCCACATAGCCCATGCCGGTATTGGCGTAGTCGATCCCCAGCGTATCCATGCCGCCACGCAGGAAATGATTGCCCTCGGCATCGGTACGCCCGGCGCTGCCCACTACCGGGGCGCCCAGTTCGTAGAGGGGCAGGGCCACGATCTGGTCGTTGAGCGCCACGATGCGTTGCGGCGCCACCGGAATATCGAATGTGCCATTGGCGGCGGTGTAGGACCGCGTTTCCTGCCCCAGGGCCGGAGCGGCAAGCGCCAATAAGAGCGACAGAATGACAAGGCGGCGTGACATTATGGTCTCCGGATTACGATGTCTGGGCGGATCGCGTGCGCAGCAGCAGCGCGATGAAAATCGGCACGCCGATCAATGCGGTGAGCAGGCCGGCGGGGATCTGGATGGGGGCAAAGGCAGCGCGGCCAACGAGGTCGGCCGCCGATACCAGCAGAGCCCCAATCATGGCAGTCAGCATCAGATGGAGGCCAATCCCCGCCGGAGCCAGCCGCTGGGCGGCATGGGGCGCAATCAGCCCGACAAAACCCAGCGGCCCCACCACCGAAGTGGCAATTGCCGCCAGCGCCACCGCGATGAGCAATTGCACATTGCGCACCAGCCGCACCGGCGCGCCCAGCCCCACGGCGGTCGCTTCGCCAAAGCGCAGCGCGCTCATGGTGCGGCTGATCCCCAGCAGTGCCGCCATCAGCACGGCCAGCGCGGCGGACAGGGTCCACACATCGTTCCAGCTCGCCGCATTGATCGAGCCCGACAGCCAGGCCAGCGCCGCCATGGCCCGGTCGATCTGGCCATAGGTCATCATCGTCGAGGTGATCGAGGAGATGAACGCCGATAGGCCAATGCCAACCAGGATGAAGCGGATCGTATTGCCGCCCTGGCGGGTGCGAGAGAGTCCTTGCACGGCCAATGCTACAAGGATCGCCCCGAAAAACGCCGCCCAGGGCCGCAAGGCTCCGGACTGGTCGGGCAACAGCACTGTGAGGGTAACCACAGCCAGCGCCGCGCCCTGGCTCACACCTACCAGCGAGGGGTCGGCCAACCCATTCCGCGTCGCGTTCTGCAATGCAGCGCCCGACAGCGCCATCATCGCGCCGACCAAAGCGGAGGTGAGGATGCGCGGGAAACGGAACTCCCACACCACATTGTCGATGGCCCGGCTGATGGTGATGCCGCGCAGCGTCTCCATCAGCTCGCCCAGCGCCACGCCATAGCTGCCGGTGGCGAGGCTCAATGCGCTGACCACAAGCAGGGCGAGCGCCAGTAGCGCCAGGGCGACCAATGCCCGCACCGGCAGCTTGAGCGCAATCCATTCGCGCCCATCGCGTAATACCAGTTCCGATGTCACCGCATCCTCCGCCGCACCAGATGCACAAACAGCGGAGCGCCGATCATCGCCGTGATGATGCCGGTCGAAATCTCGCGCGGCGGAATGGCAATGCGCGCCACGATATCGACCGAAAGCAGGTAGATCGCCCCGGCCAGCGCCGCATAGGGCGCCACCCAGCGATAGTCCGAACCCACATAGAGCCGCACCACATGGGGAATGACGAGGCCGATAAAGCCCAGCGGTCCGGCCAGCGCTACCGAGCATGCGGTCAGCACGACCACCACCGCCAGCAATTGCAGCTTGAGCCTGCCGGTGCGCACGCCCAGCCCCTGCGCAACCTCGTCGCCCATGGCCAGGAGTGTCACCCGCGGCGCCAGCGCGATACCGGCGGCCAGCGCCACGGCCAGCCACGGCCCCACAGACCAGAGCAGGTTGATATCGCGACCCGCCAGCCCGCCCGTCAGCCACACCCGCAGATTGTCGAACGTGTCCTGATCGAGCAGATGGGCGATGGAGATGAGTGCCCCCAGGAACGCACTCACCGCAGCACCTGATAGCGTAAGGCTCAGCGGCGTCGCGCCGCCCGGCACATAGCGGGCGATGACATAGACCACGAGTGCCGCTCCCAGCGCCCCGACCATGGCGATCCAGGGGATCAGCGCCATAGTGGTTATCCCCAGGAGGCTACTGGCCATGACCACGGTGAAGGACGCTCCCGCCGTGAGCCCGAGCAGGGCCGGGTCCGCCAACGGATTGCGCGTCACCCCCTGCATCAAGGCCCCAGCCAGCGCCAGGCTCGCGCCAACCACCACGGCGATGACCGCGCGTGGCAATCGCAGATTGCGGACGATGACATGGTCGAAATTCTTGGCATCGAAATTGACCAATGCATCCACCACCGTGCCGATCGCCAGGGGCTTTGCCCCAACCGCGATATGCAGCAGGAATACCAAGACCAGCAGGCCCAGCAGGACGGGCGCGCCCGACAATGCCCGCACGGGATGGCGCACCGGCATCGCCACAGCGTCGCTCATTGCGCGGCCACTTTCGCCGGGCTCTGACGCTTGGCGCCAAACGGCACGCAGACCAGCCTGCCGCTGGCGGGGTCGCGCAGCACGCTGGCCTTGAGCCCGAACACATCGTCCAGCCGCTCGGCGGTGAAGATATCGTCCGGCGCGCCGGCGCAGACGATCCGGCCTTGCTTCATCATCACCAGATAATCGGCATAAGCGGCCGCCAGGCTCAGCTCATGCAGCACGATAACCAGCGTGCGGCCACGCTCATGCGCCAGTCCGGTCAGCAGGTCCATCAGGTCGACCTGCACCTTGAGGTCGAGAAAGGTGGTGGGTTCGTCGAGCAGGATCAGTTCGGTTTCCTGCGCCAGCACCATGGCGACCCAGCAGCGCTGCCGCTGCCCGCCGGAAAGACTGTCGACGGCACGTTCGGCAAAGTCGGTAATCCCGGCGGTTTTCATCGCGCCGTTCACCGCGTCTTCGTCGGCCTGCGACCATTGCCGCAGCAGCGATTGATGCGGAAACCGCCCCTGCGCCACCAGTTCGCGCACCGTCAAGCCCTCCGGCGCCGTGGGACCTTGCGGCAGCAGCCCCAGCTTAGCGGCGACGGCGCGGGTATTGAGCTGATGGATATCCTTGCCATCGAGCAGGACCTGGCCTTTCGATGGCGAAAGGATACGGGCCAGCGTCTTGAGCAGGGTGGATTTGCCGCAGCCATTGGGGCCGATCAGCACGGTGACCTCACCGCTCGGCACGTCGAGCGCGACATCCTCGAGAATGTTTGTCCCGGCATAGCCCGCCCGCAGGTCCAGCCCTGTCAGCCGCGTTGCGCGCCCGCCGTCCTGATCCGGCACTGGCCGTTCCAATCCTGATCACCCAAGTCAGTATTTGGCCTTAACAAAGCTGATTTTTTAAATCAAGTAACATGGCGCCCGCCCGCCAACGGGCTCGACTTTACCCGGGCCCTCGTCCATCATCGCCGGGCTCAATCCTTCTTCGGCGACCCCTCCCGTGACCCTGACCCGCTCCCGCTTCCGCGACCTTATCGCCTTCGCCGAACCCGCCATTGCGGCAAAGGCCGTAACCGTCGAAACGCATTCCGACTATGTCATCGAACACCTGACGCTCGAATTGGACGGCGCGCCGGTGCGGGGCATTCTGACCCGGCCGATAGAAACTGGCACGGCGCGGCCGGCCATTCTCTACGGCCACTCCCATGGCGGCCGCTACGATATCGGCGCCGAGGAACTGCTGGTGGGCCGCGAATATCTGGTCGATCCGCTGGGTCCCGCCTTTGCGCGAGCGGGTTATGTGACCCTCGCCATCGATATGCCGGTCTTCGGCGAGCGGGCCAATGTCAGTGAGAGCTTTGCTGCCAAGGCCTTGCTCTGGCAGGGGAAATCGCTGTTCGGGCAGATGGTCTCAGACCATTCGGCGGCACTGACCTACCTGGCCAGCCGCCCTGATGTCGATGCCAACCGCATCGGGGCTTTCGGCATTTCCATGGGCTGCATGCTCAGCTATTGGCTGGCGGCGCTGGATGAGCGGATCGCGGCAGTGGCCCATCTTTGCTGCTTCGCCGATTTCCGGACCATGATCGAACTCGGCGCCCATGATGGGCATGGCATCTACCTCACCGTGCCGGGCCTGCTGGCGGAAACCGATGCCGGCGAGATCGCCGGGTTGATCGCGCCGCGCCCGCAATTGGTCTGTATCGGCGAGGCCGACAAGCTCACCCCGGCGCTCTCGGTGGAGCGGGCCTGGCGGGAGCTGGAGCCCCGCTACGCTGCCACTCCGGACCGCCTGCAGCTGGTGAGCGAGCCGGGCATCGGCCATGCCGAGACCCCCCGCATGCGGGCGGCTGCGCTGGCGTTTTTCGCTGAGCATCTCGGTGGTGGGCGGCCCTAGCTTGGGCGTTGCGACAGGTCCGTGCCTGCCCGTTTGAGCAGCTCGAGCGCCTGCTGCATGGCGGGCGCGTCGGGCTTGTCGAGCCTTTGCGTATAGGGGCAGGTCAGCACGGCGATGACTGAGCCCAGCGGTCCGAAAATCGGCACCGAGAGATTGGTGACCCCCGTGGTCTGGACGCTTGGCATGGCTTCGTAGCCTTGCTGCCGGACCTGTTGCAGGCGGTCGGGCAGGTCCTTGGGCATTTTCTTTGCCCGGCCGGTGTCTTGTCCCTTGAGCATCAGGGTGCGTTCCTCGGGTGTGGCAAAGGCCAGGAAGACGTGGCCCGAGCCGGTATCGACCAGGCCGATCCGGCTGCCGACGCGGACCGAAACGTTCCAGTAATTGGGGCTGTCGAACTGCGCCACCACCACCAGGATATTGCGATCCTGGATCACCATCTGCACCGCCTGTTCGGCCTTGAGCGCGAAGTGGCGAAGCACCGGAGTCGCCTGGCTGACAAGGCGATGCAGCGGGGGCTGGGCGTGGGCCAGCTCGAACAGTTTCAGGGTGATGGCATAGCGGTCTTCCGGCGTGCGGCGAACATAATTGCGGCGGACCAGGCGGTCGAGCATGCGGTAGATTTCATTGGGCGAACGGGCCAGCGCCTTGGCGATTTCGGCCTGGCTGAGGCCGTCGGCAGTGGCCGCCAGCAGCTCGATAATGTCGAGGCCCTTGTCGAGCGCGGGGGCTCGATAGCGCTCCTGCTCGTCGGCCTCTTGATCCATTCCATCCCCCGTTTTTCCGGTTATCACATGCGCTCAATTGGTTAGCAGACTGTGCACGTTGACGGCAGCACGCGTGAAACGAAGCGCCTTGCGTCATGCTTTCATTTATGAATAGATTGTTCGTATATAACGCGAAGTCAATCGCGAGGAGGACCTCTGGCACGATCCGTTGCGCTCTGCGCAAGCGGCCGCCCGAGGACGCGAATGGGTGGACAATGGGTGCGTTGATTGAGCTGGTCGGCATCGACAAGTCGTTCCCCGGCGTCCGGGCGCTGCACAATGTCAATTTCGACCTGCAGGCGGGCGAAGTCCACGCCCTGATGGGCGAGAACGGCGCGGGCAAATCGACGCTGATGAAGATCCTCTCCGGCGTCTATCGACGCGATGGCGGAGAAATCCGGCTCGACGGCCAGCCGGTCGAGATTGCCAGCCCCCGCCAGGCGCAGGAAATGGGCATCGGCATCATCCATCAGGAACTGGCGCTGATGCGCGACCTGACGGCAGCCCAGAATATCTTCATCGGCCGCGAACCGCGCCAGCTCGGCGGGCTGCTGCTGGATGAGGGGGCGCTCAACCGGGCGGCCCAGGCCATCTTCGAGTCGATGAATCTGAAACTCGCGCCAACCGTGCCGGTGGGGAGCCTGACGGTCGCCAAGCAGCAAATGGTCGAAATCGCCAAGGCGCTGAGCTACCGCTCGCGGGTGCTGATCATGGACGAGCCGACCGCCGCCCTCAACGATGCCGAGATCGCCGAGCTGTTCGTCATCATCAACCGGCTCAAGGCCGAGGGCGTGGGCATCGTCTATATCTCGCACAAGATGGACGAGATCAAACGCATCTCCGACCGGGTGACGGTGATGCGCGACGGCGAATATGTCGGCACGGTGCCGGCCGCGACCACCTCGATGGAAACCATCATCTCGATGATGGTGGGGCGCACGCTGAGCAATGAGGCGCTGGTCGTGCCCAATACCTCGGCCGCGCCGGTGGCGCTCGAAGTGCGCAATCTCAATCGCGGGCGAGATATCCGCGATGTGAGCTTTTCCCTGCGCAAGGGCGAAATCCTGGGGCTGGCGGGGCTGATGGGGGCAGGGCGGACGGAAGTTGCTCGCGCCATTTTCGGCGCCGACCCGCGCGATAGCGGGGAAATCTGGGTCTATGGCAAGCGCGTGGGCATTTCGACGCCCGGCGATGCCGTGCATGCCGGCATCGGCTATCTCTCGGAAGACCGCAAGCATTTCGGGCTCGCGACGGGCATGAATGTGCGGGACAATATCGCGCTGGCCAGCATTGCCCGCTTCACCCGGCCGGGCGGGCTGCTCGACGACGGCGCCATGCACCAGATGGCCCAGCGCTATATCGGGCAATTGGCGATCAAGACGCCCTCCGATACCCAGGAAGCGCGGCTGCTGTCGGGGGGTAACCAGCAGAAGGTGGTCATCGCCAAATGGCTGTTGCGCGATTGCGATATTTTGATTTTCGACGAGCCGACCCGCGGCATCGATGTCGGGGCGAAATCGGAAATCTACAAACTGCTCAATGCGCTGGCCGCCGAGGGCAAGGCCATTATCGTCATTTCGTCCGAACTGCCCGAAGTGCTGCGCCTCAGCCATCGCATCGCGGTGATGTGCGAAGGGCGGCTGACCGGCATCCTGCCCGGCGGCGCCTCGCAGGAAGATATCATGCGGCTGGCGACGCAGCGGCAGAGCGTGGTGGCGGAGGTGGCGCATGCGGGGTGATGGTTTTCTTCACCTCTTCCTTGGGGGAGAGGTCGGCCTGAAAAGCCGGGCGAGGGGGCCTGTTCTTGGGACCAACCGACATTCAGCTCTTCTGAAAGATAGAGAGCCCCGATCCATTCCCTCCCCCTTGAGGGGAGGGCTAGGGTGGGGGTGTCGGCGTATCCGCTGGCTTGGAGTTCGTGGGAGCCACGACACCCCCACCCTCATTCCCTCCCCTCAAGGGGGAGGGAGGCGCAAGCTGCAGGCCCACGGCCCTTTCGTCTTTCGCTCAGGACCACCCACGGTGTCATTCCGGCGCAGGCCGGAATCCATGTCCGCATGCTCACGCGACCACGGGTGTTGGGGGATGCTTCACAGCATGGATTCCGGCCTGCGCCGGGATGACACCGCATTCTTGAAAGCATCGGTGAGACCGAGGGGGATGAGGCTTTGAATGGGTTTTTGAGGAAAGACCGGCATGACTGATACAGCACTTCCGGCCAGGCGGGGCATTCGTATTTCTGGCGCCTTCCATCGGCTGCTGGCCTTTTCCGGGTTGATCGCGCTGGTCGTGGTGTTCAGCCTTGCCTCGCCCAATTTCATGCAGACCCAGAATGTGCTGGCTATCCTGCAGGCGACATCGGTCAATGGCGTGCTGGCGATTGCCGCGACGCTGGTGATCATCACTGGCGGCATCGACCTCTCGGTGGGGACGTTGATGACGTTCTGTGCCGTCATTGCCGGGGTGGTGCTGACCTATCTGGGCCTGCCGCTGCCGCTCGGCGTTGTCGCGGCCATTCTGGCTGGCACCTGTGTCGGGCTGGTTTCGGGCACGATCATCGCCAAGCTCAAGGTGCCGCCCTTTATCGCGACGCTGGGCATGATGCTGATCCTCAAGGGGCTGTCGCTGGTGATTTCGGGCACCAAGCCGATCTATTTCAACGACACGCCGGGCTTCACCCAGATTGCCCAGGGCTCACTGGTGGGGGCCATCATTCCGGCCATTCCCGTGCCCAATGGGGTGATGATCCTGTTCCTGGTGGCTGGGCTCGCCGCCTTCGTGCTGACCAAGACGGCTTTGGGCCGCTACACCTTCGCGCTCGGCTCCAATGAAGAGGCGGTGCGGCTTTCCGGCGTCAATATCGATCGCTGGAAGATCGCGGTCTATGCCACGGCGGGCGGCATTTGCGGTGTGGCGGGGCTGTTGATCGCCAGCCGGCTCAATTCGGCGCAGCCGGCTTTGGGGCAGGGCTATGAGCTCGATGCCATCGCCGCGGTGGTGATCGGCGGCACCTCGCTTTCGGGCGGCCGCGGCACCGTGATCGGCACGCTGATCGGCGCTTTGATCATCTCCGTGCTGGCCAATGGCCTGCGCATTCTTTCAGTCCCCCAGGAATGGCAGACGGTGGTGACCGGCTGCATCATCATCCTGGCGGTCTATGCCGATATACTGCGGCGCCGCACACTCTAGCGCCGAGCATCCGCGCCATCTGGCGCCAATAGCAAGCAGGCGACAAGCCTCGAACGACAAGAAGCAAACACTCCGGGAGGAAACATGTTCAACCGTCGTACCTTTATCGGGGCCATCAGCGCCCTTGCTCTGCTCAGCGCCAGCGCACCCGCCTTCGCGCAGGACAGCTACGATATCGCCCTCATTTCCAAGGGCTTTCAGCACCAGTTCTGGCAAGCCGTGAAAGCCGGTGCCGACAAGGCCGCCGCCGAATTCGGCGCCAATGTGACCTTTGAAGGCCCCGAAACCGAAAGCCAGGTCGATCGCCAGATGGACATGCTGGCCGCAGCCCTGTCGCGCAAGCCCGACGCCATCGGCTTTGCCGCGCTCGACAGCCAGGCGGCCACGCCGCTGCTGCAGCAGGCCAAGGATGCCGGCATTCCGGTCATCGCCTTCGATAGCGGCGTCGACAGCGATATCCCGCTGACCACGGCAACCACCGACAATGTCGCGGCCGCCGCGCTCGCTGCCGACAAGATGGCCGAACTGATCGGGGGCGAAGGCAAGGTGGCCGTCGTGGCCCATGACCAGACCAGCCGCACCGGCATCGATCGCGTCGACGGCTTCGTCAACCGCATCAAGGAAGCCTATCCCAAGATCGAGGTCGTCTCGGTGCAATATGGCGGCGGCGACCAGCTGCAATCGACCGAGATCACCAAGTCGATCCTGCTGGCCAATCCCGACCTCAAGGGCATTTTCGGCGCCAATGAAGGCTCGGCCATCGGCGTGGTCAATGGCAAGACGGAACTGGGCAGCAATATCGTCGTCATCGGCTTCGACAGCGGCGCGGCCCAGAAGGGCTTTATCGAAAGCGGCGCCATGGCCGGCGCCATCACCCAGAACCCGGTCGGCATCGGCTACGAAACGGTCAAGGCCGCCATCGGCGCGCTCAAGGGCGAAACCCTGCCGCCGGTGATCGATACCGGCTTTTATTATTACGACAAGGCGACCATGGGTAATCCGGAAATTGCTGCGGTGTTGTATGACTAGGCTCTGAACAAGGGTATGGCGGTGAACTCGCCATACCCGCCGACTTGCTGGTGAGGGGTAGTGTTTGCTCTGGACGCATTCCAGAACGCGGTGTCATCCCGGCGAAGGCCGGGATCCATGCTGTGAAGCATCAGCCAACACCGGTGGTTGTGGGAACATGCGGACATGGATTCCGGCCTTCGCCGGAATGACGCGGTGGGTGGTTTGAGTCTCGGGTGAAACACCCCCCTCCCTTGAGGGGCGGGTGACGACTGATAGTTTTAGGATAGAAATTTCATGGCCGATCTGACTGGAAAAATCACCCTCATCACCGCTGCCGCGCAGGGCATTGGCCGGGCTTCGGTGGAGGCCTTCGTCAAGGCCGGCGCCAGGGTGATCGCCACCGATATCAATGAAGGCAAGCTGGCCGAACTCGATGGCATGCCGGGGGTGACGACCCGCGTGCTCAACGTTCTGTCGGACGATGCGGTCAACGCCGCGGTGGCCGAGATCGGGCATATCGACGTGCTGTTCAACTGCGCCGGCGTGGTGCATTCGGGCACCGTGCTGGAAATGAGCGACAAAGACCTCGATTTCGCGCTCGATCTCAATGTGCGGGCGCAGATCCGCACTATCCGCGCCGTGCTGCCGCAAATGCTGGAGCGCCGGGATGGGGCCATCATCAATATGGCGACGGTGGCCTCCTCGGTGAAAGGCGTGCCCAATCGGGCGGCCTATTCCATTTCCAAGGCCGCCGTGGTGGGGCTGACCAAATCGGTCGCCGCCGATTATGTGACCAGCAATATCCGCATCAACGCCATCTGCCCCGGCACGGTGGACAGCCCCTCGCTGCACGAGCGCTGGCAGGCCACTGGCGATTTCGAAGCCGCCAAAAAGGCCTTCATCGCCCGCCAGCCCATCGGACGCATCGCGCGGCCGGAGGAAGTGGCCGATCTCGCGGTCTATCTGGCCGGGGCGACCTATACGACGGGGCAGGTGCATGTGATCGATGGTGGCTGGACGGGGTGAGTCCCGCCCGACGCCGCATCTTTGCGCGGCACTCCCTTCCCATGGGCATTCTTTGCCTCGGCCCGCCGACCTACGCATCGGCTTTGCTCGCGCTGCCGGCTCCGGCTTGTTATCGTAAAACGACGATGAAGCAGCCGCTTCGGCACCAATTTGCAGAGAACACCGATGACCAAACTCACGCTGATCAGCTTTCCCACCTGCCCCTATGTCCAGCGCGCGGTCATTGCGCTCAAGGAAAAGCAGGTCGATTTCGACGTGGTCTATATCGATCTGGCCAATAAGCCCGATTGGTTCCTGGCCATTTCCCCGCTCGGCAAGGTGCCGGTGCTCAAGGTCGAGCGCGAGGGGCACGAGCCGGCTATTGTCTTCGAAAGCGCAGTCATTCTCGAATATCTCGAAGAGACCGCGGCCGGCGTGAAGCTGCATCCCGAGGATGCGCTGGAGCGGGCGCAGCACCGTTCATGGATCGAATTCGGTTCGCAAGTGCTGGGCGATCTCTGGCGCATCAGCAATGCCAAGGACAATGGCGAACTCGACGCCGCCCGCCAGGCTTTGACCGGCAAGCTCACGCGGCTCGAAACCATCGTCGTTGGCCCCTTCTTTGCCGGGGAGCGCTTCAGCGCGGTCGACGCGGTCTTTGCCCCGGCGTTCCGGCAGATCGATGCGCTGGAAAGCGCGGTCGATGCGGGGCTGACCAGGGATTTGCCGAAGATTTCGGCCTGGCGGCAGGCGCTGGCGGCGCGACCCAGCGTGCGCGACGCCGCGCCGGCCGATTTTGCCGATCAATACCTCAAGCGCCTGCGCAATAACGACGCCCATATCCTCAAGCTGGCCGCCTAGGACCAATCGACATTCACTCAGGCTGAGCCGAAAATGGCGGTTTTCGAGAACCGGAGCGGAACGTACATTTGGGTACGTGAGCACCGGAAGCGCAGAAAACCGCTATTTGCAGGCCAGCATCAGCTGAATGTCGGTTGGTCCTAGAACAGGTAGTGGATGTGGAGCTTGCCGCTATGGGGTGAGCGCTCGATGTGGCAGCGAATGCCGAAGACCTCGCGCAACAGGTCTTCGGTCAGCACCTCTTCGGGCGTGCCCATGGCGACGAGCTTGCCCTTGTTCATCACCGCCAGCCGGTCGCAGAACATGGCGGCGTGGTTGAGATCGTGCAGGGCGACGATGCTGGTGACTGGCAGGCTGGCGACGAGCTTTAAAATCTCGATCTGGTGCTGGATATCGAGGTGATTGGTCGGCTCGTCGAGAATGATCTCGCTGGGCGCCTGGGCCAGGGCCCGGGCGATATGGACGCGCTGGCGCTCGCCGCCCGATAGCGTCTGCCAGAACTGGCCGCGCCGTTCGGTGAGGCCGACCCGGCTCAGCGCGGTTTCCACCGCCGTATCGTCGGCCGAGGTCCAGGGCGACAGCGCCGAGCGATGTGGCGTGCGGCCGAGGCGCACCACGTCGAGCACGGTGACATTGGCGTCGGTATTGGCATGCTGCTCGACCAGGGCGACGCGGCGGGCGAGGGCGCGGCGGCCGATGCGGCTGAGATCGGCGCCATCGAGGGTCACCTGCCCGGCATGGGCGCGGCGCAGGCCTGCGAGCAGCCGCAGCAGCGAGGATTTGCCCGAGCCATTGGGGCCCAGCAGGCCCAGCATCTTGCCCGGTTCGGCGGCCAGCGACACATCGTCGACAATGACGGTCTTGCCGGCTTTCCAGGTGAGGTTTTCTGCCCTGATCGTCATGCCGCCCGCTTTGCCCGATAGAGAATGACCGAAAAGAACGGCACGCCGATCAGCGCGGTGACCACGCCAATGGGCAAGACCTGCTGCGGCAGGATGACCCGCGAGACGATATCGGCCAGCACCATGAATATGGCGCCCACGGCCACGCAGGCCGGCAGCAGCCGCATATGCAACGGCCCGACGATGAAGCGCGCGGCATGGGGGACGACCAGGCCCACAAAGCCGATCGAGCCCACCATGCTGACAATGGTGGCGGTCATCATCGCGGTAACGGCAAAGAGGATGACCCGCACCCGGCTCACCGAAATGCCGAGCGAGGAGGCGGCATCGTCGCCGAAGGCGAAGGCGTCGAGCGCGCGGGCATAATAGAGGCAGATGGCAAAGCCCAGGATCACCATGACCAGCACGAGCTGGAATTCGGGCCAGCGCACGCCGCCGAAACTGCCCAAAAGCCAGAACATCACATCGCGCGCCTGCTGCGCATTGGCCGAGGTGCTGACAATGTAGGAAGTAAGCGCATTGAACAATTGCGAGGCGGCAACACCGGCGAGGATCGTGCGATCGGCCCCGCCGCGCGCGCCGCTGGCGAGGAGCACGACGAAAAGGAAAGCGGCGAGCGAGCCGGCAAAGGCGCCGGCCGAGAGGGTTACGGTGCCCGCGCCCAGGCCCAGCACGATGATGGAGACCGCGCCGGTGGAGGCGCCAGCCGAGACGCCCAGCACATAGGGCTCGGCCAGGGGATTGCGCAGCAGCGATTGGAGGATCGCGCCACATAGCGCCAGGCCCGCGCCACAACAGGCCGCGACCAGGGCGCGGCTGAGGCGATAATCCCAGATCACGCTTTCATGGATGCGGTCGAGCGGCACGGCGGTCCAGCCGAGGCGATTGGTAATGGCGAAATAGGTGGTGTCGAGCGGGATCGGCAATTCGCCAGTGCCCACGCCCGCGCCAATGGCCAGAGCCAGCAGCAGGAGGGAAAGCAGCGCGAGCAGGCCGAGACCGGCCTGCCCACCAAATTTGCGGCTGATAAAGCTCACTTGATGAGACCGAATGCCTCAAGCTGGTCGGCCAATTGCTCGGCGCCGTAGATGGTGCGGATGGTCGGGTTCATAGCCTGGCCGTCCATGACGGCGATATGGCCCTGCTTGACCGCTTCGAGCTGGCTGACAACGGGATCGCTGGTCAGGAAAGCGCGCTTGGCTTCGGGCTTGTCGAGTTCCCAGCGGTCGCGATCGAGGCTGGCAATGACGATGACGGTGGGATTGGTCGCGACGATGCCTTCCCAGCTCACGGTGGGCCATTCGGCTTCCGTGGTGATGGCATTGTGGCCACCCAAGAGGTCCGCGATGAAGCCGGAAGCACCGTTCTTGCCGCCGAGATAGGCATCGTCCTGCGGACTGGGGCTCGAGAACCAGAACACGAAGGACGGGTCGGTATCGCTGCCGGCAACGCGGGCGCGCAGGGCCGCCTCACGGGCCTTGAACTGGGCGATCACTTCCTGGCCGCGATCGGCCACGTCGAAGATTTGCGAGAGCTCGTCGATCTCCTGATAGAGTAGGTCCATGTTCCACAAGGACTCGCGGCTGCCATAGGCGTCGCCGGTATCCTGGCGGGTGCCGCAGACGCCGGGCGACAGATAATTGCCGATATCGAGATTGCTGAGGTCCTCGCGCTTGGCGACCTTGCTGTCCGGCCCGAGCAGGATGGGCAATTGCGCCGCCACGAAATCGGGACGCTCGGCCAGGATCGCTTCGAGGCTAGGCGATTCAACGGTGAGGAGCTTGACCTTTTCATTGGCCTCGGCCAGCTCGGGCAGCACTTTGGACGGCCAGAAGGCCGTGCCCACCATGCGGTCTTCGAGGCCCAGCAGCAGCATGATCTCGGCGCTGTTCTGCCCCAATGCCACGGCCCGCTCCGGCGCCTTGTCGAAGGTCACTTCGACCCCGCAATTGTCGAGGGTCAGCGGGTAGCTGGTCGGCGCGGCAAAAGCCGGGGCCGACATCAGGCCGAGGGACACCAGGCCAAGCGCAACAAAATTCCGCGTCCGGCCGGAGAGCAGGGGAGCAAGCATGAAACATCCTATTGGCAGCAACCTGCGCGGAGCAGCAGGCCGCGCCATGTATCAGGGGGTGCTGGGGGAAAACAAGAGTGGGGGGATCATATTTTTGGGGGGGTAACCGGCTCGGGCTGGGCCGTTCATCCCCGGGCGTCATTCCCGCGGCAGGAAAACAGGGGTTCCGGCCTTCGTGTACAGTTCCGTCTGATTATCGAGGGCCTGTTTAGGGGCGATGTATCCGATGGCTTTGAGGCGGGTTCGGTTGTAGGCGTGGACGAAGTCGAGTAGATAGCGATCTCGCTGCAGGATGGAGAC
>DATMSY010000229.1:0-3730 GCA_035565135.1 Devosia sp.
GTGGCGATTGGCCTTCAGCATGGATCCCGGCCTCCGCCGGGATGACACCGAGTTTGTTGAGGGATTGTGGACCACGGAACTATCCCCAACCACCGCGTCTCCCTCGGGCCTGACCCGAGGGCCGCTCGTCGCTTGTGCCGGGTTGGGAATGGCCCTCGGGTCGAGCCCGAGGGAGATGCGGTGGGGTGGGGACCTGTGCGTTGCTTAGAGATCAACGTCATAGCTTGGTCACAATGCCGGCTTGTTCCGCGGCGGCATGAATCCGGCATTGATTCGTAGTTTTTGATTTTGCTGAAATTTTGTGCTATGGTCTCATGATATGCAGTTGAGCCCGTCACCAACCCGTGCCTGAGGGCACGATTTTTTTGACCGACATTGGTAATGTTGCCTGGCATTCCGGGGAAAGCGGTCCCGGTAAGCCATGGGGTCTTTGCTGCGCGCAGCGCCCACGATTTGGGCGTTTATGAGTTAGGAATGGGCGATCCTTCCCGCAGGGAATTGTCCATTTGGGGCGTCAACAAGGAGTTCCAAGACTATGGTAGCCAAGAAGGTACAGACGCGGCTTGGGTTCAAGACCGGCGAGTACGTTGTCTATCCGGCGCATGGCGTCGGTGTGATCGTCTCGATCGAAGAACAAGAAGTCGCCGGCCTGACCCTTGAGTTGTTCGTCATCAGCTTCGAACAGGACAAGCTGACCCTGCGTGTACCCGTGGCCAAGATCAAATCCGTCGGCATGCGCAAGCTCGCCGAAGAGGACATGGTCACCCAGGCGCTGGCCACCGTTACCGGTCGCGCCCGCGTCAAGCGCACCATGTGGTCGCGTCGCGCCCAGGAATATGAAGCCAAGATCAATTCGGGCGACCTGATCGCCATTTCCGAAGTCGTGCGCGATCTCTATCGCTCCGAAGAGCAGCCCGAGCAGAGCTATTCGGAACGCCAGCTGTTCGAGCAGGCCATGGATCGCATGAGCCGCGAAATCGGCGCGGTCAACAAGCTGACCCTGACCGAAGCCGTGCAGCTGATCGAAAAGAACCTGGCCAAGTCGCCCAAGCGCACCAAGGCGGATGCCGCCGAAAGCGACGAAGAAGCCGCGTAAAGCGAGCCTGTTGGAATAATGGAAAGGCCGGTGGAGACACCGGCCTTTTTGTTTTGCATCATGCCGGCAAGGGAGAGCTGGCGGAGGGGACGCTATGGAGCTGGAACGGGACCAGATCGACGCCGCGCTGGCTGGGCTCGAGCTGGGCAGGGTCGAGGCCATGACGGAAATGTCCGGCGGGTCCTCCCCGGTCATTGCAACGCCTGACACGCCAAGCGGGCTGATCGACGATCTGAGGGTGATGGCGGAAAGCGGCTGAGGCTCCGAGGCCAATCGACATTCAGCTTTGTGGGTGAGCTGATAGATCGGGGCTCTTATCACCCCACCCTTCCCTCCCCATCAAGGGGAGGGTGAACCCGGTGGTTGTGGCACCATAGTGCCAAGTACTCGATGTCACCCTCCCCCTTGGGGGGAGGGAAGGGTGGGGGGTCTGTGGCTTCAACAAACTCAATGCCGGTGGAGAATACAGAACCCCACCCCTCCCTCAAGGGGGAGGGAGGTCAGCTTTTTCGTATGCGAAAAAGCGGGGATCGGGGCTCGCTCAAATTGACTTCAATCTGATGTCGATTGGACCCTAGAGACATGGGCGGCGTTCTTTGGCAGGTTGGCGCCATGTCGCTTGATGCAGCCGAGATTTTCGTGCGGGTCGCCGAGGCGGGTAGCTTTACCGCCGCCGGCAAAAGACTGGGCATGCCCAAATCGACGGTGAGCCTGCGCATCGCCCAGCTCGAGGCGCGGCTGGGCATTACGCTGATCAAGCGGACGACGCGGCGCCTGCAGCTGACCGACGAGGGGCGGCGCTATTACGAGATCGTGCGGCAGAGCCTGGCCGATATCGGGGCGGTCGAAGCCATCTTGCGCGACGGGCAGGCCGGGCCCTCGGGCCTGCTGCGCATAGCGGGCGCCACCAATATGGGCGAGGGGCTGATCGGGGACATAATCGGGGATTTTCTGCTCGCCTATCCCGAGATTTCGGTGGAGCTGATCCTGGGGCAGCGCCGGGTGGACCTGTTTGCCGAGAATATGGACCTGGCGCTGCGCATCGGGCCGCTGGACGATAGCGCAAGCCTCATTGCCCGGCATATCGGGGACACTTTTCGCGTGCTGATGGCGGCGCCGACCTATCTGGCGCGGCATAATTTCGCGCATCCGCGCGATATTCCGCCCGCCGATGTCATCGGCTTTCCCGGTGAGCCGGAAGTGATGCTGCAGCATCGTTCGGGCGAGAGCTTTGCGCTCGATAGTCGCGGGCGATTGCGGGCCAATCGGATGAGCGCCATCCGCTATCAGGCGCGCAAGGGGCTGGGCGTGGCGCTGCTGCCGGCATCCTTTATCGCCGATGCGAGCATAGCGGGTGAGCTGGTGACCTTTTTGCCGGATTGGCGGACGGAGGCCGCGCCAGTCCATGTGGTCTATCCGCGGCAGGGGCATTTGCCGGCGCGGGCGCGGGTGCTCATCGATTTTCTGGTGACGGCGCTGGGCCGGCATCGTCTCTAGACATGGACAGTATTTCCAAAATGCTGTGCTAGTGGACAATGCCTGGCGCGCCTATGTCCTTGGCTGGACAAGGAGATGACAGATGCGCGCAGCTATTTTTCGCCGGACCGGCGGCCCCGAAGTGCTCGAGATTGCCGAAATCGCCACGCCGGTGGCGGGGCCGGGCGAAGTGCTGGTGCGCGTGGCGGTGACGGCGGTGCAGCAATTCGACACGAGCGTTCGGGCGGGGCGAGGACCGGCGCATATCCCCGTTACCCTGCCGACCATTACCGGCAATGAATTTGCCGGGGTGATCGCCGCGCTGGGCGACGGGGTCACCGGGTTTGCGATTGGCGAGCGGGTGGCGGGGCGGCATACTTTTGGCTGTGCCGCGCAATATCTGGCGGTGCCGGTGGTTGATATCGCCAGCATCCCCGAAAGCGTGAGTTTTGCCGAGGCGGCCTATCTCGGCGGCACGGGGCAGACCGCGCATATGGCGGTGGAATGGCTGGGGATCAAACAGGGCGATGTGTTCCTGGTGCATGGTGGCTCGGGCGGGGTGGGGAGCGTCGCCATCCAGCTGGCGTTGGCGGCGGGCGCCAGGGTGATCGCTACCGGGAGCCCGGCCAATCAGGATTATCTGCGGGGCCTGGGGGCCGTCGCGATCATCTATGGCGAGGGGTTGCGGCAGCGGATCGAGGGGGCGGCGCCCGAGGGGGTGAGTGCGGTGCTTGATTGCGCGGGTGGCGAGGGGCTCGACATTTCCATCGCCATGGGCGTCGACAAGGCGCGGATCGCCACTATTGCGGATCTGCGGCAGGATATTGGCGTGCAATGGCCGACCGGGCTGCGCAATGGGGCGCGGCTCAAGACGCTGCTCGGGCTGGCCGCCGATGGCGTGGTCAAAGTCCATATCCGGCAGGTCTTTCCGCTGGAACAGATCGCGGAAGCCCATCGCATTGTCGAGGCGGGGCATGGGGCGGGCAAGATCGTGGTGGAGATCGGCTAGGGCTTGAGCACGTCACCCAATCGCGTGGTGGCGCTGCCGGGTTTGAGGGGTTTTTGCTGGTTTTCATGCGGCGCCCAGCCGGAGAGCCAGATGATGTCGAGCGTGGCGCGGATGCGGCCATCAGGGTCGGCGTCGCGCTCGCCATAGGC
>DATMSY010000230.1:0-16885 GCA_035565135.1 Devosia sp.
CTGGTGTTTTTGCCCAGGGCTTGGGTCACCTCGCCCCTCAGGGGAGAGGTCGGCGCGCAGCGCCGGGTGAGGGGTGCGATGCTTCCACATTCTCGATGTTTCCAGCATCGCACCCCTCACCCTGGCCCTCTCCCCTGAGGGGCGAGGGGACGATGGAGCTGCTAGATCTGTGACATTTGTTGCCAGGGTATATTTCATTGCTCGATCGCCCTTCCCTTGAGGGCAAAGAGGCCGCGCGGCCGGCGCTGGATGAAGAGAATGATCATGACCAGGATCAGGATCTTGCCGAGCACGGCGCCGGCATAGGGCTCGAGGAATTTGTTGGCGACGCCCAGGGTCAGCGCGCCGACCAGCGTGCCCCAGAGATTACCCACCCCGCCGAAGACCACGACCATGAAACTGTCGATGATGTAGCCCTGGCCCAGATTGGGCGAGACGTTGTCGATCTGGCTGAGCGCTACGCCGGCTAGGCCCGCAATGCCCGAGCCCAGGCCGAAGGTCAGCGCGTCCACCATGGGCGTGCGGATGCCCATGGCCGAGGCCATGCGCCGGTTCTGTGTCACGGCCCGCATTTGCAGGCCAAGCGGAGTGCGATTGAGGATCATCAGCAGCATCAGGAAGACGGCGATGGCGAACATGACGATCCAGAAGCGGTTCCAGGTGATCGACAGCCCGTAAAAGGCGAAGGAGCCCGACATCCAGCTGGGATTGGAGACCATCTGGTTGGTGGGGCCGAAAATGGTGCGCACCGATTGCTGCAGGATCAGCGAAATGCCCCAGGTGGCGAGCAGGGTTTCGAGGGGGCGGCCATAGAGCCAGCGGATCACGCCGCGCTCGATGGCGATGCCGACCAGAGCCGTAAACAGGAACGCGGCGGGCAGGGCGACGGCCAGAGAATATTCCGCCAATCCCGGCGCATATTGGCGGATCAGCGCCTGGGTCATGAAGGTCGTGTAGGCGCCAAGCATGACCATTTCGCCATGCGCCATGTTGATCACGCCCATCACGCCGAAGGTGATGGCGAGGCCGATGGCGGCCAGCAGCAGCACCGAGCCGAGCGAGATGCCGTACCAGACGTTCTGCACCGCGCCCCAGGCGGCTGCGTCGCGGCTGAGGCCGTCTAGGCTGGCCTGAATATCGGCCTTGAGCGCGTCGGGGGCGTTGGCGAGGGCGCCGCGCAGCACGGTGATGGCGGAGCTATCGCCGGATTTGGCGACCATTGGCGCGGCTGCTTCACGATCTTCGATACTGGCGTCGGGGTCCTGCAGGACGATGAAGGCGCGGGCGGTTTCCATCAGCGTTTTGACGCCGGGATCGGTCTCGGCGGCCAAGGCTTCGTCGAGCAGGGGCAGGTTGGCCGGGTCGGCGTCGCGCATGATCGATTGGGCAGCGGCGCGGCGGGTTGCGGGACTGTCGCTGAGCAGGGTCAATTGCCCGACGGCCGAGCGGATGACGCGGCGGAGATTGTTGTTGACGCGGACCTTTTCGGCATCGCGGCGGCCGACTTCGCCCAAATCGGCGCCGGTCAGCGGGTCGGTGGTGGCGTAATTGTCGCCCTGGCGCTCGACATAGACGACGCGGCCGGTGGCCTCGACGACATAGAGATTACCCTCGGAGAGGGTGTTGAGAATGGGGGAGACGCGGGTGTCGCCGGTGGCGACAAGGGCGGCGATGGCCGCTTCGCGGTCGGAATAGCTGCCGGGCGCCAAGGCGTCGATCAGCGTGGTTAGCTCGGCGTCGGATGGCTGGGCCAGGCTGGGCATAACGCCAGTCAGCAGCATGAGCAGCGCCAGCAAGGTGGCGGACAGGCGCTTGACGGACATCGGCTTTCTCCCAGGCTATCGACATCAGGTTTGGGGCGGACAGATAGCGAGCCCCGATCTGCCTCCCTCCCCCTTGAGGGGAGGGATTGAGGGTGGGGGTGTCGGACTGCCCACCGGCATAGAGTTCGTGAGGGCCACGACACCCCCCACCCTAGCCCTCCCCTCAAGGGGGAGGGGAGGGATGGGGGCTCTCCGCCCGGAGTTCAGTCTTATGGGGTGGTCGCGCCGCCGCAGGTCATGGTGGCGGTGTTGAAGTTGCCGCAGGACAAGGGCGCCCGCCAATCGGCGATCAGGGGCTTGGATTCGGGGAGGTAATCGCTCCACTCGTCGCCCAGCACCAGGCCGGGGGTCTCGTAGACGATGTCGAACTGGCCATCGTCCTGGATTTCGCCGATCAGCACGGGCTTGGTGATGTGATGGTTCGGCGCCATGGAGGCGAGGCCACCCGACAGGTTCGGCACGGCAACGCCGATGATCGAGTCGATGACGGCATCGCTATCGGTGGTGCCGGCGGCTTCCACGGCCTTCACCCACATGTTGAAGCCAATGTAGTGGGCTTCCATCGGGTCATTGGTGACGCGATCGGTGCTGCCGATAAAGGCCTGCCAGGCGGCGATGAAGTCTTCATTCTCGGGCGTATCCACCGACATGAAGTAGTTCCAGGCGGCCAGGTGCCCCACCAGCGGCGCGGTATCGAGGCCGGCGAGCTCTTCTTCACCCACCGAGAAGGCGACGACCGGAATGTCGGCGGCGTCGATGCCCTGGTTGCCCAGTTCGCGGTAGAAGGGCACGTTGGCGTCGCCGTTGATGGTGGAGACCACGGCGGTCTTCTTGCCGGCCGAGCCGAAGGCCTTGATATCGGAGACGATGGTCTGCCAGTCGGAATGCCCGAAGGGGGTATAGTTGATCATGATGTCTTCGGCGGCGACGCCCTTGTCCTTGAGATATTGCTCAAGAATCTTGTTGGTCGTCTGCGGATAGACATAGTCGGTGCCGGCCAGGACCCAGCGCTCGACGCCTTCTTCGTTCATCAGGTAATCGACGGCCGGAATGGCCTGCTGGTTGGGCGCGGCGCCGGTGTAGAACACGTTGCGCTGGCTTTCCTCGCCCTCATATTGCACGGGGTAGAACAGCAGCCCGTTCAGTTCCTCGAACACTGGCAGCACGGACTTGCGGCAGACCGAAGTCCAGCAGCCGAACACCACATCGACCTTGTCGACTTCGATCAGTTGGCGGGCCAGTTCGGCGGCCAGCGGCCAATCCGACGCGATATCGACGACGACCGGCTCGAGCTGCTTGCCCAGGACACCGCCCTTCTTGTTCTGCTCGTCGATCAGGAACAGCATCGTGTCCTTGAGCGTGGTTTCCGAGATTGCCATCGTGCCCGAAAGTGAGTGCAGGATGCCCACCTTGATGGTGTCTTCCTGCGCCAGTGCCGGCACGGCTGGCAGGGCAGTTCCGGCCATGAGGCCCACTGCCATGAGCGCGCGCATCAGGCGTTTTCCAGTCATCATTATTGTCCCTCGTTCATTTCGCTTGCCCAACACGCCCCCAGGCGGCGATGGGTCACGGATGCTGACCTTGGGACCATTGTTAACGCGGGCGTATACGTCGATTGACGTAACCCGGCCGGGACGCGCTCGGGCTATACGGCGAAAAATGCAGGGCTGGCTTGGCTTTGCGGTGCATTGCGCAGCGCTGATAAGAACGATAGTTTTTTGGGCAGTCCCGCAACGCGATTAACATTTAGACAGGGCCCATGGCGCGGCAGCGAATTATTCCGATCAGGCGCGAATATAATCGCTGGGTCGCCGACCAGACGCTTGAGGATTATGCGCTCCGATTCACCGCCAAGTCGGCGCGGCGCTATTCCAGCGACACCATCTCGCAAACCGCGATAGGGGCCATCTCGTTCCTGGCGCTTGAAGCCATTGGCGGGGCCATAACGCTGTCCTATGGCACCACCAATGCGATGATTGCGGTGGCCATCGCCTCCATCGCAATCCTCTTGGTCGGGGTGCCCATCTCCCGCTATGCGCGGCGCCATGGCGTCGATATCGACCTGCTGACGCGCGGCGCGAGCTTTGGCTATATCGGCTCGACCATCACCTCGCTGATCTATGCCAGCTTCACCTTTATCCTGTTCGCCATCGAGGCCTCGATCATGTCGAGTGCGCTGGAGCTGGCCTTCGGGATTCCGCTGTGGATCGGCCATATCATCAGCGCCATTATCGTTATTCCGCTGGTGACGCATGGCGTACGCATGATCAGCCGGTTCCAGATCTGGACCCAGCCGATCTGGATCGTGCTCAATATCGCGCCATTCTTTTTCATCGCCTTCATGGATTGGGAGAAGTTCGATCTGTGGCGGGCCTTTGCGGGCCTGGGCCAACCCGAAGGCGCGGCGGGCAGCATTGCCCCGTTCGATATCGCCAAGTTCGGCGCGGCTTCGGCTGTCATTCTGGCGCTGATGACGCAGATCGGCGAGCAGGTCGACTTTTTGCGGTTTTTGCCGGCCGAAGGTAGTTCCAAGCTGCGCCATAAGCTGGGGATTTTTTTGGCTGGGGCAGGGTGGGTCGTGGTCGGCGCGCCCAAGCTTTTGGCCGGCTCGTTCCTCGCCTATCTCGCGCTCTCGTCCGGCGTTTCGCCCGAGCATGCCTCCGAGCCCGGCTATATGTATGCCATCGCCTTTGGCTACATGATCCCCAATGAGGTGGTGGCGCTGCTGCTGATGGCGGTGTTCGTGGTGGTCAGCCAGCTCAAGATCAATGTGATGAACGCCTATGCGGGCTCGCTCGCCTGGTCGAACTTCTTCTCGCGACTGACGCATAGCCATCCCGGGCGTGTGGTCTGGCTATTGTTCAATGTCGGCATTGCCCTGCTGCTGATGGAATTGGGCATCTATCGGCTGCTCGAGGAAACCCTGGGCATTTTCTCGATCATCGCCATGGCCTGGCTGTGTTCGATCTCGGCCGACCTGTTCGTCAATAAGCCGCTGGGTCTGGCCCCGCCGGGCATCGAGTTCAAGCGCGCCCATCTCTACGACATCAACCCGGTGGGGCTGGGCTCCATGCTGCTGTCGGCTGTGGTGGCGCTGGCGGCCCATTTTGGCGCCTTTGGCGACATGGCTGCGGCTTTGGCACCCTATATCGCGCTGGTCGTCGCCTTCATTGCCTCGCCGACAATCGCCTGGGCGACCAAGGGCAAATATTATCTGGCGCGCAAACCGCGGAAGCAGTGGCAGAACCTGAAATCAGTCACCTGCTCGATCTGCGAACACCCTTTCGAGCCCGAAGACATGGCGTGGTGCCCCGCCTATGCGGCGCCGATCTGCTCGCTGTGCTGTTCGCTCGATGCGCGCTGCCATGACATGTGCAAGCCCAATGCGCATTTCCGGGCGCAGACCCGTGCCGTCGCGGCCAGCATCCTACCCGATTGGGCCATCGACAAGCTGCAGACGCGGCTGGGCCGCTATGGCATTTCGTTCTGCATTTCATTGACGCTGATCGGCTCGATCCTTGGCCTGATCTACTATTTCGCCGCCGGCGCGGCGCCCGATACCGCCGAAGTGGTGGGCGGCACGATCCTCGTCGTCTTCTTCGTCTTTGCGGTGGTGGCGGGCATTGTCGCCTGGTTCCTGGTGCTGGCGCATGACAGTCGGCTGGTGGCCGAGGAAGAAAGCTCGCGCCAAAACACCTTGCTGATGAAGGAAATCGCCGCCCATAACCGCACCGACGCGGCGCTGCAAAAGGCCAAGGAAGTGGCCGAAGCTGCCAATCAGGCCAAGAGCCGCTATGTGGTGGGCCTCAGCCACGAATTGCGCACCCCGCTCAATGCCGTTTTGGGCTATGCGCAAATCCTCGAACGCGACGAGACCGTGCCTGCGCCGCGCCGCTCTTCGGTCAAGGTCATCCGCCGCAGTGCCGAGCATCTGTCCGGGCTGATCGACGGGCTGCTCGACATTTCCCGCATCGAAGCGGGGCGGCTGCAGGTCTATTCCAACGAGATCAACATCCACGATTTCCTCAGCCAGATCCGCGAAATGTTCCGGCTGCAAGCCGAGGCCAAGGGGCTCGAATTCCGCTACAAGCTCGCGCCCAACCTGCCGCAATTCGTGCGCACGGATGAAAAGCGGCTGCGGCAGATCCTGGTCAATCTGCTGTCCAACGCCATCAAGTTCACGGACACGGGCTTTGTGTCCTTCGAGGTCGCCTATCGTTCGCAGGTGGCGACCTTTACGGTCACCGATAGCGGCCATGGCATTGGCGAGGCCGATCTGGGCCGGGTGTTCGAGCCCTTCGTGCGCGGCGAGGCCGAGCGCAATCGGCTGACGCCGGGGCTGGGATTGGGCCTCACCATCACCAAGCTTTTGGCGGAAACGCTGGGCGGGGAAATCAAGGTCCAGAGCACGCCCGGCACCGGCTCCACCTTCAAGGTGCGCCTCATGCTGGCTCGTGTGGAACGCCCTGAGGCAAGGCCGCATGAGGAGCTGCGTATCCGCACCTATAGCGGGCCGCGCCGCACGATCATGGTGGTTGACGACAATGCCGAACACCGCGAAATGATGCGCGAACTGCTGGTGCCGCTCGATTTTACCGTGCTGACGGCAGTCGATGGACCCAATTGCCTCACCCTGGTCGAGGCCATCAAGCCGGACCTGTTCTTCGTGGATATTTTGATGCCCGGAATGAATGGCTGGGAGCTGGTGGAAAAGCTGCGCGATGGCGGGCAGGGCGCGCCCATCATCATGCTCTCGGCTAATATCGGGGACGGTCTGGGCCAACCCACGACCGATACGGGCCACAATGACAGCATGGCCAAGCCGCTCAATTACGGGCAACTGCTCGACAAGCTTGGCGCCCATCTTGGCATAAGCTGGGTTGAGGATCAGCCGATGACGGATGCTCCGGTGGCTCCGATTGCCGACATTATTTCACCCGGCGCCGATGTGGTGGGGGAATTGCTGGCTCTGGGTGAGATCGGCCATGTCCGTGGCATCGATGCGCGGCTCGCCGCACTAGCGAATGATCCGCGCCACGGCCCATTGGTCGCGGCCTTGCGCCAGCAGATCGAGACTTATGATTTCGACGGCTATGCCGCGATCCTCAACAGCGTGAGTGAAAATGAGCGAAGTTGAGAAGCAATATATCGCTCTGGTGGTCGATGACTCCATCGAGTCGTTGAGCTTCCTGACCACGGCTCTGGAAGCCGAAGGCGTCACGGTCCTGCTCGCGCGCAGCGGCGAGGCTGCGCTCAGCATTGCCGGCAAGATCGTGCCCGATATCATCCTGATGGATGCCGTCATGCCGGGCCTCGATGGCTTTGAGACCTGCAAGCGCCTCAAGGCCATGCCCAGCGTGGCGCAGGTGCCGGTGATCTTCATGACCGGGCTGACCGAGACCGAGCATGTCGTGCATGCGCTCGATGTAGGCGGGGTGGATTATCTCACCAAGCCCATCAATCTCGACGAATTGCGCGCCCGCATTCGCGTGCATCTAGCCAATGCCCGCCGGGCGCAGAGTGCGCGTGTAGCGCTTGATGCTGCCGGCCGGCATTTGATGGCCCTGTCCAGCGGTGGGGTGACATTGTGGGCGACACCGCAGGCGGGGAAGCTCTTGGAGCGCATCATGCCCGGCATGGATGCGGCGGATTTGATCGCCAATCAGGTACGGCCCTGGCTCGATGCCCGCACCAGCGCCAATTCCATTACCGGCGATAGCCTGACGCTGGAACCCGGCAGTGGCGCGCGTATCCAGCTCATGTGCCTGGGCATGATCGGGGCTGACGAATATCTGTTCCGCCTGCTCACCCCGGGCGATGAGAACCAGGATGGTATCCTGCGCCGCCAGTTCGGGCTGACGCAGCGTGAAAGCGAAGTGCTGCTGTGGATCGCCCGCGGCAAGTCCAATCGCGATATTGGCGATATCCTCGGCCTTAGCCCCCGCACGGTGAACAAGCATCTCGAGCAGGTCTATTCCAAGCTCGGGGTGGAAAACCGCGCCTCGGCGGCCATCCGCGCCACCCATGTGCTGCAATCCTCCCTCGAGGATTGATCGGCCGATCACGTTTGGCTTCATCGGGAACCCATATTCCTCACCCCCGTTTATTTACCGAGCCCGCCAATGACGGGCCCAGGTTTGGCGTGTCGCCGTTTCGATGCGCCAACCTTCGGTGGACTGCTGCAGAGGCTGACGCTCCTTTGTGGTGTCTCCGTTGGGACGCGGAACTCCGGTTTCGCGTCCTTTTTTGTTGTTCTCTATTCAAACTTTTTTAAGAATTAAGAAAAATAAAAAATCGTGATTTACCAGATGTTTGGCATGAAATCATGTGATGGGCTGAAGCCGAAACTAAATCCTCGCCATGGCGTCTCTTCTGCGCGGCCAACACGGCTGCGCTTGAGGAGAAAACGCGATGAGGAGACTTGTTTCTACAGCTCTTGCCGGCATTCTGCTTGCCGGCACAGCGATGCCCGCCTTTTCCGAAGGTTTGCTGGGAGGTATTCTCGGCAGTGGCGACGATAACAGCCTGGTCAATATCAGTTCGGGGGCGGCTTCCGATTCCGGTCTGGTCAATGTTGGCCTGGGCGGCGACGATAGCGTGCTCGATGTCAATGTCGGCGGTTCCGATCCGCTGGCGACGGCCAATATCAGCAGCGGCGGCGATAGCGGGCTGCTCGGCGTTGATGCCAATGTCGGCAATGGCGGCTCGATCGCCAATGCCAATGTGGGCGTCGGGGGCAGCGATGGTCTCGTCGATGCCAAGGCGAACCTGCTCAATGACACGGTGAGGGCCACCGCCAATATTGGCGGCGATAGCCTGATCGATATCGGCATCGGCATTGGCGGACCGGGCAATCCCGGCGGCCCTGGTGGCCCGGGAGGTCCTGGTGGCCCCGGCGGACCGGGAGGTCCCGGAGGTCCTGGCGGGCCCGGAGGCCCTGGTGGCCCCGGCATTATCCCGGGCGGCGGTGGAGCCGGCGGCTTTGCCAATGCGGCCTGTGCCGGTCAGTCGCCGTCGCAACTGGTGCGCCTGGTGCAATCGACCCGGGTCGATGCCTCCTGGGCCCGCGCCTCGAATGTGCAGATCCAGCGCGTCGGGGTGTGCCCGGAAATCCGGGTCTGGCTGCAAGGCCAGCTCAATGGCTCGGGCCTTGGCCCGGTGCTGCATCAGGCGGTGATGAACGACGCGCTGATCAGCACTTCGCTGGGCCGCGCCAGCTTCAACGCCGACCGCGTTTTCGCGGTCAAGCGTTCGGGCTCACAGCTGACGGTCTACGTCTACTGAGCCTGTTCCGTCCAATGTCCAAGGCCCGGCACATGCCGGGCCTTGTCGCGTTCAGGGCGATGGCTGCGCTTCCGGCCCGATCAGCAATGTCGTCGGCTTCACGCCCAGCAGCTTGGCGGCCACGGCCTTGACGTCCGCCACGCTTACCGCGTCGATCATTTCCGCGCGGCGGGTCAGATGATCGATGCCCAGATTGCGCAGGTCGGGGCCCACCAGCGTATTGGCGATGGCGCTGGACGAGTTCAGCTCGTTGATGGGGAAGGAGCCGATCACATATTTCTTGGCCGAGGCCAGTTCGGCTTCGGTGGGGCCTTCCGCGGCCAGGCGGGCGATCACCTCCTGTGCCACGGCCAGGGTTTCCTCCGCCCGGTCGGCCCGGGTTGCCGTGCCTATGATGAGCATTTCCGTGTGCTGGAAATTGAGCAGGGCCGAGGTGATATTGTAGGATAGCCCGCGCTTCTCGCGCACTTCAGCGGTCAGCCGCGACAGGATGCTGCCGCCGCCGAGAATTTCATTCATCAGATAGGCCGCGAAATAGTCGGGCGCATCGCGCCTGATGCCGGGATAGGCGAGATAAATCGCGGTCTGGGGCAGGGGATAGTTCACCTCCAGCGCTTGGCCGAGCACCGGTTCGATATCGGCAATCGGGGTCAGTTTCGGCTGCTCGGGCAGGGCGCCGAACAGCAGGTCGAGCATTTGCGCAGCGCCTTCGGCGTCGACATCGCCGACAATGCCGACATGCAGGTTTGCCCGCGCGAAAATGGCCTGGTGCAGCGCCCGCAAGTCGTCCGCGGTGACGCTGGCCAGGGTTTCGGGCGTGCCTTCGCGGCGGCGGGCATAGGGATGATCGCCATAAAGCGTCTGGGCCCACAGATTCTGCGCCGCCGTGCTGGGGTCCTGGGCGGCAGCCACAATGCCGGCCACGATCTGGGCGCGCATGCGGTCGATCGGGTTCTGGTCGAAGCGCGGCGTCTCGATGGCGAGCTTGAGCAGGTCCAGTGCCTCATCGCGCTGATCGGTCAGCAGGCGCATCGCGCCATAGACGGCGTCATTATCGGCGACGAAGCTCATTTCCGCTCCGACATTGTCCAGCGCCACCTGGAAGGCTTCGCTGTCGAGATCGCCCGCGCCCTCATCGAACAGGGCGGTCATCAGATTGGCCAGGCCCTCCTTGCCCACCGGGTCCTGCGTGGTGCCGCCGTCGAAGGCAAAGCGGATGGTGAGGAGGGGTAGCGAATGGTCTTCCATCAGCCAGGCCTTGATGCCCTTGGGCGAGGTGACCTGCTGGAATTGCACTTCGGCCTGCGCGGGCAGAGCCAGCAGCAGGGTGAACAGGGTGGTGACAATCGCCAGCGAGCGATGGAGCGGGAGGAAAAGGTTCATTTACTGGGCTCCGGCGTCGCTGGGCAGCAGATAGCTGGTCACGGAAAGGGCGGGGTCGAGATATTTCGCAGCCACGGCCTGCACCTGTTCGGCGGTGACGGCGCGGATGCGGTCGGGCCATTCGGTGAGGTCCTCGATGGTTCCGCCATTGGCCAGTTCGGCGCCATAGATATGGGCCATGCTGAATTGTACATCGCGCGCAAAGATCATCGAGCGCACATAGCGTGCCTTGGCGCTGTCCAGTTCGGCCTCGGTGACGCCGTCCTTGATCAGCAGCGCCAGTTGCGCGCCGATGGCGGCTTCGACATCGGCGAGTGTGTGCTCGGGTTGCGGGGCGCCATAGAGCATGAATGTGCTGTCGTCATAGGCGCCGCCATCGTAACGCGAACCGGCCGAAGCCCCGATCCGGTCCTTGACGATGATCTGCTGGTAGAGCCGGCTGCGGCTGCCCCCGCCCAGGATTTCCGACAGCAGGTCTAGCGCCTCGGCCTCGCCATTTTCGGCGGTGCGATAAGTGGGGACGATCCAGGATTTGCTGAAGCTGGCAATGCCGACGCGCGGATCGGCAAGGGTCACCGTGCGCTGGGTATCGTGCTGCGGTTCGGCCGGCCGCACGCGCGGCGGCAAAGCAGGGCCGCGCGGTACGGCGCCATAGGTGGCTTCGGCAAGGGTGCGGACTTCGTCGGCATCGACGTCGCCGGCCACCACCAGTACCGCATTATTGGGCGCGTAATACTGATCGTAGAAAGCCACGGCATCGGCCCGGTTGAGCTGTTCCATTTCATGCATCCAGCCAATGGTGGGGATGCGATAGGGGTGGTTCTGGAACAGGGTGGCGTTGACCTCCTCCTGCAACAGGGCCTGCGGATTGCTGTCGGTGCGCATGCGGCGCTCCTCCAGCACCACGTCGCGCTCGGAGCCGATCACGTCTTCGGTGAGGATCAGCCCGCGCATGCGGTCGGCCTCGAAATCCATCATGGAGGCGAGGGCGTCGGGCGGCACGACCTGGTAATAGGCGGTGACGTCGCTGGTGGTGAAGGCATTGCCGCTGCCGCCGATCTCGGTGACGGCCCGGTCGAGTTCCCCCGCGGGATGGCGCGCCGTGCCCTTGAACATCAGATGCTCGAGGAAATGGGCGATGCCCGACTTGCCCGCCGGCTCGTCGGCGCTGCCCACCTTGTACCACACCATATGCGTGACGATCGGCGCCCGTCGATTGGGGATCACCACGACCTCAAGGCCATTGTCGAGCACGAAATGCTCGGCCAAAGCCTCCTGCGGCACCTGCTCCTCGGCCAGCACAGGCGCGGCAAGCAGCGCGGTCAGGGCGAAAGCCATGGCGGTTCTAAAGATCATCGGCAGAATCCCGGTTGGTCGGCCCGGCATGCCTAGACGAGTTCGTCGGCACGCGAGAACAATTGTTTGTCAGCGATGGGGGCAGTGCTATCCGCGCGGATAGGCCACATAGGCCAGGCGCTGGCTGTCGGGGGCCCAGGAATTGACGTTGATCGTGCCCTGGCCGCCGAAGAAGCTGGCCAGCGTGCGCAACTCGCCGCCTTCGGGCGTCATCAGGCGCAGCAGCACATCCTTGTCGGCGGGGTGTCCCGTCGTGCCCTGGGGATAGCTGAGCAGCGCCACGACGGAGCCGTCTGGCGAGAGGTGGGGGAACCAGTTGACGTAGCTGTCGAAGGTCAGTTGCTCGAGCCCGCTGCCATCGGCGGCGCTCATGCGGAAGATCTGGGCGTGGCCGGGGCGGCTCGCCGCCAGTTCGGAGTTGAAATAGATCCAGCGGCCATCGGGGGAATATTCGGGGCCGTCATTGGGCACGCTGAGATCGGTCAGCCGCAGATCGGGGCCACCGGCGCTGGGAATGGTGAAGACATTGACCTGCCGCTCGCCATTGCGCTGCTCGATGGCGACATAGGAGAGCGTGGCCCCGTCAGGGGAGATGCCGTGCAGGTAATAGTGGAACGGGGTGGGATGCGTGTTGGACACGCGCCGCGGCGTGCCGCCAGCGAAGGGCACGGCATAAAGATGCCCATCGTCCGAGCTTACATAGATGCTGGCGCCGTCGGGCGACAGCACGTGGTCGTTGTTGAGGTCGGCGAGGGAACCGGTATCGATCTGCTCGGGCTGGCCGCCCGTTGCGGCGATGCGATAGAGCCGTCCGCCGGCATTGAACACCAGCCATTGCCCGTCGGCGGACCAATTGGGCGCTTCGATGACCTCGCTCGCGCTGAAGATGACATCGGCCTTGCCATCGAGATCGATGACGGTCAGGTCCGAGCGCTGGCCGGCGGCGAGGGACCGGCCGCGGCGCGGGAAAACGAAGGTCATGTTTGATCACCTGGGACAAGAAGAAAGGCGAGGGGACCCTAACGCAGCCCATTGCGCCTCGCCAGCCCCGTTGCCCCATCGGCCGGCTTGCCCTACATAGACGGCCAAATTCGAGAACCGCGAAGAGGTCAGCAAGCCTATGGCTCGCCAGTTCATCTACCACATGCACGGAATGTCCAAAGCCTATGCCGGCGGCAAGAAGGTATTGGACAATATCCATCTCTCCTTCTACCCCGACGCCAAGATCGGCGTGCTGGGCCCCAATGGCTCGGGTAAGTCGACCCTGCTCAAGATCATGGCCGGCATCGACACCGAGTTCACCGGCGAGGCCTGGGTGGCCGATGGCGCCAAGGTGGGCTATCTAGCCCAGGAGCCCGAGCTGGACCCCGCGCTCAACGTGCTGGGCAATGTCATGATGGGTGTCAAGGAAAAGAAGGACATCGTCGACCGCTACAACGAGTTGATGATGAACTATTCCGACGAGACCGCCGACGAGGCGACCAAGCTGCAGGATATCATCGACAGTCAGAACCTGTGGGATCTCGAATCGCAGGTGGAAGTGGCCATGGAAGCGCTGGGCTGCCCGCCCGGCGATGCCGATGTGACGAAGCTCTCGGGTGGTGAACGCCGCCGTGTGGCGCTCTGCGCGCTGCTGCTCAGCAAGCCCGACCTGCTGCTGCTGGACGAACCGACCAACCACCTCGACGCCGAAACCACGGCCTGGCTCGAGCGCCACTTGCGCGAATTCGAGGGCGCGGTTCTGATCATCACTCACGATCGCTACTTCCTCGACAATGTTACCGGCTGGATTCTCGAGCTCGATCGCGGCCGCGGCGTGCCTTACGAGGGCAATTATTCGGCCTATCTCGAAGCCAAGGCCAAGCGCTTCGCCCAGGAAAAGAGCGAAGACGCGGCCCGCGCCAAGGTGCTGGAACGCGAGCGCGAATGGATGGGGCAGAGCCCGCAGGCCCGCCAGTCCAAATCCAAGGCGCGCATCAAGGCCTATGACGAGCTGGTCAAGATCAACGAGGCGCGCACGCAGTCCTCGACCGCCCAGATCATCATTCCGCCCGGCGAGCGGCTGGGCAATAATGTGATCGACATCGAGGGGCTCTCCAAATCCTATGGCGAGCGCCTGCTAATCGACAATCTCACCTTCAAGCTGCCCCCGGGCGGTATTGTGGGCGTTATCGGCCCGAACGGCGCCGGCAAGACCACCTTGTTCCGCATGCTGACTGGCCAGGAAAAGCCCGATGCCGGCACGGTGACCGTGGCCGAGGCGGTGCATCTGGGCTATGTCGACCAGAGCCGCGACAGCCTCAACCCGAACAAGACCGTCTGGGAAGAAATCTCGGAAGGCGACGAAGTGCTGATGCTGGGCAAGCGCGAGGTCAATTCGCGCGCCTACACGTCCTCGTTCAACTTCAAGGGCGGCGACCAGCAGCAGAAGGTGGGCAATCTCTCGGGCGGGCAGCGCAATCGCGTGCACCTGGCCAAGATGCTCAAGAGCGGCGCCAATGTGTTGCTGCTCGACGAACCGACCAATGATCTGGACACCGAAACCCTCGCCGCTTTGGAAGAAGCGCTGGAGGAATTCGCCGGTTGCGCCGTGATCATCAGCCACGATCGCATGTTCCTCGATCGCCTGGCGACCCACATGCTGGCCTTCGAGGGCGACAGCCATGTCGAATGGTTCGAAGGCAACTTTGCTGACTATGAAGCCGACAAGATCCGCCGTCTGGGCGCCGATGCGGTCAATCCCAAACGCGCGACGTATAAGCCGCTGACGCGGTAGGGCGCAGCGCGGGGGCGCCCAGACTCAGTTCCATCGTCATTGCCCGGCTTGTCCGGGCAATCCATCTTTCTGCGTGCGCTGCGAGATGGATCACCCGGACGAGTCGGGTGATGACGATGAACCGAGAAATCGCGGGAATGGTCTTGCTCAACGCTCTATCGTTCCCTCTCTCCCCAGGGGGAGGTGAAGCGAGGACATGCCTGGCACCACGCCGGATTGTCATGTTTTCCCAATGTTTACCCCAAACAATACTATTCGCCGCAAACTGCTGGGATAGTGGTAGAGACTAGGCTGGTAAACTTGGAGAGACGCATGACCGATCAATCGCAGTTCTCGGAAAGTCTTCCGGTCTGGGTCCGGCGTCAGGCTCTGGGTCTGGCCTTGCGCCTCATGCCCAAGCGGCTGGTGGATTCGGTCTATCTCACGGCGCATACCGCCTATCGACTGGTGGTGCGCGGGCCGCGTATTCCCAATGCTTCTTCCATTGTCTCGCGGCCCGACGATTATGGCGGGCCGGTCTATGACACGTCTTCGGCTGGTCTGCTGGCCGGCATGCAGAACGGGTTTTATTTTCTCTGTCACATCGCCCCGCTCAAATGGTGGTCGCCGCCCATGCGCGGCGTGATGATGATTTCGGGCGTGCATGTGGCCAAGCGCTTCAAGCGTTCGCTCAAGACGTCGCCCTTCACCGTTACGATCGACAAGGATTTTGCCGGCGTGCTGCGCGGCTGTGCCGCCATCCGCCCAGGCCGCCCGCCGCTCACCTGGCTCTTTCCAGCCACCCAACGGCGGCTGCAGAAGCTCTATGAAGAGGGCCATGCGCATTCGGTCGAGGTCTGGAACGAGCAGGGCGAACTGGTCGGCGGCGTGTTCGGGGTGATGCTCGGCACGGTGTTCACCGCACTCAGCATGTTCCATACCGAGGACAATGCCTCCAAGGTCGCTATTGTCAGCCTCTATCATCATCTCGATGCCTGGGGCGTCGATGTGGTCGATCACCAGGGCCTCACGCCCTGGGTCGAAACGCTGGGTGGTGTGCTGGTGACACGCGAGGAATATGTTGCCCTGCTGGCCCGCCCGGCCAAGTCCGATGCGGCCAAGCCCGGCCCCTGGCATGTCCAGTTCAGCCCTGCCCAGACCGGCGAATGGGAACCCTCGCAACCGGCCCCGGCCAAGTCCGAAGCGGCCTGAGCCAGGCCGATGCTGCAGTAGACCTCATCCTGAGCCTGTCGAAGGACGAGGTCGTGCACCCAATTCTCCACTCTCCCGACATCGTGGTTCGACAGGCTCACCATGAGGTCTTCCTGAGCGGCGCCATTTGCCTCGCGGCCTCAATGCGCTATGCCTCCGCCGAACCTAGTGGAGAATAAGCCGTGTCATTGGAGCCCTTCGAGCTCGATATCGGTCGGGCCAAGCTTGCCGGCGTGGAAATGGGGGAGGGGCTGCCCGTCGTCTTCCTGCATGCAGGCGTCTGCGACAAGCGCATGTGGTCCGAGCAGATGCAGGCCGTCGCTGATGCCGGCTGGCATGCCGTGGCCTATGACCGGCGCGGCTATGGCGAGACCGTCTCGGAAGACGAGGCCTTCAACCATGTCGATGATCTCGAAGCCGTGCTCGATGCCCTTGGCATTCACGCCGCGGTCTTTGTCGGCTGCTCCATGGGCGGTGGGCTCGCAGTGGATTTCGCCCTGCGCGATCCCGGCCGCGTCATCGGGCTGGTGCTGATCGGCACCTCGGTGACCGGCTCGCCCTGGACGGCAACCGATGTCGAGCGGATGATCGAGGCGGCTGAGGAAGATGCCTATGAGCGCGGTGATTGGGATATGCTCAATCGCGTGCAGGCCCATGAATGGCTCGATGGCCCGCGCGCGCAAAGCGGGCGTGTCGGCGGCGCGGCGCGCGAACTCTTTCTCGAGATGAACGCGCTGGCTTTGAGCAAGCCGCCGCTGACCCAGGAAGAAGAGCGCCCCAGCGCCTGGCGCCGGGTTTCCGAAGTCAATGCGCCGACCCTGCTGCTGGTGGGCGACGAGGATTTCACCGCGCTGATCGAGCGCCACGAATATCTCTCCGAGGAAATGCCCAATGCCTTTGCCGCCGTGCTGGAAGGCGTCGCCCATATCCCCAGCATCGAGCGGCCCGAGCTGGTCAATGCCATGCTGCTGGAATTCCTCGACGCCATTGGCGGGGAAGGGGACGATGAAGGGGATAAGGAGTAGCGCTGGCAACCCACCACGATGTCATTCCCGCGAAAGCGGGAACCTCC